>CAXTWT010000144.1:0-11622 GCA_964247955.1 uncultured Bryobacteraceae bacterium
ACGCTGGCGGCTGTTGCGTTCTTCTCCTGGTATACGCTTCGGCAGTTGGCCGGATTGCGGACCTTGCAACAGCAGACTATTGATTTGAACCGGCATGACTCGCTTTTGCTGCTGCAGGTACAGAACGATTTGAATGCAGTTGGCTTGAAGCTTCGTGATATGGGACAAGCGCCGAAGGCTTCCAATATCAGCCAGTATCAGGCGGAATTTGAGCAGCTACGGTCTGACCTGGAGCAGTCTATCAAGGAAGAAGTTGCCTTAGCGCCCGTTACGCGGCGTCCTGACGCCAAGGAGCAGTTAATTGGCAGCCTGCAGCAACTGCGCCGAACGTCGGACGAAGTGTTCCGGAAGGCAAAAGAAGGCAATGATGCAGGAGCCCGGCGATTAGCTTCTACGCAGCTTTTGGCCCAACAGGAAAGCCTTGCGTCCTTGGTGCTGCATCTGCTGGAACGAAACAACGGGGCTGAACAGAACGCCGACCAGAAGATCTATTCCATTTACCGGCGGGTCGAGCGGGACATCTATGTCTTTGTGGCGGCCATGATGATCGCCATTGCCGTCACCAGCTCGTATTTGATCTACTCGAACCGGCAGCTTTTCAACCGGCTGGAGTCGCTGTCCCACCAGCGCCGGGTTCTGGCAGGGCGGCTGCTCACGGTGCAGGAAGAAGTGCTGCGTTCGGTTTCGCGCGAGCTGCATGATGAGTTTGGGCAGATCCTCACGGCAGTTGCGACGATGCTGGCGCGCGCCGAGCGTAAGGGTGTGCCGCCGGATTCTCCGCTCCGAACGGAATTAAGCGAGGTCCGCGAAATCACCCACAACACGCTTGAGAAGATGCGCAGCCTTTCGCAAATGCTGCATCCGGCGGTACTGGACGATTATGGTCTAGCTAAGGGTATCGAATGGTATGCGGGGGTGTTTCAGCGGCAAACCGGTATCCAGACCAAGGCCATTGTGGAGGGGCCTGCGATCCGTATTACCGGGCAGCCTGCTACCAACTGCTTTCGCATTATGCAGGAGGCTTTGAATAACGCCGCCAAACACTCCAGCACGAAACAAGCGGAAATTCATGCGATCTTTCGGCCCGAAAGCTTGACACTGAGCATCCGGGATTTCGGCAGTGGTCTGCCCCCTGCGAAGAAGGGTGATAGACCCGGATTAGGGCTGATCGCCATGCGGGAGCGCGCCGCGCTTCTGAATGGAAAGCTGCAGATCGTATCGACCCCGCATGCGGGCACAACGGTATCCCTCACAATGCCGCTTGCGCCGGATGAGAACGCAAGTGAAGCGGCGGAAGAGCAAAGTTTGGGAGAAGTGGTGAGTCGTAATTATGAGTGAAGCTATATCGGTATTGCTGGTGGATGATCACAGCCTCGTGCGTCGAGGCTTCCGGCGGATTCTGGAAGATGAGGAAGGCATGCAGATCCTCGGCGAGGCCAGCAACGGCGTGGAAGCGATTCGCATGGCGACGGAACTGAAGCCGAATGTTATCGTCATGGACCTTTCCATGCCGGAGCTTGATGGAGTGCAGGCAACCAAGGAAATTGTCCGAAACCTGCCGGACACGGAAGTGCTCATCCTCAGCATGCACGCCGAAGATAACTATGTGCGTAATGCTCTCGATGCGGGCGCAAAGGGCTATCTGCTCAAAAGCGCCATCGATGTGGATCTGGTGGGCGCCATCAAGGCAGTGGCGGAAGGCAAGCGGTTTATCGGCTCAGGGCTGAAGTATGTGGCCCATGAACAGGATGATGAACTCAACCGGCTGACAGGACGCGAGAAGCAGGTGCTGCAACTCATTGCCCAGGGCAAGTCAAATAAGGAGATTGCGAGCCTGCTGGAGTTGAGCGTCAACACGGTTTCTGTTCACCGCGCCAACTTAATGGAGAAGATGAACATTCACCGCACTGCCGAACTGGTTTTGTTTGCGATCCGCAAGGGACTGGTGGCTCCGCAGTAAGATCCGAACCGCTTCGGCCTTTAGGGGTTATAATTTCAGGCATCACTGTTTAAACAGGAGGCCGGAATGTCTGTATTGGCAGGAGTCGAGCAACTGTGGCAGGATCTTCGCTTCGGAGCCCGCAATCTGGCGAAAGAGCCTGGATTTGCATGTTCCGCTCTTTTGTCTCTTGCCTTGGGGATCGGAGTGACAACGGCCATTTTCAGCGTCGTGTACGGGGTCATTCTCGATCCCTTTCCCTATGCGCACCCGGAAACTCTCTTCAGCTTCTCAGCCCGGCAGCCGGATCGCGGCTCCCGGTTTTATCCCGATACTCCGGATCAATATCTTGATTTGGTAGATCATAATCAGGTTTTTGGGGATTTAATCGCCTCCACCATCAGCAATGTGTTCTGGACGGGCACAGGCGAGCCCTTGCGCCTGCGCGGCAACTTCGTTACGCCCAACACGTTTCCTGTAATGGGTGTTAAACCCCTGCTGGGCCGGACGATCCTGCCGCGCGATGGTCAGCCGGACGCTCCTCCCGTGGCGGTGCTCGGCTACAAGTTCTGGCTGCGCCAGATGGGCGGCGACCCCGGCGTGATTGGCCGCGAGATGCAGCTGAATGACAAGGTGCGGACGGTGGTGGGAGTTATGCCCCGGCGCTTCATGTGGCGAGGAGCGGACGTATATTTGCCTATCGTGTTTCATCGCGGACAGGCGGTAGAAGAGGTGCGGAACATCTTCATCATAGGGCGCTTAAAGCCGGGGGTCACGTTCGCGCAGGCGCAGACGTCTCTGCATCCGGTTCTGGCCGACATGATGACCCGCGAGACGGGCGAACATGTGACGAAGTTTCGCGTCGTGTTGGAAGATTTCTACGAAACGTTTCCGAGCGGCATTCGGCGCTCACTCTGGATTTTGTTGGGTGCCGTTAGTCTGCTGCTCCTTCTGGCCTGTACGAACGTATCGAGCTTGCTGCTCGCTCGGGCGGCGGCTCGAACGCGGGAGATGGGGATACGGGCGTCGCTGGGAGCCGGTCGATTCCGATTGGTCCGGCAGCTCTTGACGGAAAGCGCTCTGCTGGGTCTCATGGCCGGTTCCCTAGGCGTGCCCTTTGCTTATGCAAGCCTGTATGCTGTTCTCGCCATTGTTCCTCCGAACACGATTCCGGATGAGTCGGAGGTGCGTTTGAATGTGCCGGTGCTGCTGTTTACGCTTGCTGTCTCGCTGGGCGCTGCCCTTCTGTTCGGTCTGGCGCCAGCTTGGCAGACCGCACGCGCCGATCTCGCCGGTGTGCTGAAAAGCGCAGGCCGAGGAATGAGCAGCGCCTTCCGCGAAGGGCATCTGCGAAACATCTTCGTGATTGCTCAGGTTGCCCTCGCCATGATTCTTTTAGTGGCTGCCAGTCTGGTGCTGCGAACGCTTCTGCGCTTGGAGCAGGTGCAAGTGGGTCGGCAGCCGGAGCGCGTCCTGACCTTGACGATTCCTTTGCCGGAGCGCCGCTATCCGACGCGTGAAACCCGTAATGCCTTTTTCCGGCAATTGCTCGAACGCGCGCGTGCCGTTCCCGGCGTGGAAGCGGTCGCTATCAATCAATCCGTTCATCCGTTTGTGTACTTTGGGTCAGGCGCGACGGTTCCCGGCAGTTCGGTTCGCAGCAAAACCAGGGTGATGGTCAGCCAGATCAGCAGCGAGTACCCGGAACTGATGAATGGGCGCTTGCTTCAGGGACGGCTTTTGACTTCCGATGATGTGAATGCAGCGAAGCATTTTGCCGTGGTAAACGAAAAGTTTGCCAAATTTTACTTTTCTGGAAGGCCGGTAATCGGCGAAAGCGTCAAATTGTCGAATCTGCTGAGGCCACCGGCGCAGCTTCCAAACGACATGTTTGAGATTGTCGGCGTAGCCGGTGACGCGCCAAATGCCGGGCTACAGAGGGAAACCTTTCCGGAAGTCTATATTCCGTTCACAGTAACGGGGTACCTGGGGATCTCACCGACTTTGCTCGTGAGCGGGAGTGTGCCTGCTCAGAGCTTGGCCAAGCCCATTGAGAACCAGTTGCACACCTTGGACCCGGATCAGCCGGCTATGGAAGTCCGAACGCTCCAGCAGCTACTTGACGCCGGGGGATATGCCGAGCCGCGCTTCAGCGTGTTTCTGTTTGGCGTATTTGCCGTTCTTGGGCTGGCCCTCTCGGCATTGGGCGTTTACGCGGTGATGAACTACGCCGTAACTCGCAAACGACAGGAAATCGGTATTCGTATGGCGCTGGGCGCTCAACGGTCCGATATTCACGGCATGGTAGTTCGTTCCGCAGCGAAACTCTTGGGAATCGGGGCGGCTGTTGGGCTTGCCGTGAGCCTCAGCCTCCACCGGGTGATTGGCACAATGATCTGGGGCGTCTCTCCCTTTGATCCACTCTCACTTGCTGCCGTCACGGGCATTGTCTTTCTGGTTGGGCTATTGGCCTGTGTACGGCCAGCACGACGAGCCTCCCATCTGGACCCGATGGCGGCTTTGCGGCAAGAGTAGCGCGGCAACGAAAAGGTAAAGCTACTGAACCTTTTTAGCAGCCTTGGCGTCAGTGGCAGCCTTCTTCTGAGCCTGCATCTCGCGCGCCTTGGCAAATTTCTTCTGGAAGCGATCCACGCGGCCTTCCGTATCGACCAGCTTTTGCCGGCCTGTAAAGAACGGATGGCAACTGGAGCAAATTTCGACGCGCAGGTCGCCCTTATGAGTGGAGCGAGTTTGGAAGTTTGATCCGCAGGCGCACACTACTTTTACTTCCTCATAGGCGGGATGAATCCCTGCTTTCATGACTTTATTAAATCCTTTCGAGTGGAAAAATCAGGTGGGGTAATTTTTAGTTTAACACTTTTCTCCAAAAAGCAGAAAGCCCCAGATGAAGCGTACGGGACGCGCCATCCAGGGTATTTCTGTTGGAGCCCTAAGGCTATACTCTAGCTACGTTACGCGCGACGGGCGACCGGTCCACAAGAACTTCGGCTCGTCACTGAACGAAACCTGAACGTACGAACGGCGACTTTAAGAGTCGGCCACCTCGCGCGTGGATTGTATGCTACAGTCACTACCAGAATTCATATTCGACTGGACCACCTCCTTTTTCAGTGATGATTTTATTTTATAAGTTGCCCTTGGAATGTGTCAACCCATCTCGCTAACATCGTCAAAAATTTTGTGAAAAATCGAAGGGCGCGGAGTTGGATTTACGGATTTTTCCTAGTGGGCATTCTGGTCGGCTGCATCGGTTCGCTGCTGATCGCATGGCAGTATCACATCAACACCCATCCGGAGGTGATCGGTTTTCATTTTCTGGCGTTAAACGCGGGCTATGTGGTAGCGCAGGCGATTTCACGCCGCCTGCTGCTTCGGTTTCCTATCCGGTCCGTTGCCGTTTCGTCCTGCCTCCTTGGTTTTCTGAGCCTGTTGAGCTTATCTTTCGTGGCGCCGCCCGCGCCGGTCGCTTGGCGGGTCCTTGACTTAAGTTTTACCGGACTGGCGGCGGGCGGGTTAGCTGCTTCCCTACTCTATATGTTGGAGCCTTATTTTTCCAGTTCAACAGCGGGCGCGGTTAGTTACGCCGGAAGTTTGCTGGGCTTCGGCTGCATGGCAGCGACTGTCGTTGCCGCCGCTACTTACTTCACCGGTTCCGCGCAAATTGAACCCGCAGTTCTGGCCGCTTTACCATTACTGTTTGCACTGTTTTTTGCACGGGACAAGTCGCCCGAAGGCTGCAAACCGTTTCGCCTTCGGGAAGAACAGGAACACCAGCGCCGGGAAGTGAAAGATATTCGCAGGGTTGCGGCTGTTTTGTTTGGGCTGCTGATTTTTTTTCAATCCGGCAACGAATGGGTTCTGGCCGGCTGGCTGCCGCTTTTTCTCATTCACCGGTTGGGGGTCAATCCCGTTCTCGCCATTCTTGCGCTGGCTGCTTATTTTCTGGCGTTGACGGCAGGCCGCCTCGCCGTGCGCCCCTTACTGCCGCGCATCAATCACCGGCGACTGCTGCTGTCGAGCATTATCGTGGCGGTTGCCGGTTATCTGCTGCTCAGCCTGACTCCGTTCCTGACCGGCGCTTTTATCGGCGCCGTCATTACCGGGCTTGGCTTTGCTCCTATCTATCCTTTGCTGGCTGAAACGCTGGATGACCGCTTCTCTTATCATGCGGGCTTTTACCACCGCATCTTTTCGATTGCAATCACCGGGGCGATGTGCGCACCCTGGTTGATCGGCTATGTCGATTCTTTTTGGGGCACTCCCTATATCATGCTGATTCCCGCGCTTGGCTCGGTGGCAGTTTTGATTCTTGCTTTGCTGATTATGTTCGAGGCGCATCTGATGGGCAGCAAAACGGAAAAGAACGAATTGCGGGTTTTGACCGCAGCGGGAGGCAAGAACTAACTTGGCGCAATTGTTGATCTCAGTTTTGCTCCTATCCGCCGCTCTGCGTGGACAGGCTCCTCCCACTGTCGCAGAGAAGATCGCCACCCTGGTAAATAGTTATCCGGCAGTGCAGAAGGGGCGTGTTGGGTTTCAGTTTGTCGACGTCCAAAGCGGCGCGGTTCTCGCCGAACAGAACTCTTCAGTATTCTTCACTCCCGCCTCCAACGCAAAGCTGTATACGACCGCCCTGGCGCTGGTGAGACTGGGCGCGGGCTACACATTTCGGACAGAAGTGCGGACGGACACTCCGTGGATTCCAGGCCAATCCGTCATCAATGATTTACTGCTGATTGGAGGCGGCGATCCGAACCTGTCCGGACGCGCTCTGCCTTATCTGGCCGACGCGCCCGAAGGCGATCCGCTGGCCGCTTTCAAACAATTGGCTGATGGAATTGCAGGGGCAGGCATTCGCGAGATCAACGGCGATGTTGTGGGCGTGGATACGCGTTACGGAGACGACCCTTATCCTGACGGCTGGACCCTGGACGACAGCACCTACAGCTATGGCGCGCCGGTATCAGCGCTGGCCCTCAATGACAATACGGTAGCGGTGATCCTGCGGCCCGGCGCAGTGGGCGAGCTGGCGGATGTGGAAGTGCGTCCGTTCTCCAACAACTTCGTCATTTTGAATCAGGTTGTCACTGACTCTTCAAAGGAGTCGCATATCGCTTTTCGCAGACCGCCGGGCAGCAACGAACTGATTATCCGGGGCGTTATCGGCAAATCGGTCGATGAGTGGCGCGAAGACTTCGGCGTACCCGACCCTGCCTCCTTTGCTGCGGAAACTTTGGCAGACCTGCTGCGTGATCGCGGAATTGTTGTGCATGGCGTGGGGCATTCGGAACGATCAGGCAACACCGCTATACCCGGAACACTCATCACGGCGCACGAATCGGCTCCGCTTTCGGAAGCTATACAGGTGGTGAATAAAGTCAGTCAGAATCTGCATGCCGAGATGCTGTTGCGCGAGGTGGCGTATTGCCGAACAGGCGTGGGCACGCTCGAAAACGGCATAAAGGAGCGAGAAACGTTTCTGGAGGAAGCGGGCATCACTCGTGAGGGGACAGGCTTTGCCTTGGCGGACGGCTCCGGTTTGGCCCGGCAGGACCTGATTACTCCCAATTCCACGGTTGCTCTTCTCCGCTACATGTGGACCCGCCCGGAGCGCGAGGCATGGCTGCGCTCTTTGCCGATTGGCGACTTTGACGGTTCGCTGCAACACCGTTTCCGCAAGATCGCGGGAGCGCAGCGGGTCCATGCAAAAACCGGATCGCTGGCGCATGTCAATGCCTTGAGCGGTTACATCGAAACTCAGCAGCACGGTTTCATTGCGTTTTCCGTTATGGTGAACGGGACTGTTGGGCATGAAGCGCAAGTACGCGAATTCATCGACCGGCTGTGCAGTGTATTTCTTGGCCCCTAAACATGCATTCCAGTAAAAGTTAACCCTAGCTCAGCAACAAACAGCGGTTTGATTTTGCTGCAAGCGCCCGATCAAATGTAATAATAACGGCATCGCTACGGTCAGCTATCGCGAGTAGCCAAGCATCTGCCCAAATCTTTGGAGAGACTTGATCGACAGACGTATGCTTCCGAAAAGAAAGTTCGGCATCGTTCGGCTCCGCGATGAATGCAACTCGATCATCCACGAAGAGCCGGTCATAGGCGACCCAGGCAGCGGCTACCGTTAGAGGTTTACCATTCATGGCAGCCGCAGTTGTCAGCAGACGAAGCACGCCAATCTGTGTGATACGAGTAAAGCCGATAATCTCGAATCTGTTTGAATCCCACCAGTTCTTGGCTGTACTACGGTGGATGTGATCCGCTAATAGAAGTGCAAGCCAGACGTTAACATCAGGGAAACTCAAGAATGTCATAGATCTGGTCATTCGTCAAGGTAAAGGGCTTTCCTGTTGATGGAACAATAGGGGGATCAAGATCCAGACGCCTCTTTGGACGCCCGCGTTCAGAGATTTCTATCGTCTGTTCAATGCTCTGCAGGATGAATTGTTTTGCGGAATAGCCTTCTTTCGCTGCTGCTTCACGAAGCCGCCGATGCAGGTCGGGTGGGAGATCAATGCTTGTGCGGATGGTCTTAAGTTCCACGTACAAATTGTCACTCCTGCAATTCATATAAGTCAACAGAAGTTCTGCTGCCAAACTGTTGATATCCCATGCAGGTTGAATTTCGCCCTAACGGCATCTACCTTCCCGAAATCGAACTATGGCTCGACAGCACCGACCCTTGCGCCGCCACTTGGATCTCGCATGGTCATAGCGATCATGCGCGCGGCTGTCACGGCAAAGCGATCGGCACGCCGACGACACTCCGTTTCTATCGCATGCGGCTTTGGAAGCCTGATGACCGGGAGGAGCCGCAACTGTTTCCGCTGGAGTTCGGCGAAACCTTCGATTGGAACGGAGCGGCGCTTACGGCCTATCCGGCCAGCCATATCTTAGGTGCGGCACAGCTTCTGATTGAGTTTCGCGGCGAGCGATTAGTCTACACAGGCGATATCAAACTGCGCCAGCCTCTTTGCGGAGACACAACGGAGCCGATTCCCTGCGACCGCCTGATTATCGAATCAACGTTCGGCCTGCCGCTTTATAAGCTTTTGAGCCGTGAAGAAGCAAGCGAGCGCATTGTCAGCTTTGCGCGCGCCTGCTTGGAGGATGGCGCAGTGCCTGTGTTTATTGGTTATGCGCTGGGCCGTGGGCAGGAGATTGTGCATGTTCTTTGCCAAGCCGGTATTCGGACGGCGGTGCATGGCGCGATTGCGAGGTTTATTCCCGTCTACGAGGAACAGGGTTATGCGTTTCCCGGCTGGGAGCCGTACGACGCTCGCGCGACTGCCGGAAAAGCGCTAGTGGTGGTTCCCTCGCACGGCAATGCCCTGGAAGCGAGCGGCAAGAATATCCGGCTGGCTTATGTTTCCGGGTGGGCGGCGCTCGATAATGCCCGTTCGCGCAGCGGGGCGGAACGTTTGATTCCCTATTCCGACCATGCCGATTTCAATGAACTTCTTAGCTTAGTTGAGCAATCAAGGCCGAAGCATATTGATGTGGTGCATGGCTACACCGTCCCGTTCGCCAGAATCCTGCAAAGCCGTGGTTACTCGGCGGCTGCGCCGCATCGCGCCAGCGAGCGCACCAACATTGAGGCCGAGGGCTGATGGATCAACTGGCAACTGTTTGCGAAGAGATCGCCGATCATGGAAGCCGTTTGCGCAAAGTGGCGATTCTTGCCGAGTATCTGCGGGGTCTTTCTGACGAAGACCTAGTTTTAGCCGTACAGTTCCTGAGTGCCGGGCCTGCCCCGGAAGAAGCGGGGAATCACAGTCTTTTTGGGAAGGAAGAAAAACAGAGGCTTTCGATTGGCTCCAGCATCTTGCGTGACGCGCTTCGAACCGCGACAGGTTGGGACAACGACACTCTGAGCGTTTGCTATGCCGAAGCGGGCGACATCGGCGAAACCACGGGGCTGCTTTTGCAGCACACCCCCGGCAACCAGCCCCTCAGCTTGCGGGAAGCGAACGCTATTTATCAGGGGTTGTTTCGCGCCCGGACCACAGCACGGAAGCGAGAAATTCTAGTCGCTGCGTACCGCGCTTACCGACCATTGACGATCAAGTACTTCATTAAAATCATCACGCGCGGCTTGCGGATCGGATTAATGGCGAGGCAGGTGGAGGAAGCGGTCGCGGCAGCTTGCGACGCTCCGTTCGAAGCTGTCCGTGACGCCAACAATCGCTTGGGCGATCTGGCGCGTGTGGCGCTTGCTGCCCGGCATGGTGAACTTTCCGCTATTGAAGCGCGGCTCTTCCATCCCATGGAGTTCATGCTGGCGAAACCGCTGGATCGCCTGGAAGACTTGCCGCAACCGTCCGAGTGGATCGTGGAAGACAAGTATGACGGCATCCGTTCGCAGGTGCATTTCGACAGCGGTGATGTCCGCATCTACTCGCGCGGCATGGAAGAAGTCACCCCTGTGTTCCCGGAAGTGGTCCGCGCCTTTGAGCCGTTGGACGGCAGCGGCCTGATTGATGGTGAAATTCTTGCCTGGCGCGACGGACGCGCCCTGAATTTTAACGTTCTGCAGCAACGGCTGGCGCGCAAAAACGTGCGGGCAACTCTGCTGGCCGAAATACCGGTTGCGTTTATGGCGTACGATCTTCTGTTGCGTAACGACCGGCTGTTTTTCCATTCGCCGCTGGAAGAAAGACGCGGCTTGCTGGCCGAAGTTTTAGGGTCGCAGCCGATGCCGCTCATGATCTCGCCGCAGCACGAAGCCCAGACGCACGAGGAGATCGACCGGCTCTTTCTCCGAGCCCGCGAAGGCGGCAATGAAGGTTTGCTGTTGAAGCGGAAAGGCAGCCATTACGAACCGGCCAAGCGCAGCGGCGCGTGGCTGAAGCTGAAGCGGGCTTATGGAACGCTCGATGTAGTCATTATCTCCGCGCAGCAAGGCAGTGGACGCCGCGCCACGGTGTTTTCCGATTACACATTTGCCGTCAGGTCAGGAGACAAATTTGTGAGTGTCGGCAAGGCTTACAGCGGACTGACGGACGCGGAAGTCAAGGAACTCACCAAGGTATTGCGGGCTGCTTCCACGGATCGGTTCGGGCCGGTGATGGTGGTGCGCCCGGAAGTGGTGCTGGAAGTGGCCTTTGACGGCATCCAGAAGAGTTCGCGCCATAAAAGCGGTTATGCGCTCCGGTTTCCCCGCATCCTGCGCTGGCGGCAAGATAAGAAACCGGAAGAGTGCGACGACCTGGCGCGGGTGGAAGAGTTGTATCAATCTTCGATTCAATGAGCTTCGATAGACTGTGCCTGCTATTCGGCAGCCATTCTGTATATTGAGCAAACAGGACACTACTATGGCCGCGAACCCGGTTTCTCGTATTAGCGACGCTTCTTTGCCGGTTGGTGATTTGTTCGTTTAAGTTCACTTTCGCAATGGTTTGTCCCGGAAACGAACAGTTCTCCAAATCTTTTCCATTTAACTTATTGAAAAGTAACTAATGAGTTAATGGCAGGCAAAATGCAAACAAGCGGTACCATGAACGATTTCCGCTATGCGTTTCGCAGTCTGCGCCAGAATCCGGGCTTTGCACTCACAGCAATTATTTCCATTGCTCTTGGTATTGGCGCGAATGCAACTGTTTTCGGCATCTCGGACGGATTGCTTCTGCGCCCTTTGCCGGTTCCGAAACCGT
>CAXTWT010000145.1:0-11569 GCA_964247955.1 uncultured Bryobacteraceae bacterium
TCTCTTTCTTCTCCAGAGAAAAACCGTTTACACAATCCTTTTTATACCCTCAGGCCGCCTGATCCAACTGGCCCGCCGTGCGTGGTCTTCCGCTGCGCCGTGCATCGAGCAGATCCTCCGGGCGACGACGACGCCGATAAACCTGCACCCAACGCTGGAGGCTGCGGCCACTGACACGTAACGCGCGTGCGACAGAGGGGATCGGGTCGCCTTCGGCCACGCGCAGCACGGGCCTGCACGCGCCGGAACAGACGCACGTCGGAGATGCGTCGAAGCGCGGCGGCGAGCCGTCGCCGGTCATGACCGGAGAAAGAACTGGGTGCGGACGAGGAGTGGTCCATCATGCTGTAAGGACGCAGTGTCCGCTGAGAGAACGACAAAATTTTTGGCCGACTACTTAGTACTACAACGTTAAGTCATTATGGGCTGCGTGCTTCCGCTCCGCAATAAAGACAGTGGCCCGTCCAGGTAGCCAGCAGCCGTTGGATCTCCCGCCGCGTTTCGGGCAGCGTCCAACGTTCTTTTACTCGACCTCCGTTTCTGCTCCCGGCGCAGAAATAAGTGCGCCAGCATCACCATCGTCACGTGATGATGCCAGCCGGTCCAGGAGCGGCCCTCGAAGTGGTCCAGCCCCAACTCTTCCTTCCTCTGCTGATAGTCCTGCTCGACCCGCCAGCGCCCCCGCGCCGTGGCGACCAGCCGTCGCAGACGGCAGCTTTTCGGCAAATCACACAGGTAGTATTTGATGGGCTCGGGTTCATCCGCCGGCCATTCCACCAACAGCCACACCTCCTTACCCGGCGCCCGGCCGTGGTTCCAGCCGTGTGCGGCCTGCACCCGCTGCGCCCAGAAACGCGACGCCGGCGGGCCGTGGCTGCCCGCGCGCCACCTCACTGTCCGGAACCGCTGCCGGTGGGTGAGGGCCAAGTCTTTCCCCGAGACCGGCTTCCGGTCGCCGCAGCGCAGACATTTAGTCGGACGGCCCCGGCTCTTACCTGCCGGGATCGCTCCGCCGGGCGGCTCCGGCCAGACCGCTAGGGCTTTGCTGCTGCCTACGGCGTAGGCCGGTTCGCGTGATGCCAGAGCTGCGCGGAAGACTGTCACCTCGCCATAAGCGGAGTCGGCCAGCACCACCGGGGGCTTTTCGCGTCCCCAGTCCAACGCTTGGTCGATCAGTCCTACCGCCAATTGCCAGTTTAGCTGGAAGAAGATGTCTTCGGGCACCCCGGCGACTTGACAGCGCGCCGGGTCGTCGGCCCACTCTTGGGGCAAGTAGAGACGGAAGCCCAGCGGAGAACTGCCGTGCGTATCAGTGCGGTGCAGGCTGACCGCAATCTGACAATTGGCCGTCTTGCCCAGGGTGCCCGAGTACTGACGTGCGACCCCGACCGAGTGTTCTCCCTTTTTCGGGAATCCGGTGTCATCGACGATCCAGGCCACCGCAGGAGCAAACGTGCGCTCGACACGCGTCGCCATCTGCCGCCAGAGTGGGAGCTAGTCCCACGGGCTTTGGTTGAGGAATGGCTGCAGACTCTGTTCATTACCGTCAGGCAGTCGCGCCGCCCTGGCGCCCGCGCTCTTGCGCGCGCCCTCCAACAGGAGGCCGCGCAGGTAGACCCCGCCCCGCTGCCGTCGATCTTTCCGCCCCAAGGGGGCCAACATCTCCGTCAGAAACATCTCCAAACGTTTCCGGCAGGCCGCCAACTGTTTTGCCGTCACACAGAATCGGATGCAGTTGGTGCTACGTTGGCTGCAAACTTAACGTTGTAGTATTAGCCGACCACGTTATTGACAAGTTCCCAATCCCTATTTTATGCTAGACCTAGATCAAAATAGTCTATGCCCATGGAGAAGGAAGACCGGAGTTTGTTTCCCGGAGCTTTGGAAATGATGGTGCTCCAGTCGCTTCGGAGGAAGCCGATGCATGGCTACGCCCTCGTGCAACACATCCAGCAGCAATCGAACGAGCTGCTGCAAGTGGAAGAGGGTTCTCTCTACCCCACGCTCCAGCGATTACTGAAGGCAAACCTGGTCAAAGCGGAATGGCAAACGTCACAAACAAACCGCCGCGTCCGCACTTATCAAATCACTCCGGCGGGAACCAAGCATTTGGAACGAGAAAAGTCGCGCCTGAAGCGCATGCTGGAAGGCATCTCCTTGGTTTTGTCTCCCGCTGAATCCTAAAAGGACGAACCCGTGAACTGGCTCAAACAATTACTGACGAGAAATGAGTGGAAGAATGATGTGGCTGAAGAGATTCGGCAACATCTCCAGGAACGGACAGAAGCGCTGACGGCGGAAGGGTTGAGCCGTCCGGAAGCGGAGAAGAGAGCGCGTCGGGAATTCGGCAACATCACTCTTCTTGAGGAGCGCAGTCGCGAGACCTGGGACTGGCCGGCTGTGGAATCTTTGCTGGCGGATGTTCGCCACGCGATCCGCCGATTGCTGCAAACGCCTGGTTTTACGGTGGTGTGCCTGGTCACTTTGGCGCTCGGCATTGGCGCTAACACCGGGATCTTTACCCTGCTGAACGCCGTTCTGCTCAAATCGTTGCCGGTGCCTGCTCCGGAGCAACTCTTTCTTGTCAAGCAGAGTGGACAATCGGCAGAAGACGCGCGGTTTTCTTATCCCGTTTTCCAACGATTCAGCCGGCAACTGCCGCCGCTCACCGCGATGGCGGCAATGACATGGCCCGCTTCGTTTTACGTCAGTTCCGGAGGACCGGAGGAACCAGCGACCGGTCAGTTGGTATCGAGCAACTTCTTTCAAGTGTTTGAGACTGATGCAGTATTGGGACACCTTTTTGCCGAAGGGGAGAACAACAGTGCCCAGGAAAGTGCGGTGGCCGTCCTCAGCTACAACTATTGGCAGAAGCATTGGGCCGGTGATACAGGGGTCATCGGGCGCAAACTTCTAGTTAATCACTTGCCGGTAACCATCATCGGCGTGGCCGCACCGGGGTTTTTCGGCGCTCGTCCCGAAGCGCAACCGGACTTCTGGCTGCCCTTAAGTGAACAATCCGAGGTGCGTTACCTTTCGCATTACAGCACCACGACTGCTGCCGACCCCTTCAAATCTTGGCTCCCGCAGGAAAACATCCAATGGCTGCAGTTCGTCCTCCGCATTCGGGATGCGAACGCATTTCCGCGTTTCACGGCGGTGATGAACCGCGTCGCCCAGGAGGAGATCGAGCGCTTAATCCAACGCGAATCAGATCCCGCGCAAAAACAGGCGCTGCGGCGCAGCTACCTGACGCTGGAGTCCGGTCAAAAGGGGTTCGCGACGCTGCGGGAGCAGTTCCGACAGCCGCTGTTTCTTCTTCTCGCCTTAAGCTCCGTGATTCTGCTGATGACTGGTGCGAACGTCGCCAACTTGCTTCTTGCGCGAGCCGCTGCCCGCGAACGCGCGAACGCGATTCAGCTTTCGATTGGGGCGGGTCGCTCGCGCTTGATTCGGCAAATGTTGATCGAGAGTTTGTTGCTTTCGCTTTCGGGCGGAGTTTGCGGCATTGCGGTGGCTTTCTTGTGCGCCCGCGTCATTCCCCAATGGGCTTCGACCACGGGCGGCACCCTCCCGCTCCATCTCGCTCCGGACGGGCGTCTCTTGCTATTCGGCTTTTCTGTGGCCGTTCTCACCGGCCTTTTGTTCGGCTTGGCTCCGGCAGTGCAATCGGCGCGAGTAGACCCGGTGACCGCGCTCAAGGCCCACGCTAAAGGGGTTCACGGCTACGGCTCCTCACGTCGCTGGTCGTTGCGGAGAAACCTGGTGATCGGCCAAGTGGCGCTTTGTTTGTTGCTCCTGGTGGGAGCCGGTATGTTCTGGCGGACGCTCCGCAATTACAGCCAGTTAAATCCGGGATTTGATCGCGATCATCTCCTGAGCATTCGAGTCGACACGCACCTGGTGAACTATCAGCCCCCGGAGTTCCTGTCACTCTATCGACGCTTACTGGACAGCCTCAATGTGATACCCGGCGTCCACTCGTCGGGCGTCGCGAGTTGCGCTTTAGCTGCCGGGTGCTTTGATTCTACTGACGTGTACTTAGCAGAGGAACGCACGGGAACAGCCCAGCGGTTCCATGCGCAAGTGAACACCGTTTCTACGCGCTACTTCGAAACGATCGGGGTTCAACTGCTTCGTGGGCGAGCGTTCGGGCCGCAAGACAACGAACATTCTCCACAAGTCGCCGTTGTAAACCAGACATTGGCCCACCGGTACTCAAAAGATCGCGAGATCGTGGGCAGGCGTTTCGCTTACGATTGGAATAGTTCGCAACACTTCGAAATTGTCGGTGTGGTTTCCGACGCACGCGTGAACGACGTTCGGCAGGTTGCACCGCCCCTGATCTACTTTCCCATTGAGCAGGCGCCGGGGAACATCGACAGCATTGATGTTCGAACGAACACCGATCCGCAAGGGCTCATCTCACAAGCTCGTCAAGCCGTACTCAAAGTGGATTCCAGACTGTCGATTAAAGAAGTGAACACGATGTCGGTCCAGGTACAACGCAATCTGACACAGCCGCGTCTAATTGCCCGCTTAACGGCCCTGTTCGGCTTACTCGCGCTCGGGCTGGCTTGCCTGGGGATCTACGGAGTAATGTCATACATGGTGGCGCGGCGAACAGGGGAAATCGGCGTACGACTCGCCCTGGGTTCGAGCCGTCATAAGATTCTCTGGCTCGTGTGGAAGGAAACACTCTTTCTGGTAGCGATCGGGACCGTGCTGGGACTGGCGCTCTCCGTAGTCGCCATGCGTCTCGTGACCGGATTTCTCTACGGTTTGTCGCCAGGAGACCCTGCTGCGATGGTTATGGCCGGGTCGCTCCTGCTCCTTGTATCGATGGCAGCCAGTTTCTTTCCTGCCTGGAAAGCCGCGACCGTAAACCCGGTGGAAGCACTTCGTGCGGAATAGCGGAAACAGCGTCTCCGACCTGCTTGAAGGAAAATAAAGGGTGTATGGACCCAATTCGACCGAGCGGTGTAATCGGGAGCGATCAGGCGCGCATTGATGGGGTTGCCAAAGTGACCGGGCAAGCCTGCTATGGCGCGGATCAGCCCGTTACGAACCCCGCTTATGCCTATTTGGTGACGGCTTCGATTGCTCGCGGTCGCATTCGCAAGATTAAAAGCTGTCTTGCCAAAAGCATGCCGTGCAGTTTGTCTCATTGATATTTGCACAGAGGGCGGCGTAAACGCGGCTGTGGCCAATGCGGTTTACCACGCGACGGGCATTCGCTGCCGCAAACTGCCGATTCGGGTCGATCATGTCCTGACCAGTCTTCTTTTTTGCCCGTAAACCTACGACGGCGGAACTACGAAACAAAATGAAACGCAACGCCCCCGGCGAATAGCCGTCACACAGAAGCTTGCCAAGGGCAACGGGAGGATCGGTTGAATCAGGCAGATGTGGAAGTAAACAAATTCGGGAATGTCGGCGACCTGGAACGTTGGGCATCTGTCGCGTTAGGCAGCTTTCTGGTTTGGCGCGGTTTGAAAAAGCCTTCGTTTGTGGGCTTATCGGGTGCAGTTGTGGGCGGCGGGCTGCTCTGGCGCGGGACTACCGGCCATTGCAGTTTATATCAATCGCTCGGCGTGAGTACAGCCGAATATAAAAGCGGACAAGAAATCTCGGACGAGGCTCCGCAGGTGGAAGCGGCGCAGACTATCGGGAAGGGCGCGGAAGAGTTGTATGAGTTGTGGCGCAGTCCGGAAGGGTTGCGCCAAATCATGGCGCACTTTGCCGATGTCACTCCACTTGCCGGTCCGAAGCTCACGCATTGGAAGGTGAAGTCTCCCGCACCGCTGACAGTGGAGTGGGACAGCGAACTGACAGTGGAGCAGCCTGGACAGGAACTGGGTTGGTCATCAAAGCCGGGAACCAGCCTGCCCAACGAGGGATCTGTTTACTTCCGTCCGGCGCTGGCGGGGCGAGGAACAGAGGTGCGGGTGCGATTCCGTTTCGAGCCGCCGCTGGGAACGCCGGGCCTCCTCGTATCCAAAGCGCTAGGATTTGTTCCGAAAACCATTGCAGAGCAGTCCTTACGGCGTTTTAAGAGCTTGGCAGAAACCGGAGAGATTCCCAGCTTGGCAAGCAATCCGTCCGGGCGCGGCGAATCAGATTCATTTTAGAAAAGAGAATTGTATGCGAGCACTTTGTTGGAACGGCGTAAACGACCTGCGGGTAGAGACGGTGCCTGATCCGAAAATCGTCAATGCGCGCGACTGCATTTTGCGAGTCACGATGTCAACCACCTGCGGATCAGATCTGCATTTCATCGACGGCTATCTCCCGACGATGCGGCAGGGTGACGTGATCGGCCATGAGTTTATGGGCGAGGTGGTGGAAACAGGCCGCGAGGTGAAGAAAATTAAGAAGGGTGATCGAGTGGTGGTCCCTTCCTTCATCTGTTGCGGCGAGTGCTGGTACTGTCAGAACGATCTGTGGTCCTTATGCGACAACACCAATCCCAACGCCGCGATGCAGACGCCTTTACTTGGCTATCCGACGGCGGGCATCTACGGCTACACGCATGCTTTCGGCGGGTATGCAGGTTCGCATGCGCAATATATACGGGTGCCGCATGCCGATATCGATTGCTTCCCAGTGCCGGAAGGATTGCGGGATGAGCAGGTAGTGTTTCTGTCAGATGCGGGTCCGACCGGGTACATGGGCGCGGACTTCTGCAACATTCACCCCGGTGACACGGTAGCAGTCTGGGGTTGCGGCGGAGTCGGCTTGATCGCGCAGAAGAGCGCGTATCTGATGGGCGCGGCCCGCGTGATTGCCATTGACCGCTTCCCGGACCGGCTGGCGTTTGCGCGCGACAAAGTGAAAGCCGAGACGATTAATTACGCCGAGACCCCGGATGTGTTGGAAGCGCTGCGCGACATGACCGGCGGACGCGGGCCGGATGCCTGCATTGACGCAGTCGGAATGGAAGCGCACGGCACGGGCATCGATTACGCCTATGACCGAACCAAACAAGCGCTGCGAATGCACACCGACCGGGGTCAAGCCTTGCGGCAGGCGATTCTCGCGTGCCGGAAAGGTGGAACGCTGTCGATCCTGGGCGTTTACGGAGCCATGGACAAGTTTCCAATCGGCGTCATCATAAACAAGGGCCTGACGGTGCGGACCGCGCAGCAGCACGGACAAAAGTATGTTCCGCGTCTGCTGGAGCATACCGTCAAGGGCGAACTGGATGCGTCGTTCCTGGCCACCCACCGTTTCTCGTTGGAGGACTCGCCGAAAGGTTACGACATGTTCAAGCACAAGCAGGACGGAATTCTACGGGCAGTGTTTGTCCCGTAGCTCCGGGGGCAATTGTAAAATTAATTTGTCGCGACCTCCCGGCGCCACTCGTGGACCAGAGTCTCTAACTCATCTGCCACGTTCGCGTGCTGATGGCGCAGGTTGCGCGATTCGCCCGGATCTTCTTCCACGTTGGATAGGAACACTGCATCCTCGCCCTCCAGGGGTTTATCTCCTGTAGGCGAACCATCGTGCGTGACCCCGTTCAGCACCAGCTTCCACGGACCTCGGCGAATGGCCAGTTGCGGCCCTTCGGACCAAGCCACAAACTCGTGAGGCGAAGCAGCTCCAGCGGTCAGCACCGGCCAGATGTTCCGGCCATCCAGGGTTCGGTCCTGCGGAACTTGTGCGCCGGTCACATGACATACCGTTGGCAGGATGTCTGCCGTCATGACAATTTGGTCTATTTGCTTGCTGGCCGGAACCCGTCCGGGCCAGTTCACCAGAGCGGGTACATGCATTCCGCCGTCGAACGTGCTGAATTTGTAGCCCCGAAAGGGTGTGTTCTGCCCCGCTGTGGCTGGTTGATCATTGAGGCCCGCACGGCACTCCGTTGTAGCGCCATTATCTCCCAGCAGGAAGATCAAAGTGTTATCACGAGTTCCACTCCGCTCCAGCGTGCTTATGATTTGGCCCACGGCATCATCCGCCGCTGACAGCATCGCCGCATACATCCGGCGCTCACGGGGGAGGTTCGGAAAGCGCTGGAGGTACTTCTGCGGGGCATGCATCGGGTAATGTACAGCGTTCAAAGCAGTGTACAGAAAGAAGGGTAGATCGCGCTGCTTCGTAATAAAGCCCGACGCTTCTTCGCCGATCCGTTCCGTCAGGTACTGACCGTCCTCAAAGATCTCCTCGCGGTTGCGCCAAAGGTCATGGAAGTTGGCCCGCTTCGGCTCACCCCAGTAATAGCGATGCGAATAATAATCGACGCATCCTTCATGAAAACCGTAGAAGTAATCAAACCCGTGCGCATTCGGCACCGTGTCCGGCGAACTGCCGAGATGCCATTTTCCTATCAGCGCGGTCGCATACCCTTCGTCTTTCAGCAAGGAAGCGAGAGTTTTTTCCGAAGGGCGCAGCGGTAGTCCATTTTGCCCCACGCCCGCGCGTATCGGACAGCGACCGGTTAACAGGCTGGAACGGGCTGGCGCGCACACGGGCGCATTCGAGTACCAGTTCCGGCAAACTGTTCCGGTCGTTGCCAACCGGTCGATGTTGGGCGTACGCAGATCCGTCGCTCCGAGATAGCCGAGATCATGCAGTCCCAGGTCATCAAACAGAATGACAGCCACATTCGGCTTTCTGTCCGCAGCAGTTGCCCTTTGCGGTATTTGCGAGGCAGCCAGGGCTCCGCTCAAAAGAGTTCGTCGGCTGAGAGAAGAAGTCACAAGACCATCCTCAGAAACTAATGTGCAAGGCCACTTGCAACTGGCGCTCGGAGTACATTTTGTCCGGAATTTCCGAACACGTATGATGCCTCTGCCGCGAAGCAGGACATGTCGAAATAGTTTTGCAAACTTGGGCTCGACAGATTGCCGTCACAAACGCGATTCGGGCGGGTGACGGTTCCGGCATTTGCAGCGTCAAACGAGAGCGCCGGAGTAAACGGCAGTCCTGTTTGTACTTGATAGATCGGAACTACCCGCCAGCCGCTTGCAATCGCGGAACCTGCCTTTGAATTATTCAACAATCGTTTGCCCTTTCCAAACGGCAGCTCGAAGGAGCCGGCCAGCACGCAACGCAAGCGAACATCATTATGCGACGAGGCGCGGTTCGGCGGCAAAAGAGGAACGGCAGCCAAGCCTCCTCCATTCGTCAGGAGACTGCGCACAGTATTTCCTGTTTCGGAACCCGTGACGGTGACCGTTGCCTGCGGAATCACTCCTCCGCTGGCGTCGAGAACCGTAATGGACATTTCGCCGGTCGAGGTCTGCGCTTCAAGCGGAAAGTCAGACGCGACAAAGAGCAAAAGGGCGAAAATGACAACGGGACGCATAGAAATGAACTCTTAATTACTGTAAAGGAGGTAGGGAACGCGACGCCGAAGAAACTCTTGGAAATCGGCTTCGTACTTTTTCTGAATGGCGGTCGGGTCCTGGCCTGCTGCAAGCGCGTTCACCACGGCTTTGCTGCCGATCAGGCGCTGGTTTACGGCGATGTCGGCCTTGCCTGGGTAAAGCTGCTGAAGCGCGTAGATGATCTCCAACCCCAGACTTACGCTGTTGAAAGTGTCGCGGTCGGTCACCACGAAGCGGACCCCTTCAATGGTTTGGCGCGCGAAATGGTAAGCGGCGGGCTGAAAACGTGTCGGGTAGGCGCGGACACCCCGAAGGGAGCGGTTATTGAGAAATGCCGCCAGTTTCCGTCCATCCAGCCAGTCGGCTCCAATCTGCTCGTAGGCCACGCGAGTTCCGCGTCCCACGGAAAAATTGCGGGTGGATTCGAGTAAACACGTGCCCGGATAAAGAAGGGCCGCTGGCAGGCTGTTCATATTAGGGGAAGGATCAATCCAAGTTAAATTCGTTCCATCCCACCACGTGCTGCGCTTCCAGCCTTGCATTTTAATGACATGCAAATCAGCGCCGAGATGTCGTTCGCCATTCACGAATCCGGCCAGTTCTCCGAAGGTGAAGCCGTGTCGAATCGGCACAGCGGCGCAGCCGACATACGATTGCAAATCGCTGTCGACCACGGGACCTTCCACATGATTGCCCGTGATCGGGTTCGGGCGGTCGAGCACATAGAAGGGAAGATGCAGGCGGGCCGCTTCTTCCATGCCGTAGATCATCGTGCAGGAATAGGTGTAAAAGCGCGCGCCCACGTCCTGAATGTCAAAAACGAGCGTGTCGATATTTTTCAGCATCTCGGGTGTCAACCGGTGGTCTTTGCCGGAGTGGAGGCTGTAGATGGGCAACTGCGTAGCGGCATCAACCGAGTTGCCGATGTTCGGCTGATCCTCCACTCCGGCAAACCCATGTTCCGGTGAAAAGAGAGCCTGGACTTTGACGCCTGCCGCGAGCATCAGGTCGATATTCCGCTTGCCGTCCCGGCTGAGGCCCGTGTGGTTGGTAAGGAGTCCGATACGCTTGTTTTGGAGCGGAGCAAAGTGCTGGCTCACCAGAGCATCTAAGCCGGTTAACACGGGCTCGTCGGCGGGAGTTGCCTTCTGCGCAAGGAGCACGGCGGTGCAGAGGAAGAACAGAAACGCTTTCATGTGAGTGCCTTTAGAAACTCAGCCGCAGCGCGAACTGCAGCAGGCGCGGCGTGCTGCCCGTCCGGGTGCTACTGATCGTGGCGAAAGAACTGGTGCCGAGCGTGGCCGAGGGCTGCCCGAAGTTGGGCGTGTTCGTCAGATTGTAGGATTCGGCGCGGGCCTGCAGCTTGAGAAATTCCGTGAGCTGAAAATCTTTGAAGAGCGACAGATCGAAATGGCGGAAATGCGGTCCGTAAACGCTATTGCGGGCGGCGGAGCCGATGGTGCCGAACGCTTGCGGCTGGAAAGCAGATCGATTGAACCATTGCTGAATCGTCGGGTTGCCGAGCGTGGGATCAGCTACCTGATTGGGACGGTCGCTGCCGATGCCGGTGTTGCTTTGCGGGCTGGCGTTGACCACCGAAAAAGGAAAGCCGGTTTGCCAGACATCAATAGCGTTGATCTGCCAGCCTTTTAAAAGGCCGCCCCGCAAGCCTGTCAATGACTGACCGAAAGGAAGAGCGTAGTTCAGCATCAGGGTGAAGCGCTGACGCACATCCAAATCGCTGTTGCCGCGTTCCAGTTTTCCGGTCTGATAAGGAAGCGCGCTGGTGTAAAGACCGCCTTGGGAGAAGCCGACCGTATCGCCAATCGCGTGACTCCAGGTATAGTTGGCATTGGCGGTAATGCCTTTGCTCAGACACCGCTGAACCGATGCCTGCAGGCCGTGATAGTTGTTGTAGCCGTTCGATTGAATGATCGGCAGCGAAGTGACATTGGGAAGCACGGAATAATAGGGACGGCGCGTCACATAGCTGACCGTGCTCGGGGGCGCGAGATCAAGATCAGGCGAGATGCGCAGATGACGGCCCAAAGACCCGACATAGCCGACCGTAAGCACCGTGCCGCCGAAAGCCTGCTCGATATTGAAATTCAACTGCTGGACATAAGAATTTCGATAGTCCAGTTGAAGACCGCGCAAGGCTCCGCTGAGGTCCGTGGTCGATTGCAGGGTGGGGTAGGGCAGGGGTGTCGAAAGCGTGGTGGTCAGCGGATTCG
>CAXTWT010000146.1:0-11547 GCA_964247955.1 uncultured Bryobacteraceae bacterium
TCGAGCAGGGAAATCTGGGGATTGTGGATGTCAGCGCGGCATTTTCGATAAAGCAGTGCGAGTACGGCCACGCGTCGATTGTGTTCGCCCTCTACCCCATCCAGAAAGTCAAGCGAGCCAAACATGGCGCTTGGTTGCGCCTTCTGCTCGTTCAACGTGGCATCGTAGCGGGCGCGGCGTTCGGGATGCGAAAGCACCTCATACGCTCGATTCAAAAGGATGAATTTTTCCGGGTCGCCGGTTTCCGGATTATCCGGGTGGTAACGGGCCGCGAGGAAGTGGTAGACCCGTTGAATGGTCTCGGTCTGGGCGTTGGGGCTAATCTGCAGGAATTCGTAGTGGTTGCTTCCATCTTCGGCCTTAGCCGGAGGCGGCGCTTGGGAAGTGGCTCCCTCCAGTTCTAATCCCAAGATATAGTTGACGCCGCGTCGGGTTGTATGACGAACTACGCTGTGACCGGTGGGATGTCCGCCGCCCTCGGCCTGGATGTAGACCCGCGTGCCCCTTCGGATCTCGGCGGGACAGCGGATGCCGACGCCGGAATCCGAAACGTCCGTGCCCTGCACCTGCACCGAACGGGTAAGACCATTTTCCTCTTGCCAGGAGATCGAGTAGCTCTTCTGGAAAGACCTGCGCTTCTCCCGTCGCATCTCTACTTGCATTTCAATATCTTCCTCCCTAAGTGGTGCTTGGGCCGAGCGCAGTAGCTCATCAGATTTGCCTGAAACACAATTGCTTTGAAACATCCGGGAAGAAGCGGGCTTCCACGTTATAGAAGATAGGAGTCAATATTGGCAGTTTTACAAGAAGTATTGGTCGAGCAACTACAGGATTTGCTCCATGCCGAAGGGCAGTTAGTGAAAGTCCTGCCGAAAATGGCGAAGGCGGCCCATAACCCCAAGATGAAGCTGGCGTTTCAAAAGCACTTAGAAGAAACGCAAGGTCAAGTGGAGCGTCTGAAGCAGATCTTTGAGCTTCTCGGCACGAAAGCTAAAGCAAAACCGTGCAAAGCCATGCAGGGTCTGGTCGAAGAAGGACAAGAAACGATTGCCGATGGCAAGGAAAAAGAAGAGGTTGCTGCAGACTTAGCATTAGCAGTGTCGGCGCAAAAAATTGAACACTACGAAATCGCCGGTTACGGCAGCGTACGAACCATTGCGGAGCAGATGGGCAATCAGAAAGTGGCAAAGCTGCTGGCGCTAACCTTGACGGAGGAAGAAAAAACCGACAAGCTCATTACCCAGTTGTGCGTGCCGCTTCTGCAGGAAGCCGGCCAGGAGCCGGAAGAGGAAGAGTAGACATATGCGGGGAGCATGGACGTTGTACCTGAAATGCTCCCCTGCTTATGGTTTCACCACTGTGCCGTCGATGGCGCGATCTGTCGGATACGCGCCTCCGTTTGGAATTGGTTTCAGCGGGTGCTTGCTGGCGAGTTCCTCATTGATGTCAATTCCGAGTCCAGGCTTGTCGCTGCCGTACAGGTATCCCTTCCGAATTTCTCCGATGCCGGGGAACATTTCATGCACCAGCGGAGGAAAATGATTTTCTTCCTGAATACCGAAGGCTGTGCTGGCTAGATCGACATGATAGCTGGCCATTTGGTTCACAGGATCGTTTTCTCCGCCTTCCTGAAAAGCTGTTTTGACTCCGAAAATTTCACATAGCGTCACTAGTTTCCGTATCGGCGTGATCCCGCCTGTTGCAGCGACTCGGCAGCGAATAAAATCGATCAGTCGATCCTGGATCAAAGGAATAACCTCATACGGGTGAGAGAACACTTCTCCTATTGCCTGCGGCGTGGTGCAGATCTGCCGAATGTTGCGGTAGTAGCTGATCTGTTCCGGCGGCAGCACGTCCTCCAGAAAGAACATTTGGTATGGCTGCAAGCGCCGTGACAACTCGACTGCATTGGTGCCGCTCATGTGTGAATGCACGTCGTGAATCAGCTTCGCCGTGAAGCCTGCCTTGGCGCGAAGGTACTCAAACACGGGCGGAATGGTATCCACATATAGCTCTTCATCGAATGCCGGTCCCCCGTATCCGTTTTCAGGCCGGTTCCCTTGTCCTCGGGGAATAAAACCGCCACCACCGTATCCACCCTCGCCGTATTGAATGCGCACGTGACGGAATCCCTCCGCCAAAGACTTTTCCAACTTGTCGAGACATTCTTCTTTCGTTTTGCCGCCCTGATGATCGTAAACCGCAACCGCGTCGCGCGCTTTTCCGCCCAAAAGATCATAAACAGGCATGCCCGCGCGCTTGCCTTTGATATCCCATAGCGCCATGTCCATCGCGGCCAGAACATTATTGTTCACCGGGCCGTTGCGCCAGTAGGTGCGCATTTGCGCGGACTGCCACAGATCTTCGATACGATCCGGGTTTTTGCCGACCAGCCACGGCTTTAAATGATTTTCGAGAGCCGCGATGACAGCGGTGGTCTGGAAATGATTGGCCGCCGAACCGATGCCGTAGAGATCCGGTTCATTCGTGATGATCTTGAGAAAGACCCAGCGGTAGCGGCCTCCGCCGTTCGTGGTGATGACTTTTACGTCTTTGATCGTGAGTGCGGGAGTGCCGTTTACCCGCTTGGCAACTTCCTGCGCAATGCCGGAATGTAGCAGCGGCACTCCCGCGAGTGCCGCTTGTAAAAGCTTTCTTCGATTCATAAATCAGAAAACGAGACGAATGCCGAATTGAATATTACGTTCGCTCCCCGGCGCGCTTTGCACAATCTGCCCAAACTGGGCATTGGTGACATCCGTTGTGGGGCCGGTAGCCAACAGCGCAGGATGATTGAACAAGTTATAAAACTCGGCGCGAAACTGCACGTTGTATTGCTCTCTAAATCTCGTGTTCTTGATGAGCGACCAATCGAAGTTGATACGACGCGGACCACGCAGATTGGGCTGTGTCAGCGAGTCGTTGGGAATGGTGAAAGGGGCAGCGGTGGCAAAGGCCGTCGTATCGAACCAGTGATTGTCATTCCCTCCGCTCGCCAGCACCGGGTCGTGCAGGCGATTGGCGCGCCCGTTGGTGGAAGAAAAGTTATACAAGCTCGTCTGGTCGGGAGCCGTGATCAGGATGGGCCGTCCGCTCTGGAAAACAGAAATGCCGCTGAACTGCCAACCGCCCAGGATCGTCGCCGCGATGCCGTGATTGAGAAACCGCTGTTTGTATCCAACCGGGAAATCGTAGATGTAGGAGAGTACGAGGCGTTGCGGCACGTCATTTGCTTCAATGCTGCGGTTGTAGTTGGCGTTCGACATGGCGTCTGAAGGTCCAACCACCCAGGTGTTCGACTGCGCGGTGTTGGCGATGGTTTTCGAGAGCGTGTACCCGAGCGACATCAGCAACCCCTTGGAGTACTGTTGTTGCACACGCACTGTCATGCTGTTATAACGCATGTCGCCGTAAGGATCGCGGAAGATCAAAACGTCCTGGTATTGCGGATAAGGACGCAGCAACTGCCGAAGCGATATCGTGGGCCCACTCAGAGCGCCGGTCGTGATCTCGCCGTAGAAGGGATTGGCGACGGGTTGCGTCAATTGCGATCCGTAACTAACATCAACATCTGGATCTTGGTTATGCTGGCGATTCCAATACAGGTGAGTCATTTTGGAGCCGACATAGGCGACTTCCGCGAGCAGCGTCGGCGTAATTTCGCGCTGAATGCTCAAGCTCCAATCGCTGAGATACGGCGACGGGCGATTGAGTTGGTCGGCGCGCACGGCCTGTCCGACAAAATCGGTGTTGCGCGACGGCTGCTGAATACCTGCCGCAAACGGGTTATTCCAGGACCCGCCGACCGGCGGAGTTGATGAGCCGAGGGGATTCGTGGGGCCGAGATAGAGCAGGTTCGATACAAATCCACCGTTGCCGAAATCCGTTGCCGCCGCATTGACGCCGACATACGTGGCGTAGAAGATACCGGCTCCGGCGCGAATCACGGTCTTGTCCAGGGCCTGCCATGCAAGGCCAAGCCGGGGCGAGAAGTTCGTGTAAACAGGGTTCTCTTGATAACCGCCGGGCTTGATGAGTTTGAATTGGCCCTTTTGGCCGGTGGTCGGTTCAATGGCGTTCCAGTCGAAATAGCCGATCTGGCCGAATTTTTCCGCGTAGGGCGTGGTGTATTCGTAGCGGAGACCGATGTTCAGCGTGAATCGATTGGTGACGCGGTAATCATCCTGAGCATAGAAGCCGTAGTATTTCTGATAAAGGAAGAGCGGGTTGGTAATGGTGACGGTGCCCGCCACGGGAACTCCGAGCAACAGACTCGCCAGCCCGTTGCCTCCGTTCAAAGTGGTGCTGTTAGGGTCCGGGCCTTGGGTATAGGTGCGGTCGAAATTGAATTGACCTGCCGAATATTGCGAGTTGTAAGCGTTGAGCCGGATCAGTTGGAGATCGGTTCCGAAATGCATGCTATGGCGCGTCTTGATCCAAGTCACTTGATATTGCGCCTGCCAAGTATCTTGCGGATTTAAAGTGCGGGTAGCGCCGCCTAGGGGGGCAAAGTCGTTCGGGGAAGCCTGCGTCACGCTCAATCCTGAACCGGCGTTGTAGGTTTGCACGTTGATGGCGGGGAATTGCTTATAGGTAACGCTATTGGTAAATTGCGGGCTGAATCCCAAGGTTGCCGGATCGAACCCCTGACTGACGGGAAAGGTGTTAAATTGCAGGCGCGTGTAGCTGAGGCGTGCTTCTCCCAGCAGGTTCGGGGAAAAGGCGGAAGTAAAACCGATCAACGCCGAAGTGCCTGGATTCGAGGAAACGGAGCGCGCTTCGAAAGCCAAACCGGGCAAAGTGCTGTAACTTTTATACGGCGCATATCCAACTCGTCCGAAGATGCGCTCGTTTTCGCTGAAGATGTGATCAATCCTGGCGAGGTAGTTGTCTGTGTTGGTGACGGCCTTGCCGGTTTGCAGGTAGTTATTGACGTTCTGCGCGGTGTTCCCGGTCCGGTTGGGCAAAGGATAAAACTTCACCACGTTGGCGGAAATGGCATTAATTTCGTTAACGGGAATGATGTTGCCTGCGAACGGGCTGCGGAGGTATTTTCCGGGGTTGTTCGGGTCGCGGGTGGTGGTGGAAGGATCGTAGATGACATCCAAGCGACCGGTACGGTCAAAAGTTTGGGAAAAGTCACCGGCCCGTTCCCGCGCGCTGGGAACCGTGTCCAGCGCCTGATCGGGGCTGCCCTGCCGTGCGCCTTCGTAGTTGAAGAAGAAAAACGTTTTGTCACGACCGTTGTAGACATGCGGGATGCGAAGGGGTCCGCCGACGCTCGCGCCGAAGACGTTACGTTGGAAAAGGGCAATGGGGATGCCGTTGCGATCATTCTGCCAACTGTTGGCGTTGAGGTGATTGTTGCGGAGATACTCCCAAGCTGCGGCATGCAGGGTGTTTGTGCCTGACTTCGTAGTGAGAATGGCGACTCCACCCGCAGCGCGGCCATACTCCGCGTCATAACTGGCGGTCTCCAGCTTGAACTCCGCCACGGCTTCCACGGGAACCGAATAAGCATTGCCAGATTCGGTGGTGCCTCGGCTTTCCGCGCCGTCAATCAAAACTGCGTTTTGCTGCGCCAGACCGCCCCCGATCTGCGCGGTAGTGACACGTCCGATGGTGCCCGCATTTGCTTGCTGGCCTTGTGTCGGGATCACGCCGGGGGTAAGCGCTGCAAAGGCCAGCGGATCACGTCCAAGCAGCGGGAGTTCCGCTACAGATCGGGATGTGATAACGGCGCTCATATCGGAACTTTGCGCCTGCAATTGCACAGCGGTCGCGTTGACCTCCACAGTCTGGGACAGCGTTCCGAGGCGAAGCACAACGTCCTGCGTAGCGGCCAGGCCGGTGGTGAGCGGGATATTATCCACTCGCGCGACACTGAAGCCGGCTTTCTCAACGGTCAACTCATAAGTTCCCGGCGGCAACGAGGGAAGGAAGTAAAGCCCGGCGGCATTAGTAGTGGTTTTGTTGGCTACGTTGGTCGCGATGTTACGGATGCTGACACTCGCATCCGCAATGATCGCTTTGGAGGAATCAGTGACTGTTCCTGTAATGCTGGTTTGCTCGGTTTGCCCGAACAATAAGCTCCCCAGTACAAGGACAGTGAAACAACATATCGAGTGAGATAGAAGTTGTCGCATCTGGGGCGGAATCATATCACAAGGCAAAGCGCCTTTGTGATCAGCAGGCGCTACGACGGAACTTTGAAGAGTTGCTTTCCATTGGCCCACGTGATCTTACGGAACACCTCCGGCGAGGCGAGTTGCTGGGAAAGCTCCAAGGTGGCGCGAGCGACGCATTTGCCCGCCAGCCTGCTTGCTTCGGGGTTGTTGTTTTGCGAAACGCCTCCCCCTTTGCCGTCGGCGCAACTGCAATCACTGCCGAAAATCAGCTTGTCCTGATGACGGAGAACAAAGCTCTGGGAGAAGTCGCGATCACGGGACAGGGCATTGTTGCCTGAGTTTGCCGACACGTCCGCATAAAGGTTCTGGAAATCGGACAGCCACCGATCAGTCAAGCCGCCGGGCTTGACCGGACCGGCAGGGTAGCCGCGATCCGTAGGAACGTCCGCGCTGATGTGCGCCCAGAACAGGTCCCCATGCCCGACAAAGTTCGTCTTCGGGCAGGCGCGGAGAATCCTGTCGAAATGTTCGTAGCCTGTGTTGTAGGGAAGTTCGCCGGGAAAGTGCGGAAAGTTCTGGATATGCATCATCACCGGCACGCGCATTTCGGCGGCAATGTCATAAACCCGCCGCATCTCCGGCGAATCCAAAGCCAGATGGTATTTCAACTCGCCGATGCTGACTGCCCCTTCGGTGATCGCTTGTCGAAAAACGCTTTGGGCGTTCGGTTGAGACGGATCGGCTGAGACGGAACGTACAAAGCGCCCTGGGTGCTTCTCTCCTTCTTCCTTTGCTTTGTCTCCGTCGACATCACGTGTCAACAGGACGGCGTTCGTCACCCCGCAGCCTTGCATATGAATGAAACAGCTTTCCGGATCACGCCGCAGATGGAGATGCGTGTCAAGCACCGGTCCGCCCCATAAGAGTTCCGACTGTGGCCGGAGACTTGACGCCGTTACCAGGGTGAAAGCCGTTTGGAGAAAAGTTCTTCGTTGCATGGAGAAGGACTCAATCAGGGGAGCCCGCGCCCTCTGCTCTACTGTACGGCAAACGTCCTGGTCTGCCAGAATTTTCAGACACGCATTCCCGCCAAACACATCTGATTAGCAAATCTGATGATTCATCCTTGTACAGAACTACGCTACATCTCGGATCAGGTCGGATACGGCTTAGTGGCGACCTGTCGAATCCCCCGTGGCGCCCTTACTTGGGTGCGCGATGAACTGGATCAAGTGTTTCCCCCTGATTATGGCTCAAATTTGCCTCCCCTGCTGCAAGAACGGCTGGAGACTTACTCATTCCGGGACCGCCAGGGGAATCGCATTCTGTGTTGGGATCAGGCGCGCTACGTCAATCACTCCTGCCGCCCCAACTGCGTCAGTGCGGACTTCGACTTCGAGCTTGCCGTGCGCGACATTTTGCCCGGCGAGGAGTTGACCGACGATTACGGTACGCTGAACATCGACTACCCGTTCACCTGTTATTGCCGCGAGGCCCAGTGCCGCGCTCTCATTCTTCCGGATGACGTGCTGCGTCAGGCAGCCCGGTTGGACCGCTGGGTGGCGGAAGCTCTGCCGTTTGTCAATACGGTCGCGCAGCCCCTGTGGCCTCTCCTGCGAGAGCCGGAAAAGCTTCAGCGCGTCCTGAAGGGAGAAAGTAAGCTCCCTTCGCTCGCCACCCATTATTTTTCGGCTGGAACGAACGGAACGACGCAATCCAGTTCCTGCATCAGTAACTCAGCCCGCTGATGGTTTGCGCGTTTCCCTCCCGAACCTCATCTGATAAGTTCGTCCCGCCTGTAGCTTGGCGCGAACGCTGCGGTCGGCTTCCTGGGCCAGAGCAGCCGACCTTGCGCCGGTTGTCATCCCGACAATTCTTTGCCCTCCGGGTGCGCGAAAACGGTACTCTCCCGCAAAACTGGGGCGAACCGTACAACCATCTACTTTGCTCCGGGACCATTGAAGGTCGACAATCAATCCGCCGCGCGCGCAAAGTCCTTTGACCTCCCCATCCGCCCATGCCGACGGCAGCGCAGGGAGAAGCTCGACTGTGCCGGTTTGGCTTTGCAGCAGCATCTCGACCATGGCTGCGGTTGCGCCGAAGTTTCCGTCAATTTGGAAAATTGCGCCGTCTTTGGCCGGGTGCGTGTCGAAGAGATTCAGATTTGTGCTGTGCTGCATGAGCATGGAAAGCGATTCCCAGGCTTTCTCGCCATCACCGAGACGCGCCCAAAAACCGATGGCCCAGGCACGGCTCCAGCCAGTATAAGCTCCGCCATGAGCGAGCCTGCGTTCGAGTGATGCGCGCGCCGCCTGCGCCAGCTTCGGCGTGCCCCGAGGCGTGATCTCGTTGCCGGGATAGAGCCCGTACATATGGGACATGTGACGCTGTCCCGGCGTGCTTTCTTCAAAGTCGACAGACCATTCCTGAAGCTGACCGTACCTTCCGATCTGATACGGAACCAGCCGTTTCGAGGCGGCAACAAGCTTCGCTGCAAAATCCGCATCGACCCCGAGTTCCTGCGCTGCTGCGGCGCAGTTAGCAAATAGCTCCCGCAACAGCGCCATATCCATCGTGCAGCCGGCGCTGGTCATGGCGCGTTTGCCGTCAGGCGCTAGAAAGTCGTTTTCTGTCGATTCCGAGGGGCAGGTTGTCAGTCGCCCTTCGCGATCCTCAATCAAGGAGGCAAGGCAGAACTCCGCAGCGCCCTTCATCAATGGGTAAGCGCGCGTGCGAAGAAATTCATGATCCCGAGTAAACCGGTAATGCTCGAAAAGGTGCTGGCAAAGCCACGGTCCGCTCATGTTCCAATTGGCCCAAGTCGGCTGGCCGACGCCCTCGCCCACGGGGTTTGCCGTGCGCCAAAGGTCGATGTTGTGGTGCGAAACCCAACCGGGGAGACCATAGGTTTCTTGCGCCGCCTGCCTGCCGGTTTTGCTCAAGTCATTGATGAAATCGAAAAGCGGCGCGGCGCACTCGCTGAGATGGCAGGTTTCCGCCGGCCAGTAATTCATCTGTATATTGATGTTTGCTGTCCAGTTCGAACTCCAGGGCGGCGTGACCTGATTGTTCCAGATGCCTTGCAGGTTGGCTGGCTGCGAGCCGGGGCGGGAACTGCTGATTAACAGATAACGGCCATACTGAAAGTAAAGGACGAGCAGCGATGGATCGGGCGAATTTCCAAAGCTTTGCAGGCGCTTGTCGGTCGGTTGAGCTTCACTCGCTACGTGCTTCGGAGATCCCAAGCGGAGAGATACACGACGGAACAGGCTTTGGTGATCCTTTAATTGACGTGCGCGCAGTTGTTCAAAACTTTTCCCGGCTACTGTGGTGAGATGGGCTTCTGCTTTGGCGGCAACTTCGTCGAGCGGCGTATCGGGCGGAAGCTCAAAACCGCGATAGCCGGTATGCGCAGCAATCAGAACCGTCAGGGCGCTGGCGCCTGAAACCTTCAGGTGATCAGACACCGTATCGATTCTGCCGTCCGGCGCCTGCGCCTGGAGCACTGCCGCAAAGTACATGCCTTCGCCCGGTTCATCCGAAAAAGTAACGGGCTTTTCACTGCCGGGATGACCGGCGCCCGCCACATGCGCTGCCGCCTTTCCCCGGAGCAACAGGCGATGGGGAGCGGAAGTCGATACGTCCTTTTGCAGCGGTCCGTCCAGGGCGATGCGGCAATGCAACTGGCCGGGCGCGCTGGATGTGATGTGTACCACCAGCACTCCGTCAGGAGCTGAGGCAAAAGCCTGACGCTCGAACTGAACGTCACCGGCTTGATAAACCGTACGAACACAGGCCGTATCAAGATCGAGTTCACGCCGATAATTAGTAATCGCGCCGCCATGAGTGAAAGCCATACGCAAGTTGCCGAGCGGTTGATACGCTTCGGCGAACAGGCCCTGCATCTTCTGGCAAAGCTGATCGGCTTCGTGATAATCCTGTTTCTCCAGCACGGCGCGGCGGATTTCGCTCAGATACTTCCGGGCGTCCGGATTGTTGCCGTCGCGTGGTTTGCCGGACCAAAGCGTATTCTCATTGAACTGGAGGGTTTCGCTCCCTGGGGAGCCGTCCTCGCCGCCGCCGAACACCATAGCGCCTAGGCGGCCGTTGCCGATAGGAAGCGCATCCACCCAGCGGGCAGCAGGCTTGTCATACCAGAGCTGTAAATCCCCGAAAGGAGCAGCGTCGCCGGGCTCTTCCCTCCCAAGGATCTGTTTCGAGGCAGCAAGCGCCGCTGAAGCGGCAAGAAAACGACGGCGATTCATACTGTTTATCTTCACGGATCAAAAGCTGGCCCAACCGATGAGGGTGATGCCGAGAGCGTAGGCGCCCAACATCAATGCCACCAGATTATTTGTTCCCGCAGGCGCACTTCGGAACTCCCCCCAGATAAATACGCCCCACAACGCCGCAATTAGTGTCGCTCCCTGTCCGAGCGCATACGAGATTGCCGGTCCCGCTACGCCCGAGGCGACCACATTCAAGCCCAGAGCGATCATCCAGATCATTCCGCCCAGCAGTCCGGGCAGATGGAGTCCGGGCCGCGCCTGCCGGTAATCAGAAAAGTGAGAGCCTCGGGAGCGCATGAACCATCCGTTGATCGGTATGCTGCTGAGCAACACGCCGATTCCGAAAAACAAAAGAGCCGTGTACGGCGTGAGCATTCCCGCAGCAATCGGTTGGGAGTTGAAATCCGGCGAGATGGCCCGCATCAGTTGCGGGTAGAAGAAGCCCATCAGCAATCCGGCCACAATGGCAAACACCAGACCGGAACCTTTCCGCGATTCCCGCGCCGCAGGCAAACGCCGGTAAGCGAGGGTAGAGAACAGCATCGCCAGCAGGATCAGGCACACGCCACCGATCAGCAGAGCGGCATTGCCCTTCGGCGTTTGAAAGTAACTGACCGCCGTTCCGATCACGAGAGCCAAGCCGATGCCGACCGGAAAGGCCACGGCCATACCGGCTGCATCGATGGCGGCAACAAGCAGGATATTGGCGAGATTGAACAGCACTCCGGCGAGCAGCGCCTTCCACTCTCCGGCCAGGGATGCTGTTTGAAGGTTCGCGGCGGACGGCATGCCCGCCGAACCAAATGTGCCGAGGAGAAAGCAGAAAACCACTCCCGTGACGGCCACTCCTACCGAGTAATCCCAGTAGAAGAGTTCAAACGGCCAGCGCTCCCGTCCGGCCAATTTCTGCGTATTCGCCCAGGAGCCCCATCCGACCATCGTGAGAACGCATAAAATAATTGCCATTTCCGAACTGTTGACGGTGAACATTGGTGTAATTGGCTCCAGCCTTATATAGTAGAAAATTGCCGTGAGGTGTACATGACAAGACGCGAACTGCTGGCCGTTTCCATCACAGCGCCAACTCTTCTGGCGCAGGAGATGGCGAAAAAGGGGTATCTCGGCGGCGC
>CAXTWT010000147.1:0-6757 GCA_964247955.1 uncultured Bryobacteraceae bacterium
GTCTTGCAGCGAGGCAATCCGAAAGCCATTCACTCCATCGCCGATCTACACCGCCCGGATGTGACGATCATCAACCGGGAAGAGGGTTCCGGCAGCCGAGATCTCCTGGACACGGGTCTCCGCACGGCGGGTGTTCCGAAAACGAATGTCAAGGGATACGAGGAGTTAGCTCACGGGCATCTCCCTGCTGCCTACGCAGTCTCAGCCGGTCGGGCAGATTGTTGCCTTGCGAGTCAATCAGCGGCTCGTCGTTTCGGACTTGGCTTTATCCCGCTCGCGGTCGAGCGCTTCGACCTGACGTTTTCGCGAGAGTCGCTGGAGCTGCCGGCGGCGAAGGCTTTGATGGAAGTACTCAACCAGGCCGCCTTGCGCCACAAGCTGCGCCAGATGGCCGGTTATGAGACGAAACAAACCGGTTGCGTGCAGCTATGACGACTTTCCGCTCCAAAGCCCAAGCGTTCCGAAGTTTATTTGATTGGGCGTTTGCATTATCCGTGACACTCTGCCACGGTTAAAGCCGTGCAGAGCTTCTTGGACCATCTTTCGATGAGCCAAGGAAATTTCGCTTCCGGAAAACCGGCTTTCCGCAGCGCCCGGCGGTTCGACACGCCTCGAAGCATCCCTGCTGCGCGGCATCCCTGCTATGGGCGTGCCTCATCATTCTTAAAGACCGGAGGCTTGCGGCGGGTTCAATCCAGTCAGAAGCCCGATTGGGGGAAGGCGCGGCTCTTGGAGGAGGCACCGGCAAATGATTCACCCGAACGGGTCTCAGGAAAGCCTCTCCTTACCTCTTCGCCATGGCCTTTTGAATCGTCGCAGGCGTTAGAACTCCGGTGCCGTATCTCTCAATTTTGCGGGCTTTCATGTTGTAAACATCGCCAGGGGAAAGAACATAGTAAGGCTTCTCCCAAGGCTCGTATGCGCGGGTATTATCATGAATGGCGACCTTCCATTTTCCGATAACCTGAAAGCGATCTCCGGTCACCACGATTGCTGTGCCTTCCGATAAGCCGATGCCCAGCAGGTCGGGATATTTCTTGATAACGGGAATCAAATCGTCCCAACGGTTTCTGGTGTTGATATGCTGGTCAATCGCGGAACGGCGGAGGAACGCAAAGCCGTGCTGATGTTCCGGTTCCGGCGTCATCATAATTTCGGAACCCGCGACGGCGCCTCGCACCAAATAATCTCCTTGAATGGTGGCCCCCGCAGAACTGCCTCCAATGACACCTCCGCGATTCAGGACTTCCCGCATCTCGCGTAAAGTGAGTGTGCCGCCGTAGGAGTCAACACAATTCCATTGACGTCCGCCGTTAAACCAAATACCTCCGGCGTCACGCAGCATCGCGGCAAACGTTTCGGTGTTAGCTGCTTGGCGATCTGCCGTGTGGAGCATATGCACGTTCGTGAGCCCGAGCTTTTTCCAAGGAGCGATAACTTTTTCTTCCTCGTACACAATGAGGCTGCCGTCTGGCTTGCGGTTGCCTCCGGCGGTGGGAATAATCACAATCTTGGCATCGAGACCGCCGGCAAGATTAACAAAGGTCTCGTCAATGCCGGTGCCTTCGGCGGACCCGCCGCCCTGAATCACCAAGGCGCCTTTTTCCGGGCCATATTCGGGCGACTGAGCGGTCAGCCGTAAGACCAGGGAAGCGGCGAAAAGGGCAGCAGGGAGTTTCATCATTGTTGAAAAAACTATAGCAAGCCGGAATAACTCCAAGGCGCTTCCGGAAAGGCAGGTTCTGAAAGTGCAAAGATCAATCAAGTAAACTTCGGAACACTTGGGCGTTCCTCATCCGCAGGCGATGTTAGTTGATCGGACAACTTCCGTGTAGCCCGCAATACAAGAGCAAGGTGAATCTTTTGCTATCGTCTGCGTGAGTTTACATTTAAAATGACTTTTCTCGATAATTTGTTCTATATTGTATAAGTAATGTTTGCGCGAGAGTATTTGGGCGAATTTGAGCATATCGTTCTTTTGGCCCTCTTGCGGCTAGGAGATCGAGCTTACGGAGTTACGGTTCGCCGGGAGATTGAAGACCGTACTCATCGGGAAGTCTCCATCGGCGCGGTCTATGCCACACTGGATCGTCTGCAGGCGAAGGGGTACGTCAAGTCCTTCCAAGGTGAGCCGACAGCAGAACGCGGCGGACGTTCCAAACGCTTTTTTCACATCACAGCCAAGGGAGTAACGGCTGTGAACCGCACACAACAGGCGCTGCAAAGCATGACCGAGGGTCTTGCCCTCATTCGGAGCTGCTCATGACTTCTCAACTAGATTTTCAATCGCCTCAGCCGCCGCGAATTGCCGGTTGGCTGCTTGCTTTGTTCACGCCTGCCGAAGCAGCAGAGTCCATTATAGGAGACCTGGTGGAGGAGTTCTCCGGCCTTGTCGTCACTTCGGGCCTTGCCGTTGCCCGAAGTTGGTATTGGCGGCAGACGCGGAAGACCATCATGCATGGCGGCGGCGCTGCCGTTCGCGCTGCTCCCTGGTCGATGCTGGTTATCGTGATCGGCGGATTCTGGCTCACTGGATGGGCAACACGGTCCTCACAGCATGCCCTGCGGATGTTCCTCGATGCACACCGTGTTTATGAATGGCATCCGAGCGCTTACCTGTTCTGGTTGACCTTCCCGCTGAAAATGGGACGCCTTATTCTGTGCATAGCCATTGGTGCTTTGGTTGCGCTCGCGGCAAAGGGAAGCGAGATGGTTGCCGTTGTGGTCCTTGCTTTAGTTCAGATAGCGCTGTTTCTGGCTGGCACCCTTGCCCTGATCGTCGGCGGCCGTGACTGGCTTCACTGGTTCCTAGTGATGCTGCTGTGGAACGGTCTATCCGTTATCGCGACTATTGTTGGTGGAGCGATTGTCAGAACCCGCAGGCCTGTGCCGACCCGGTCTTCAGCCGCTTAGTCTTTGTGGTAACCCCTACATCGTCAGCCGTCCGGAGGTGGAGCGGTATTATTCTTCGAAAGTGGTCCAAATTTCTAATGGATCTCTTTCTCGGACCGGCAAACAAAGGTGATGCTGATACGAGTGAACGTGCATGGCGAGGGTTGCCTTCTTGGACGGAATGCGGCACATGTCATTGCTGGTGAGCAGAGTACCCTTACCAAGATGGAACTTGGAAAAACTGCTCTGCTGCCCTGCGGCAAAAGCCTAAGTGTGTATGCTAGTGGACTAGCTTCCAAGGCTGGAATATGAACCTGCTTCCTCGCGCCCTGATCTGCCTGTTGAGCGTTCCTGGTATCTTTTGGCTGCTGTTAGCCTCCATACGGTTATGCGCGCAAAGCGGGCCAGCGTACGAACTCGCCGTCGTTAAGCACGAAATGGTAAGAATGCGCGATAGTGTCCGGCTCGCCACCGACGTTTACCGCCCGGCGCGGAACGGCTCTGCGGTGGACGGTCGGTTTCCGGTCATTTTGGAGCGCACTCCTTATAACAAAAACGGTCTCTCAGTGGCCGCCGGTCACTACGTGCCTCACGGCTACGTGGTCATCGCGCAAGATGTGCGCGGGCGCTATCGATCAGAGGGACACTGGTTTCCGATCCGTGATGATCCCCAGGATGGGTTCGATACCGCCCAATGGATTGGATCGCAGCCTTGGTTTGACGGCAAGATCGGCACTATGGGGAGTTCGTACGACGGCGCTACCCAGCACGCTCTCGCCATCGCGAATGCACCTTATGTCCAGGCGATGATTCCGCGTAACGCGATGTCTGATTTTGGGCGGTACGGCGTGCGGCACAATGGCGCGTTCGAGCTCCGTTTCTTTAACTGGGTTTTGACGCTCGGCAACGCGGCGGGCACATCGAATGAAACGACAGCAACCGAACGCGCCGCCTTCGATCTGGTCGCCGCGCCTGCCCTGGCGGATCTGGGGACTCACGTTCGCGACTACGTGCGCGGTCTGCCGCTACGCCCCGGCACGACACCGCTTCAGTTTGCTCCCGATTACGAAGCGTGGCTCGTCGAGGCAATGAGCCACGGCGATTACGACGATTTTTGGAAGAACTCCGGGTCAAGCGTTGTCGATCACTTGGCCGAATACAAGGACGTTCCCGAATACCACACCACCGGCTGGTACGATTCCTGGAGCACGCCGGTCGCCAATCTCAACTTCGTGGGGTTGCGTCGCACCAAGAAGAGCTTGCAGCGATTGATTATCGGACCGTGGATTCACAGCGCCGAAAATCGCAACTTCGCGGGCGAGGCGCAGTTTACGGAAGACGCGGCGCTGGACCTGTGGGCTTTCCATTTGCGATGGTTCGATCACTGGCTCAAAGGAGTGGACAACGGAGTCGACCGGGAGCCGCCCGTCCGCATTTATATCATGGGCGGAGGCGACGGCCACAAGACGCCCGAAGGACGCCTTTATGTGGGCGGGCATTGGCGCGAGGAGCAGGATTGGCCGCTCGCCCGGACACAGCCCACTCCGTATTACTTACACACTTCCGGCCTCCTTTCTCCCGAGCAATCCACCCATGATCCGCCGCTTCGCTACCAATTTGATCCGCATAACCCCGTTCCGACGCTCGGCGGGAACGTGTCTTCGCAAGGCACGCTGATGTTCCAGGGCGCGGTTGACCAGCGATGCCGCCCGGACTTCTGGCTGTGCGCCGATTCGAAACCGCTCTCGGCACGCTCTGACGTGCTGGTCTTTGAGACGCCTTCGCTCACCGGCGATCTCGAAGTGACCGGTCGCCTGATTGTGAAGCTTTGGGCCTCCTCGAACTCCCCTGATACCGATTTCACTGCCAAACTGATCGATGTGTACCCGCCCCATGCGGGGTTTCCCGCAGGCGTCGATCTGAACATTGCCGACAGCATCGTCCGGGCGCGTTATCGGAACGGTCCCGGCAAAGCGGAACTGCTCACGCCGGGACAACCGTACGAGTTTACGGTCGAGATGTATCCGACTTCGCTGGTCTTCCAAAAGGGTCACCGCATCCGTCTCGACATTTCGAGCAGCAACTTTCCGCGCTTCGATATCAACCCCAACACGGGCGAACCGCTCAATAATAATCGCCGTTGGCAGGTCGCCGAGAATACGATCTATCTCGATGCCCAGCATCCTTCCCACATCGTGCTGCCGGTCATACCGGCGAAAGGGAAGTAACGGAGAGCAAACATGGTTCGACCGCTATGAGCACCGCTGTGGGGGCGACCACTGGGCGGCTTACGCCCCATCAAATACGAAGCTTCTGGGCCGCCTGGGCGGGCTGGGCGCTGGATGGGATGGACTCCTTCATTTATGCGTTGGTCCTGGTCCCGTCGCTGCGCGAACTGTTGCCGAACTCCGGCATTGCGCCCACCAGTGGAAACATCGGCTTTTATGGCGGTCTGCTGTTTGCGGTCTTTCTCCTCGGCTGGGGCTTGTCTTTTCTTTGGGGACCGCTCGCCGACCGTTTTGGACGCGTGCGCACGCTGACCCTGACGATCCTGTGCTACTCGGTCTTCACGTTCGCAGGCGCGCTATCCACTTACGTCTGGGAACTGGGCGCGTTCCGCTTGCTGGCGGGAATCGGTATTGGCGGCGAATGGACCTTGGGCGGCGTGCTTGTCGCCGAAGAATGGCCCGAAGAGCGCCGCGTCTGGGGAGGCTCGTTGATGCATACGGGCTACTACTTCGGAACGTTGCTGGCTTCGCTGGCCAACTACTACATCGGCGCTCGTTTCGGATGGCGTGCGATGTTCATCCTGGGCGGAACTCCCGCGCTGCTGGTGGCGTTCATCCGCTATGGCGTTCGCGAGCCCCTCCGCTGGACGAATCGCACACGGGAACGTGGCGTGCATTTCACCGTGCGCTCGGCTTTTTTGGCGCTGTTTTCGGAGGAGTACCGACAGCGCACCCTGCTCAATGCCCTGTATGTTCTGGTTTCGATGGTCGGCTTATGGGCAGGGTCTGTCTACGTACCGAGCGCGGTGACACAACTGGCCCTGCGGGAAGGAAGTAGTCTGCCGGAAGGTGCGCGCTTGGCTTCAACTGGCAGTGTGCTGCTCTCCTTGGGAACGATCATGGGCTGTCTGCTTGTCCCGCTGTTGGCTCGCTACATCGGGCGGCGTGCCACGCTTGGTTTCTTTTACGGACTTATGGGCGTCTGTATCAGCATCAGTTTCGGATACGTCTTTTATCTGCCCCGGCATGCGCTCTGGTGGTTTATGACTTGCCTCTTTTTTCTGGGAGTCGGAGGAGCGAGCTTCTGTGTGTTCACCGTCTGGTTGCCGGAACAGTACCGGACGGAGTGCCGCGCCAGCGCGTTTGCTTTTGCCACTTCCGTCGGGCGCTTTCTCGCAGCCGGGGCGACGTTCGCTGTCGGAGCGGCCATTGCGCAAGCCGGCACACTGGGCCGTCCCGTCGCAGTAACAGCACTCGCCTTTGTAATAGGGCTGGTGCTGCTGCCTCTTGGAAGGGAGACCCGGGGAGCGCCTCTTCTTGAGTGAATTAAAATGAACCTTTCGGATTTGTTTGACCTTTCCTTACGGGGTCGCGCCGACGTGACTGCCCTTGAGTTTGCGGAGGACACCTATACGTTCGGCGAGCTGGACGCGCGCAGCAACCGCGTGGCGCAGTTTCTGCTCGGGCAGGGTTTTTCGCCGGGTGATCGGCTTTGTGTATATCTCGGCAATAGCGTGGAGATGATCGACCTGTATCTCGCTTGCATCAAGTCGGGAATCATTTTCGTGCCCATCAACATTCTTTACCGTGACCGCGAGATTTCTCACATTCTGTGCGATGCCGAACCACGGGCCGTC
>CAXTWT010000147.1:6857-11405 GCA_964247955.1 uncultured Bryobacteraceae bacterium
GTGCTGGATCAGTTCGAGAAGCTGTTTCACCACCGAATTTTGGAGCGCTACGGCATGAGTGAAACGCTGATGAACCTCAGTAATCCCTACCTCGGCGAGCGACGAGCCGGTACGGTGGGGCTGCCGCTGCCGGGAGTTTCGGCGCGGCTTCTTGATGCGAGTGGGGAGCCGGTGGCGGAAGGAGAAACTGGAGAACTCTACCTGCGCGGACCGAATGTCTTTTCCGGTTACTGGAGACGGGAAGAGGTGACCCGCGATGCGTTTGCCGACGGCTTCTTCCGCACCGGCGACTTGGCCAACCGTTCCGCCGACGGCTATTATACGCTGTGCGGCCGCAAAAGCGATCTCATCATTTCGGGAGGCTTCAATATTTACCCGCGAGAGATTGAAGAGTTTCTGGAAGAGCAAGGGGAGATTGCAGAAGCAGCCGTGCTCGGCGTGGCCGATCCGCTTCGCGGCGAAGTGCCGGTGGCGTATGTCGTCGTGGGCGAGAACTTTGACCCGGCTGAGATCGAAGTCCGTTGCCGGACAAAGCTGGCGTCGTTCAAGGTGCCGCGTAAGTTTGTGACCGTGGCCGCTCTGCCGCGCAATGCCTTGGGTAAAATTCAGAAGCATCTATTGCCACAGTAGAACTTTTCGCGGGTCGATATACTGCGAGAACCGTATGAAGATTTGGATTTGCGTTATTGAACTCGCGCTTGTTTATCTTGCCTTGTCGCCTGCCCAAACGCCTCCTCCCGATGGGCTGGTTTCCCCGGAGGTCCATACGGACCGTACAGTTACTTTCCGGCTCCGCGCGCCGAAAGCTGCTGAGGTCGCTTTATATGGGGACTGGATGCCGGTGGGTCAGCCGGAGCCGATGACCAAGGGTGATAACGGTGTCTGGAGCATCCACACGACGCCGCTCGAACCTAATGGTCACTTATATTGGTTCAACCTCGACGGTGTAGCGATTGCTGATCCGGTCAATCCGGTCCTCAAGCTTCGACAGCGCACCTCCGCCAGCCTCGTCGAGGTTCCGGCTGATCCGCCAGCCGCTTGGGAACTGCGTCCTGTTCCGCATGGAACGGTGGTCACGGAATGGCAACCCTCAGCCGTGCTTCACCGGACGGAGAGGATCATTTTGTACCTTCCGCCGGGTTATGAGAAAACGTCGTCTCACTATCCCGTGCTGTACCTTGTGCATGGCAGCGGTGACGTGCCCGAATCGTGGGTGCAGGCGGGACACGCGAATCTCATTCTTGATAACCTTCTCGCGGAAGGTAAAGCTAAACCGATGATTGTTGCCATGCCCGCTGGTCACGCCGTTCCTTTTGGCGCGCCCCGTGGAGGATCGGTCAGCAATAACGATCTGTTTGAACAGTACCTGACGGAAGAAGTAATTCCTCTGGTAGAAGCCCAGTACCGCACTATGCCAGGAGCACGCCACCGAGCTTTGGCCGGACTATCCATGGGCGGCGGACACACGATCTACACCGGCTTCCGCCACCCCGATCTGTTTAACGCGCTCGGCATCTTCAGTCCGGGACTGCCGCGCGACTTTGACCGCCAATTTGAGCCAATCCTGGCAGATCCAAAGGCATTCAACGCTAAGATTCACTTACTCTGGATTGCCTGCGGCGACCACGACACGACGGTCCAGTACGCGCGTGTCAAAACCTGGACGGAGTCCCTGGAGCAACACGGTATTCACGCGACATTCCACACGTATGCGGGCGCTCATACCTGGCCGGTGTGGCGCCGGAGTCTGGCTGATTTTGTTCCACTGCTGTTTACGGAGGAGCGCTGACGTGAACCGTCGTGATTTTCTGGGCGCGACGCTTGCCGCAGGTAGTGCTCTCTGCGCCGTGGGACAGAGTCAGGAAGCATCCCCTGATGTAAAAACGGTTCTGGTAATGTTCAAGTGCCATTTCGACCTGGGCTTTGTCGATACGCAGGCCGGAGTGATGCGCCGCTACTTCGACGAGTATTATCCGCGCGCCATTCAGATCGCCGGAAACCGGCGCGAGGCAGGCCAGGACCGATACGTATGGACTACCGGCTCCTGGCTGCTTTATGAATATCTGGAACAGGCGAACAGCGAAAGCCGCAAGCGCATGGAAAGGGCTGTCGCTGCGGGTGATATTGCCTGGCACGCTCTTCCCTTCAGTTGGCAGACCGAGTTGCTGGACCGCTCGACCATTGCGGGAGCCATCGGACTCTCGCAAACTTTGGATCGACGATTTGGCCGTACCACGACAGGTGCCAAGATGACCGATGTCCCCGGTCATACCCGTGGTCTGATCGGCCCTTTGGCGGAACAGGGCGTGACGTTTCTGGATATTGGCGTCAATTCGGCCAGTACGCCGCCCGACGTGCCTGCTCTTTTCCTCTGGAAGGATGGGGAAGGAAACTCGCTCCTTGTGATGTATCACCACAAAGAGTATGGCGGTGTGGTTCGGGTGCCCGGATCAGATCTGGCCGTTGCGGTCGAAGTACGGGACGACAACAGCGGTCCGCATCCCATGACCGAGATCAATCAGATTTACGCCCGCTTGCGGCAGCAGTTTCCTCATGCTGCTATCCAAGCCTCCCATCTGACTGAGATTGCCAATGCGCTGAGCCCTTTTCGGAACAACTTGCCGGTAGTGACGCAGGAAATTGGAGATACCTGGATCTATGGAGTGCCGAGTGATCCGGTCAAAGTCGCTCAATATCGCGAACTCGCCCGGCTGCGCCGCGACTGGATTGCCGGCGGGCAATGGAAAGCGGGCGATGCCTCTGATATTGCTTTTCTGCGTCGGTTCTCCCTGGCGGCGGAACACACCTGGGGCACGGATACGAAGACATGGCTCGACTTCGACCACTACACGCCGCGCGATCTGGCATCCATGCTCAACCACCCAAAATACAAAACGGTACAGAAGAGTTGGGCTGAGAAGCGTGACAACATCAACCAGGGTGTGGCCAGCTTGCCTCCTGCCCTGCGTGAACAGGCAGTGCAACGTCTTGCCGGACTGAAACCTGTCCCACCCTCCCGTTCGGAACTTGAGCCGCATTCGCCTGACCAACGGATCGAAGCGCCCCACTTCACACTGGCGCTCGATCCCAATACCGGCGCTATCCAAACTCTGCGCAGCCGGACAACAGGCCGCGACTGGGCCTCGGCGGAGCATCCGCTGGCGCTCTTCAGCTACCAGACACTCTCGAAAGAAGACTACGACCGCTTTCTCCAAAGCTACGTCACCAGTAAAGCCGATTGGGCACCGAAAGACTTTGGAAAACCAAACATTGAACATTTCGGAGCGCAAAGCCGGACCTGGCATCCGAAGTTGACAAACTGCTGGATCGGAAGAGATGCGCGCGGGCAGCGTCTCCTTGCCGAACTACAGATCGATGATGCGGCCAGTGAGCGCCGTGGCTTGGCTGCCTGGCCGAGCAAAATGTATCTTGACATCATTCTTCCCGACACGGAACCGATAATACATCTCGATTTTTCCTGGTTCGGGAAAGCCGCTAACCGTTTGCCGGAAGCTCTGTGGCTCACCTTTCAGCCAAACGCGCCGGAAGCGAAGAATTGGCTGCTCGACAAAACCGGCCAGACCATTTCTCCCTTTGATGTTGTTCGCGGAGGGAACCGCCATATGCATTCGCTCTCGAACGGGCTGCAGTACAAAGATGCAAAGGGCGGATTTTCCCTCGAAACGCTTGATGCGCCGGTTGTGGCGTTGGGGGAGCGGTCGCCGATCTACTTCTCCCCAGCGCAGCCTGACATGAGCGGAGGCATACACTTCAGTCTGTTCAATAATGGGTGGGGAACCAACTACATCCAGTGGTTTGCTGAGGACATGCGCTTCCGCTTCACTATCTCTGCCTAAAGCATTGACCCACTTCTGAGGGCCATGACGACAGCCAGCAGTATCGTTAAAAGTCGTAGTTCTTTTGACGGAGCGCGTCTTGGTAGGCATTGCGAGCTTTCCGCGCCTCCCCTTCTGCTTCCTGCACCGCCCCGTCCGCCTCATCCCAACGCTCCATGGCTACCATGGAGTGATCGGCAGTTGCTAGGCTTTCTTCAGCGCGTATTGCCGCAATCCATTTCTCAACAGAACCCTTATAATTTCTGAGCAGAAGGTCAAAGTCAGGAGTATTCATTCAGCACCTCTTGCGTTTCCAAACTGGAGTCAGTGTCCCACGCCCTCTGTTACAGCAAGATGAAACAATCGCTTATCAGTTTTTGGGAACGGGCTAAATAAACCTATAGTTCACACCTCGCGCTCAGACGGCTGGACTTCAGCCATGGCAGTTTCAGAAGAGGGCATTATCTCGTTCTGCTTCTTCTATTGAGTCTCAACGCGACAAGTGCTGCCGTGTTCTTAAACCCTGAAACCATCAACGCTTGAAATGCATATGTGCAGGAAGTGCGTTGTCAAATGCAGGATCGGCTCCGTTTGCAGGAGCTAACAAAGAGGGTTAATTTAAGAGTTTGCTTTGAAAGCCGTAAAACTTTCGCTTCCATGGCGGTGAGGGTGGGATTCGAACCCACGGAACCCGTGAAGGTTCAACGGTTTT
>CAXTWT010000148.1:0-11280 GCA_964247955.1 uncultured Bryobacteraceae bacterium
CATCGGTTTCCGGGGCGGGCGTGCGAGTAATACGGAGCGCATCGCCGCCGTCGGTAGCCGAAGCCGCAAAGACTTCGCCATGCGCAACCACCGCGATCTTTTTGCCGTCGTGGGACAGCGCCAGTTCGGTGAATTGGGTAAGCGTCTGGTGCGTCACGGCGGGCGTGGAAGCGGCTCCGCGCAGCGTAATCGGAACTTCAGAGGCAGCGCCGGATTTGGTGTCCAGCTTCCAGATTTTGAAACTGCGCTCGAAAACAATTTCGCGTCCGTCGTAGCTGATGGAAGGCCAGAGGAGACGGCCATCCTGTAGATGGCTGATCTGCTTGGCGGGACCGCCGTTGACGGGCTGGCGGAACACGTTTTCAACGCCCGTGCGATCCGAAGTGTAGAAAAGGTTCTTGCCGTCTTCGGACCACATGGGCCAGCCTTGCTTGGCGTCCTCGGCAACTAAACACTGGTATGAGCCTTTGTCAGCAATTTCTTTCAACCAGATTTCGGATTCGTCCAAATGGCTGTGGCCGTGACGCCACCATTGAGCGCTGCTGATTCCTTTCGCGACAAAAGCCAGTTGCGCGCCGTCCGGCGAGGGAGCGCCGCGAAACTCATTGTAAAAGCGGTCTCGCGCCACCTCCAAAGGAGTTCCGCCATTTACGTTGACGCGGAAGATATCCTGCGCCTGATTGATATCGTTCACGTTCGAAGAAAAATACAGCCACTTACCGTCGCGGGACCAGCCGTCGAGAAGATCGTTGGACTCGCTGTAAGTCAGGCGCTTGACTTCCCCGGTGGCAAAGGTAAGCACATAGATATCGCCGTTGCCCGTGCGGGTGGAGGTAAACGCCAGTTTCGTACCGTCCGGCGAATATAAGGGACGCGACTCCGTAGCGGGATGCGAAACCAGCAAGTGCGCCTCGCCGCCTTTGGCCGGTACCGTCCAGATATCGCCGCCGGAAACAAAGGCGATTTCCGAGCGATCCGGCGAAAGCGCAGGCTCGCCGAGAGAGGGCAGGGGCGTAACAGCCGCCTGCATGGCTGTGACAAACACAGAGACACTGAGCAGAACAGGGACGCTAAAACGCATAACGAGAGCTGAAACAGAGAGTATAGCTAGTTGGCGCGCACTTAGGGAATTTTTAGCTGTAGTTAAGCCCTACTTGAGCTATCAGTCTCTATTCTTCAAAGTGGGGAAACAAACCGCCATGAAAAGCATTTCACTCGAAGAACCGGAAACAAAGCAGAAGCAACATTGGCTGGAACTGTCCGTTGTTTTCACCACGGTACAACATACTCTTCTCAGCCTGCAAACCGCTGCTCAACTTGCGGGCGGTTTAGGGAAGCGCATCCAGCTTCTTGCGCCGGATTCCGACCTGTATCCCGCTTCCCTGATTACGCCGCGAACCCTGGCGGACTTTACTGCCCGATATTTTCTTACCATGCTGCCGCACCGCAGCAGTCTGCAGATCAAAATTATTTCCTATCCGGCCGGCACCGGAGATCTTTGGGAGGTTCTTCCACCCCGGTCCCTCCTTGTGATGGCCGGAAACAGGCATCGTTTCTGGCCTTCAACTGAACAGCGCTTCGCACGCCGACTACAGGAGGCAGGGCACGAGGTGATCTTTCTTCCTGTTTCTGGGTGAGTCCTGCCGGAGAGAAATCGTTCAGCGCTTTCATAAATCGATCTGGGTTCCGATCTCGACCACTTGCTGCGACGGCAGGCAGAACGTGTCCGCGACCTCCACGGCATTACGCTGTAAGTACGCAAAGATCCGTTCCGCGACTCTGCCCATGTGGCTCGACTTCGTGGCGCTTAGTGTTTCCTTGCCGATGTAATACGTGATCTCTTTCAGATCGATCGGCAGGTGTTCCTTCTCGATCACTTCCTGCAGCCGCTCGGCCACGCGCGGGTGCTCCATGTAGCCGAAGTGCAGCACCAGATTCCAGAAACCGTCGCCTAAGTCGGTAATCTCATATTGCTTGTCCGGCGGCACATGGGCGTAGGTTTCGGTCCGTACGGTGAGCAGGAGCACGTGTTCCTGCAAGGAGCGGCAACGCTTGACAAAATGCACCAGAATGGGAGGCACATGGTCGGGGCTGGAAGCGATAAACACGCCCGTGCCGGGCACCCGTTGAGCCAGGCACTCTTTAATTTGGGGCTGAACGGCGCCAAACGAAGGGAACCGGGTCGCATACTGTTCTTCCAGAAACGTTCGTCCTCGGTTCCAGATCAGCATGGCGGCAATGAGGCAAGCACCAATCAGAACGGGCACATAGCCGCCTTGGAAAAACTTGAACAGGTTGGCCCCGAGAAAGGGGACGTCAAACGAGAGAAAAAAGAGCAGCAGCGCAACCGCTTTCCAGGTTGCCCACTGCCAGCGATAGCGGGCCACGATATAGAACAACACGGAGGTGATCGCCATGGTGCCGGTCACGGCAATGCCGTAAGCAGCGGCTAATTTCACCGATTCCCGGAACGTGAGCACGAGCAGCAGGCAGCCGACCGCCAGCAAGGCATTTACTTCGGGAATATAAATCTGGCCTTCGGTTTGCTCGGAGGTGTGATGCACGGTGACGTTCGGAAAATATCCCAACACCATTGCTTGACGCGTAAGAGAAAACGCGCCGGAGATCAGTGCTTGCGAGGCAATCACCGTAGCCGCACTGGAAAGAAGCACCAGGGCGACCGTAGCCGCGCCGGTAGGGACTTGAGCAAAAAAGGGATTGTCGAGCGCTGCGGGATGGGCGAGTACCAGCGCCCCCTGGCCCAGGTAGCCTAACAAGAGCGCCGGAAACACTAAAACGAGCCAAGCACGACGGATCGGCGCGATCCCGAAATGACCGAGGTCGGCATAGAGCGCTTCTCCTCCCGTCACCACCAGGACCACGGAGCCCAGGATTAAGAAACCGTGCAGGCCATGGCGCGTGAAAAAATTGACGGCATAGTACGGGGAGAGCGACCCCAAAATCGCGGGAACTTCCAGAATGTGCCAAACACCGAGAGCGGCCAAAGTCAAAAACCAAATCAGCATGATGGGACCGAACAGACGGCCCACGCTGCCGGTGCCTCGCCGCTGGAAGGCGAAGAGGGCAAGGAGAATAATACACGTCAGCGGCACGATCCAAGGCTTAAAAGAGGCGCTGACCAGGGTGAGTCCTTCAACGGCGCTCAGCACCGAGATGGCTGGCGTGATCACCCCATCGCCATACAAGAGCGCTGCGCCGATCACGCCCAGCAGGGCGATTCCTGTTACCCGCCCGTGCCGGACTGCATTGGCGCGAAAGCGATCAGGCACGAGCGCCAGCAGAGCGAAAATTCCACCTTCCCCCTGATGGTCGGCGCGGAGAATGAAGAACAAGTACTTGATCGTCACTACAAGAAGAAGCGCCCAGGACATCAAGGAAAGAATGCCGAAGACATCCTCTGTGCTGGCACGCTTGCCGCCGGCGCTCAGCAGGCATTCATGCAACGTGTACAGCGGGCTGGTGCCGATGTCGCCGAAAACGACGCCGAGCGCCCCTAAAGTGAGAGCGGACAGGCTGGCGTGGGGGGCCGCATTCTCAAGGGGCCGGTCAGAGTGGGAGGCGGTCGCTGAAATGGGAGCTACGGTCGGATTGGTCATTGTCTACTTTCGTGAAACGCGGTTTCGGGATCATCCGAAGTTAACCCGCGTCGTGAACCAAAGAGTTTTCGTTAAGAACTTTATCAATACTTTACTCAATAGAGAGGTTCGGTCTTCCTCAAAGGCGATGCAAAGAGCGGCGGTGAATCCAATAAAAGGTTCCAACGAAGCTCACGAAGGCTCCAATCCATACAGGAGGCCATCTCACAAATCGGACGATGTCTAGCGAAATCAAACCTGTCGTATGACGGGAGATCACAAGGATCTCAATCACAAGAAACAAGAAAACGAAAAGAACTAGTCCTACGAGACCGCCAAATAGGCTTTTGAGGTAAGTCATAGCAAAACGCGGCTTCTTGGATGATGTTAGCATCATTACTTGCCTTCGGGATCGATTTTCATTTCAATGATTTCGAGGCGGCGTTTGGGGGTTTCTCCGTCCACTTCTTCTTTTTCAAAGGACTCGAGTACCGGCAGGCCCTCGACAACGCGGCCAAAAGCGGCGTATTGGCCGTCCAGGTTGGGAGCCGGCCCCAGCACGATGAAGAAGGAAGTAGTCGCCGAGTTAGGGTCGTCGCCGTGAGCCATGGAGACGATGCCGCGAGTGTGCTGCACGTCGGTTCGAAATTCAGCCCGAAGAGGACGCACCCAACGATCTGCGGGATGGTCGGGGCCGCTCGCCCGCGTGTTTCCCATGCCGCCTTGCACGACAAAGCCTTTTGCCACCCGGTGAAAGGCCGTGCCGTCATACCAGCCTGTGGCGGTCAGTTTCAGAAAGTTGCGAACCGTTTCGGGCGCCCAGTCGGGTTCGGTTTTAATCTTCAGCGTCCCAAGCGTGGTTTTCATCGTCACGGTTTTTCGCAGTTCCTCCACCGAGGCATCCAGGAACGGCTCCCGCTTTTTCGACTCCAGCGTGATGCTGCGGATGCGGACGGGCTGCTCTGTCAGGCCAGTCTTGTTAAGGGGAGCTTGCGAAATACGCGTCACAACATCCATTCCCTCCGTTACTTGCCCGAACGCCGAGTATTTTCCGTCGAGCGCAGACTGCGGCGATACGCATACGAAAAACTGGCTGCCGTCGCTGTTGAGTTTTTCGGGAATGCGGATAGCGGACACAGTGCCGCGTTCGTGTTTCAAGTCGCTCGCTTCGGTCGGCAGCAGATTCAGTCCGCCGGTGCCCCAGCGGGACCGGGGCGTCTTGGGGTCTTTCAGCAGAGGATCGCCGCCCTGAATGATGCCGTTCGGCACCACCCGGAAAAAGGCGCTCCCGTTGTAGTAGCCTTCCCGCGCCAGCGAAAGGAACTGCTTGACGTGCTGGGGAGCTTTGTCCGGCCGGAACTCGATGCGGAACGAACCAAGATCGGTAGTGACTACGGCTTCGACTTCATCCGGGTTAGTGGTTTTTGGCTCCTGGGCAGAGATGGCGGCAGCGATGAGGAGAAACAAAGAAACCGAAACGGAGGAGCGCATCGACCTTATCGTACCCGCAAAGCATCGGGAACCGTGCCGGGAGGGGCTTGGGACAAAGCATCTTGCAGCGCCGCCTTGATTTGCCCATTATTCGGATCGCGTTGCAGGGCTTCATGCAATTCCGTTAAGCCTTGCGTCCACTGTCCCAAGCGCAGAAGAGCAATGGCGTAGTTGACTCGGATGCCGACGTGGGATGGATTCAACGCCGTTGCCTGACGATAATGTTCAAGAGCCTCCCGCAGATTGCCTGCCTTTTCCAGCGCGGCTCCTTCATTGTTGATCTTGAGCGCTTTCATGGCGTTCTGGCTTTCCTCGTCACGCTTGTGCAGCAAGTCGGCCAGCTTGCGTTTGATTTCGTTTGCTTCCTCGGAACGGCCCACCTGCCGCAGGGCGCTTTGCAGCGAATTGAGTGTTGATTGATCTTCGGGACGAAGTTTGTAAGCGGCTTCGAGGGGAGCAAGGGCCGATTGAGGCTGATCCTGTCGAAGGTACTCAGCGCCCAGCCGGTACTGCGCAACCGGGTCGTTCGGATTTAATTCCACGGCACGTTGCAAGGCGCGTAATGCTCCGGCATCGTTCAGTGCTGCTGCTCGTGCTGCTCCGAGATCCGACCACGCTTCCGCGAAATCAGGGCGGATAGCGACCGCCTTTTCCAGACAGACGGCAGCTTTGGCGAAATTGCTTTGGGTGCTGTAGATCTTGGCGCGCAAGTATTGGGCGTCGGCAGCGTCCGGCGAATGTCCTAACAGAGCAATAGCCTGATCTAAATGGCCCGCAGCGGCAGCGGACTCACCCGCTCCCAGCAGAGCCGCTCCCAAGTTGCTTTGGGCAATGCCGGATTTGGGATTAAGAGCTACGGCCTTTTCGAAGCATTCACGGGCCGCTTTGCCGTCGTCAAAACGGTTATAGGCTTCTCCCAGCGCATTGATCGCTTCGAATGACCTGGGCCGCAGACGGACAGCTTCCGTTAACTGCGCAATGGCTTCTTCACGGTTTCCGTCTTCCGCCAGAAGGCTTCCCAGGAAGAGATGCGCTTCCGCATTGGCAGGCTCGCGTTGCAGAACCGTGCGGAGCAGGCGAGCGGCTTCGGCACGTTGGCCTTTCGCGGCCAAGCCCCAAGCTTGTTCTATGGCCGGGTTCCCTGAGTGCTGCCCATAAAGCAGAATCCCGCAGATCAACAAGTAGAGCAGAACAGCGACTCGACCGGGCATAAACAGTGGTCCGTTACCCAAACTTCTGCGCGCGCGTAATGCCTGCGCCTTCAGTAATCTCGACCAGTCGATTCACCGGAATATCGGCAAAGTGCTCCGCCGCGCCAGTAGGCCAGCGGACTTCAATATCTACTGCAGTCGCGGAACCAAGGCCAAAGTGCAAACGCCGATCATTCACGGATAGGTAAGAGGACTGGGCAAGAACTTCCTGCGCCTGCATTTGCGCATGGCAGTGAACCGTGACGCGAGCCCCGATGGCGCTGCGGTTGGATTTAACTCCTTGCAACTTCACCTTGATCCAGTGTCCCCCATTTTTCACGTCATTGCGCAGCAAGGAAGGCGGCTCATTCAGGTTCATAACGAGCACGTCCACATCGCCGTCATTATCAAAGTCTCCGAAGGCGCAGCCACGGCTGCAATGTTTGGCCGCAATGCCGGGACCGGCTTCGGCAATCAACTCCTCGAAGCGTCCGTTGCCTAAATTGCGAAATACGATGCGCGGAACCCGGTACGGCTCCTCCGGGCGATTTTGCAATTCGGGATAGATGCCGCCGGTCACCCATAAAATATCCGGCAGGCCGTCATTATCGAAATCCTGAATGCCGACGCCCCAACTCACATAACGGGTTTCGACGCCCAAACCGGAGTGCAGGGTGTCGTCCCGGAACTCGCCCTTTCCGTTGTTCGAGTAAACAGCCGGGGTATCGGCGGCAAAGTGGGTTTTTACGATATCGAGACGGCCTGCGGGGCGCAGATCGCCGACGCCGATGCCCATGCCCGCTTGCTCCATGCCGTCTTCGCTGAGGGCGATTCCGCGCTCCATCGCCTGCTCCGTAAACGTGCCGTCGTAATTGTTATGGAAAAAGAGGCTGGGCGTGGAATCGCACGCCAGATAGATATCAGGCCAGCCGTCATTATCGAAGTCAGCGGCTACCGCCGTCAGCCCATAACCTCCCGCGACGGCCCCGATGCCGGACGCGGACGTGACATCCGTGAACGTGCCGTCGCCGTTGTTGCGGTACAGCGAGTGACGCCCGTAAGGCAAGCCGCGAGGTCCGCAGAACACGCCTTCCGCATTGCATTCTTTCGATTGTCCGGCGCGGGGAACGGATTGGATGTCGAACGCAAGATAGTTGGACACGAAGAGATCCAGCTTTCCGTCGCGATCAAAATCAAGAAACGTACAGCCCGTGCCGAAGCGCGACTCCTGGCTTAGCAATCCTGCTGCTTTCGAGACATCGGTAAAGGTGCCGTCGCCGTTGTTGCGATATAGCGTGTTCTGCGGCCAGCCCGTGATGAACACGTCTTCCCATCCGTCGTTATTATAGTCGCCAATCGTTACGCCGAACGCATAGCGGTTTGCGAAGAGTCCGGCTTTTTGCGTGACATCGGTAAACGTGCCGTTGCGATTGTTTTTGTAAAGCCGCGTAGAAGCATCCAACATCGGGTCGCCGAAGCGGGAGCCGGACAACACAAGAATATCGAGCCATCCATCGTTGTCGTAATCCAAGAAAGCGACGCCGCAGCCCATGGCTTCGATCACGTAATCGGCCCGGTCCGGGTGCCCGCAAATGGCCGGTTGACGAAGCCCGGCAGTGGGAGCTACGTCCGTAAACCGGGCATTGAACGGCAGCCCGGAGGGTTTGCCGCGCGGCATGGCTGTCACATGCCGCGAAGTCATGCCTTTGTCGGTGCGGGCTGCCGTTTGCCCAAGAAGTAAACGAGGCGCGGATAAAGCAAGTGCGCGAAACAAACTACGCCGAGTCAGGATGGATGATCCCCAAGTACAAGATTATCCCCTTTAGAAGATGAGCCGCACCCCAAGTTCAATCTGCCGTCCCGCCTGATTGCCGTATGTGGCGGTCTGCGCGCCAAAGTGACCAGCAGGCGCACCTTGATATAAGGCTTGCCCAAAGTAAGGACTGGTCTGTGAAGTGTTGGGGTCGCCGAGATTCAGCTTGTTGGTCGAGTTATAGGCGGTCATCTTCAGTTGCGCCTGCCATTTCTCCGTAACGTGAATGCTCTTTAGGAGGCTTGCATCCAGGTCAAAGAAACTCGGGCCGGTGATGCAGGAGTATTGCAGCGGATTCGTGCGCAGAGTATAGGTTTGACCGCTCGGCAAAGCCTGGAAAGCGTTAGGATTCCAGTAGTACCCTGCCGGCACGTTCTGGCAAGGATTGCTCACTACGATCAGGTTGTCAAAGCGTGGATAATCTCCAGTGTTGAACGTGAGAACTCCCGTAATCTGCCAACCGCCGAGAAGGGCGTCCGCTGCTCTCGGCATGGCGGATAGAAACCGCTTGCCCTTGCCAATCGGAAGCTCGTAACTGCCCGCGCTGGTGATGCGATGATGCGGCTGATCATTGGCCTGCCAGGAAAGCTGGTCGAGATAAGTTGACAGGTCATTGAAGTATTGTTGAGACTTTTCACGAATATAGATGTAGCCGAAGAGGAAGTTGTAGCCTTGGCTGAACCGTTTTTGAATTCGGACTTCCAGATCCTGGTAGCGTTCTCCCGCGCCCAGCGTGTTGAGCTGGTACATTCCGCCATATAACGGATAGGGTCGCAGCAAAGACCCAAGCGAAACAGTCGGTTGATTGTAGAGCGGTCCAGGAATGAGGGTTGTGTTCAGGTAATGATAGAACGGGTTCGGCACCGTATTGTTCAGCGTTCCCTGGTACTGCTGCTGGATACGAGGATCGATGTTGTTCAGAGATTTCGTGAAGTGCTGATCGCCGAAGTTCCGGAAGTAAGTGACGGTTGTCACAAGCTGCCCTGGGAACTGGTGTTCCACTGTAAGATTCAGGCGATGGTTATAGGCCTTTTGAAAATATTCGGGATACCAGATTAAGTCCGTTCCTCCCCGGCCCAAGTTCGTGCCGACGCTTTTGCCGGGCGGCGGGATCAGCGGATTGGTCACCGGATAAGGATTCGACAGCGTGGCTTGCGGCACGCCGTTGAGCAGAGGAGCCGTGGTTTGGATGGAAGTGAGTCCCAGGTAGGGCGGCTCTAAAAAGTTGAGCGCCTCGTATCCTGAAACTCCGGGCGGAGTGCTGGCAAAGTTGAATTCAGTGGGAACGGTATACATGGCGTATCCGAACCGGATTGCCGTTTTATCATTGAGCCGGTAAGCGAAACCAAGGCGAGGCTGCAGATTCAACTTTTGCGTCTGCCACATGCCGGGATTCGAAGAACTAGTAAAATTCCACAGTCCGTTGTAGCTGGAATAGTTCGGCCCGACAATCGCTTGCACCTGCGCGGGCATTTGGGGCGGGTTGGCGGCAATGGCAGGGTCCACCGTGGACAGATCAAGGCCACGGGACAGATTGTGCGCCGGATCATGCCAGGCCGTTTCGTATTCATCGCGCAGACCCAGAATGATCGTCAGCTTGCGGGACACTTTCCAGTCATCGCCGATATACATGCCGAAGAAATCTGTCAGTGGGTTCGGGGCCGGACCGCCGACCATCTGAGAGGAACTATCGAGCGCTCCGAGCAGAAACGTCGCGTAAGCGTCCCCGGATTTTGTTAAATCTGGGCTATTGAATGTGTTAGCAGTGAGCGCTTGATTGAAATTAAAGAAAGACGTTCCGCTGACCAGCGTGGGACCGCCGGACCGCCGGTATTCAAAGCCCGCTGTCAGATAATGGGAGCCTCTTTGCTGAGAAGCCTTGACGCTGAACGACTCGGCTGCCGGGCGCTGGTTCCACACGTAGCCGGTCCCGCCAAAACCCGACCCGCCGATATTGATGTTCGGATAGTAAATGGGCACGCCCGTGGACACGTTCTGGTAAGCCTTGTAGAACGTATTTCCATTTGGCCAGATGCCGTCCCATCCATTTTTCAAAGGGGTGGAAGCGAAAGCGTCAATCAGGTTGTACCAGTCGCCATGGAAGTTGATGACCGTGCTGGGGCTGACCGACCAGACAGCGTCGCCAATGGCTTGGTTGGCTCCGCGCTCACTGCCTGACGGCACAAACAGCGCCGAATTGTTGGGCGTAGGATTGGTGTTGAGATCGGTTGTGTAATAGCGGCCATACAATCCGGAAACACGCCACTTATCATTAACCACGTAATCAATTCGATCCGACCAGTTGTAATAGTTGTAGCTGTCCAGATAGCCTTTTTTAAAGTTGTTGGGGTGGTTATAGCCGGTATTGCCCTGATTCGGGTCCCATAGATACGAGGCTAGCTTCGCTGAAAGAGGATCGATCCGGTTGGTTGGAATTTTATTGCCGGGAAAGGCCGTTCGCGTGACAGCGCCGGTTACAGGGTCTACGGTTGTGCTGAACGGGTCATAAATAGTGCGTAGAGTTCCATCTGATGCCAACGTTTGAGAGAAATCACCGGCCCGTTCCAGCGGCGTCGGAACAGTCGCTTGGTACGTGGCGGGCGAAGCAATTTTCCAGTACTCCACCGAAGAAAAGTTGAAAATTTTGTTCTTCCAGAGCGGATTGCCTAACGTTCCGCCGAACATATTCTGGCGCTGCGCATTCTGGGAAAAAGTTGTCCGGTCGGCTTCGGCGCTGAGCCACGGATAACGGCCCAAATAGAAGATAGTGCCATGCCAATCATTGGTGCCGCCTTTGGTGGTCACGCTGATGATACCGCCCGCGCTGTGCCCCGAATCCGCCTCGACGCTGTTTTGGGCGACAATTGTTTCCTGCACCGCATCCTGATTGGGCGGGTACGCGTTCTTAAAGCCAATGCCGATGGGAGAACCGTTAACCAGCAGATCATTTTTTAAATTAGTGCCGCCGCCCAAATCGACGCTGTTGGCCGCCCAGGATTGAAATGGCTGCACCTCGCCACGGGTGTTGATCGCCGCCGGTTCGAGCAGGGTGAGCTTGAACGGGTTGCGGTCAAGCCGGGGCGTGTCGTTGGCCATCTTGGTGTCGATGGTCAGTTCCTGATTGCTCGAATTAAATTCAACAGCAGGCGGGGTCGCTTCGACGGTGACGCTCTGCCGGAGTGTTCCCGGC
>CAXTWT010000149.1:0-11230 GCA_964247955.1 uncultured Bryobacteraceae bacterium
TGCTTCTTTGATTTTGCCTTCCTTGAAATAAACGTCGCCGAGGTGATCGTGAATGGTAGCGTCCTTTGAAGACAACTGAATGGATCTGGTAAGCTGCTGCTCCGCTTCGGGCAGCTTGTTCATTTTGAAGTAAACCCAGCCCAAGCTATCCAGGAACGCGTAGTTATTAGGCTCAATTTTCAGCGCACGCTCAATCAGGTCCTGCGCTTCCGGCAGGCGCGTGTTCTGGTCAGCGAGCATGTAGCCGAGGTAGTTCAGAGCGGAAGCATTCGAAGGGTCCGTTTCCAACACTTGACGGAATGTTTTTTCCGCTTCGTCATACTTTTTCTGACGCTCATACATGGCCCCGCGCATGAACAGGATGTTGGTCTTGTCTTCCTTCGTTTGAGCCAGCTTTTCCGCTCGATCCAAAGCTGTGTTAGCTTCGGAGTACTTCTTCACTTTTCCGTCAATATCCGCTATCGCCACATAGATTTCCCGGTCGTTTTTGCCGTCCAGCAGCTTGTTCAATTCAGCCAGCGCGGCATCAGTTTTGCCCTGATCGGCCAGCAACTGCGCCCGGACTTCGTGTATCGTGCGGTCGTTCGGATATTTCTTGACGGCGGCATCGCTCTCCGCCTGCGCCTTCGGATAGTCCCGCGCCATCCGGTAGGTGTCGATCACCTGCGCTTCGGCGCGCGGCGTCAACTCCGGATCAAGCGCCCCGATCTGGCGGAAGGTGTCGGCGGCCTGCTCGTATTGATCGTTGTTGCGGTAAAGCGCCGCTAACTGTTCCAGCAATCGAGCGCGGAACGTGCGTTGATTCGCATCATAGTTGCGGCGGGACGTGGAATCCAGCACGGACTTCAGCGTTGTGATCGCTTCCGCCGTCTTCCCCTCTTCCTGCAGCAGTTGCACTTCGTCGTACCGGATCTCCAGGTTATCGGGGTCCAGTTCCTTTGCCTTATTCAGCACTCCACGCGCTTTATCGTAATTTTTCTGTTCGCGATAGACTTGCGCCATTCCGAGGTAAGGCTGTGCGTTCTTGGGATCAGCCTCCGCCATTTCTCCGTAAGTCTTCAGCGCGTCATCGAACTTTCCCGCTAACGCCTGATCCTGCGCTAATGCGCCTCGCAGCTCCGCATGGGTGGAGTCGATCTCCAAAGCCTTCTTGTAAGCGTCAGCCGCCAGGGAGTACTCCTTCATCGACTCATAGCTGCTGGCCAGCGTGGCGTAAGACTTGGCCGAGGGGCTCTTCTTTGTCAGCTTTTCCAGCAAGGCGGAAGCGCTCCGGGAATCCCCGTGGTCCGCATACACGCTGGCTAAACCAGTCGTCGCATCCTCGTTGTCCGGGTCAATCGCCAACGCCTTCTTAAACGCTGCTTCCGCATCCAGGGAATTATTTAAAACCCGGTCTAAGCGCCCGAGCATAATCAGGCTGTCGGTGTCTTTAGGATCTTTGTCCGCAATAATCTTATACTGCTCCACGGCGCGCCGCACCATGCCTTCATCGACACGGTTCGCACTAGCGTCCCCCATCTGCTGAAGGTAAATACGCGCCAGCACGCGCCGCGCGTTCAAATCGTCCGGGTTTGCCTTGATCGCGCTCTGCGCCTCTTCTACCGCTTCCCGAATGCGCCCGGAAAGCCGGTAAAGCTCCGCGATGTCTTCCACCAGAAACGATGCGTTGGGGTCTTCTTTCAGCGTCAGTCGGTAGTTATCAATGGCCTTGTTGACATAGTCGCTGCGGTTTCCTCCGGCGGCGGCCAGTTCCTCATATAAATGGCCCAGCGAATAATGGTAATAAGCCGAAGCCTTGAGGGAGCTGGGCTGCTTTACCGCACTGGGCAAGCCGGGACGCTGCTGCCCGGTGCCGGGAAGCGCAACCGCCAAGGCAAGCAGCGCCAGGACAGAAGGACGGGATAGTGGAAAAACAGGGCGACGGGGGGATGCGTAAGGGTAAGACATTCAACCGCTTTAATAAAGGATGGCTCAAACAACCGGACTGGAGTTGTTTGCCATTAGTATAGCTCCTATTATCGCGGTTTTGGGACCAACAGGGGCAGGCAAAAGCGAATTAGGGCTGGCGCTGGCCGAAGCCTTCGGCGGAGAGATTGTGAATTGCGATTCGGTGCAGGTGTACTCGCAACTCCAGATCGGCTCAGCCAAGCTGACCCTTGACGAACGGCGCGGCGTACCGCATCATCTATTGGATGCCATTCAGTTGGGAGAAGAACTGACTGCCGGTGATTACTCGCGTCTGGCCCGTTCCGTTATCGCAGACATTCACAAGCGGGAGCGGGTACCTATTGTGGTGGGCGGCACCGGATTCTATTTTCGCGCTCTATTGCACGGTCTTTCCCCGGCCCCGGCGCGCAACGCTCAACTGCGTGCGCGGCTGGAAAGGCTGCGCGAACGGCGGTCGGAAGTTCTCCCGCGCTTTCTCCGGCGCTTTGATCCCGAAGCGGCAAGCCGCATTCATCCGAATGACAGTCAAAAGCTGATTCGGGCGGTAGAGATGACCATTTTGGCTCAACAGCCGGCAACCCGGACGCAAAACGCCCCCCGTGAGGCGTTAAAAGGGGTAAAAGTCCTGAAATTGGGATTGGACCCTCCCCGCTCCGAGCTTTACGAGCGGCTGAACCGTCGGTCCGCCTGGATGTTCGATCATGGACTGCTGGAAGAAACGCAGTCTCTGCTCCGTTCCGGGATTCCGCCGGATGCGAAACCGTTGCAATCCCTGGGTTATCGGCAGGCTGTTCAGGTTCTGGCGGGTTCCTGTCCGCTGCGGGAAGCGATCACGGAATGCCAAACAAAAACCCGGCAATACGCCAAGCGCCAGATGACGTGGTTTCGCGCGGAACCGGAGATGCGATGGCTGCGAGGGTTCGGCTGGCAGGAGGAAATTCAGGAAGAAGCGCGGGCGTTGTGCCGCGAATTTTTAGCCAATTAGGGGAAATTCCTTCGGAACCTTTGGCTGAATTGGCCGTATAATAAAAGGAGCACAAAATAGCACCACCTTGTAGTTGTGCTTACTTAAAATCGGAGAAAATTCCATGTTGAATCGAATTGCATTTAGTCTTTTTACGGTCGGAGCCATGACCGCCAGCGCGGCCACGTACCGCGTTTCTTTACACCAGGACTCAACCGTCAATGGTCAGCAGTTACAGGCCGGAGACTACAAAGTTGAAGTCAATAACAATACCGCCGTTCTCAAGAAGGGCAAGCAGACCGTTGAAGTGCCGGTTCACGAAGAAACAGCAACTTCCAAGTTCGCCAGCACTCAAGTGCAGTATGTTGATAACAACAAGCTGCAAGAGATTCGCATCGGCGGCACCAACACGAAACTCGTGTTCGGTAGCGCCAACGCCGCGACCGGCGGCATGCAGTAAAAATACGGCTGGCTGTTAGCATGGGGACGTGCGCGCGCGCCGTCTCCTTCCATTGTTTTTCTTCCTTGCAGGCATGGCACGGCCTGCAACGGTTCTGATTCTCCAGTTCCATAATGAGTCCCAATACTCCGATCTGAACTGGGTCGGCGAGAGTATTGGGGAAACTCTTCGCGTCGAGTTCAGCGCGAATGACCAAATTGTTCTCAGCCGGGACTCCCGCGCTGAAGGCTTGCGCCGCTTGGGACTACGGGCGGACGCCCAGTTCACCAAGGCCACACTCATCAAGCTGGGCCAAAGCCTTGATGTCGATTACGTGTGCTACGGAACGTACGATGTGACACTGCCTCCGGGCGACACGGAGCTTCGCAACAGCTCAGTGCAAATTGCAGCGCGTTTCATTGATCTGCGCAAAATGCACGACGGCCCCCAAATGTCCGAGACAGGCAAGCTCACGGATTTGTCCCGATTGCAGGAACATCTTGCCTGGCAGTCTTTGAAAGTTCTGGAACCGGGCGCTAACCTTCTCGCCGAACAATTCTTGACAGCGCAGAAGTTCATTCGCCTGGATGCGGAAGAAAGCTATATTCGCGGCTTGCTGTCGTCGCGGGGCGAACAGCAGAAAAAGTGGTTCATCCAGGCAAACATCATTGATCCGCACTTCGTCGGCCCTATCTTCGAATTAGGTAAATTAGCCTACGACGGAAAGGATTACCGTCAGGCAGTGACGTGGTTTGGGCGCGTACCTGCCACTGACCCCCGTTATCTGGATGCGCGTTTCCACATGGGGCTTGCCGCTTACAACGCCAACGATTACACAGGCGCAGCCAACTACTTCCGCGAGGTAGCTAAAACGGTGCCGCTGAACGAGGTTTACAATAATCTGGGCGCGGCGGAAGAACAGATGGGCCTGTCCAGCGCAGTAATCGACTTGCGTAAAGCCGCCGAGGGGGACCCGAACGACATCACTTACCGCTTCAATCTTGGAATAGCTCTGCTGCGCAGCAACTCCTATGACGAAGCCGCAAGACTGTTGCAGGCGGTGATCGACCATGATCCGGACGACACCCAGGCGCGAACCCTGCTCGACCGCGCCCGCCGCCGCGAGTTCAGCCCTTCCAACGCCCGACCGCTCGCGCCGCCGCGCCTGAAACAAAACTTCGACGAAACCGCGTTCCGGCAATTAAAAGCCATGCTGCAGCCGAAAGGTTCACAATAACCGGTTTCAGTTGGTTTTCTCTAAGGCTCCTTTGACAGCGCGATCGGCTTGCTAACAGCCGGACTGATCGGTACAAAACAGACCTGAAGCAGAAGCAACAGTTCAGCAGTCTCGAAACTTACTATCCTTCTCTGCGGTACCCGGTAAAAACAGGGCTGGGAACTTCTAAACTTTTGAAACCGTCTAAAAGAGGGTGAAAGCCTATGGATGATCTTTGGTTAAACAATGGTCCGGAGATCTAAATGTGTTTGGCAGATCGACTCTTCTCCTGGTAGTTGTGTTCAAACTCGTCGCTGCTGATAGTGAATCATTATCTGTTCGCGCACAGGAGGAAGCGTTAGCTCAGGCACTCAAGACGAAGAATAAAGCGGTTCTCTCGATCTTGACGGACCATAATTTTCGCGCTTCCTGGACAGAGGGTTCTGTCGAGCGGACATCTACAATCGAAGAGCACCGGAACGATTGGATCGATGATGTGATCCATCTGCGGATAGGCTCTTACAAAGCGACGATCTCGGATGTCAGACTTATAAATCTAAAAGGTACTGATGCGGCAGCAACAGCCATTGTGACCCTGGATGAATTCTGGGTCCTTGATTCGACTCGGGGCCGTCGACTAGAAAAGCACTTTCTCACTACTGACTTTTGGTTCAAGTTGCAGGGTACCTGGAAACTTACACAACGGGAGTGTCGGTCCTCTCCGCGTTAAGGCACAGCGGATCAGGGCGCAGTACATTCCTAGGTTCCGTTGTCCCCGTTGCACGTAACAACTACTTTTCCCCGCGCGTGTCCTTCTTCGAGATATCGGATCGCCTCTGAAACTTCACTCAAGCGATAACGCCGGTCAATAACCGGAGTTACTTTTCCGTTCGCCAGGAGTTCGCTCATCGTGCTCAAGTCCTGCTTGCTCGGTCTCGTCAGAGTTATCAGGAGATTCTGGCTCACGAATTGTGAGAAAACGAGCGCTTTAATCCCACGGCCCAGCGGCCCGATCCATCGTCCCTCCGGTCCTCCGACCATGATGTATCTGCCCTTGGGACGTAAGACGCGCCTGCACCCTGATAACGAATGGTTCCCCACGCAGTCGAAAAGAAGGTCGTATCGTTGCCCACGCTTGGTGAAATCCTCTTGCGTGTAGTCAATCACCTGATCTGCTCCAAGACAGCGGACCATGTCCACATTTCTCGTGCTGCATACCCCGGTCACTTCTCCGCCGAGCGATTTAGCAATCTGCACAGCGAACGTGCCTACCCCTCCCGCCGCGCCGTTAATTAAAACCTTTTGTCCCGGTTGAATGTGCCCCTTGTCTCGCAGACCCTGCAACGCGGTTAAGGCCGCAGTAGGCACAGAAGCCGCTTGCTCAAACGAAGTGTTCCTGGGCTTCATGACCAACGATGACTCGGAAGCACATGCATACTCGGCAAAGGCTCCACGGCACGCGCCGAACACCTCGTCGCCTGCTTTGAACTCCGTCACGTTCCTACCAACCGCTTCGACCTGGCCGGCCACATCCACGCCCAGCCGTGTAATCTTTGGCTTACGCAAGCCCGCCAGCAGGCGAACGAAATACGGCGAGCCGCGCAGGAAGTGCCACTCGCGCGGATTGATGGAAGCCGCGCAAACTTTCACCAGAACTTCATTGTCCTGGGGAACGGGCCTTTCGACATCCTTGATCTGAAGAACGTGCGGAGGTCCGTATTGGCTATAAACAGCGGCTTTCATGTACGCACTTCGTCCGAGCTGGCCTGCTCGTTCAGTGGTTGAGCGGTGTTCACGCGAAGACTACGAGAACCGCAAGCCGAGAGTTCCAATTTTATAGATTGCGTCGGTGAGCGCGCACAACCGTCAGCCGATAAACACAGTAAACTCGCCGAGGGCAATGATATCAGGCGGTCCCACGCATACGCATTGGTCGGTCACACGGGCGGCAGGAAGAAAGTTAATCAACACGGTAGCTGCGGCAGGCGGAAGAATCGGCCCGCCCACATGCGGCACTATGCCGTTCACCATAGGGCAGGTGTGCATGTCCGTCACGCGGGCCGCCGGTTTATACCCGATCATCACATTCGGGCTGCCCATCACAATCACACCGCCATGAGCAGTCATATCGCCAAGCCGGGCAGCAGGCAGACCGGCTCCGCCGCCGGGACAAGAAGGCGGAGTCACCGGCGCAGGCGCATTAGCATAATACGTCTGGATGTCGGAAGGATGGGAGGGCATAAACACCTGCTTGCTTTCTCTACAGCAATTCACGGTCCACTGCCGGATGGAATCGAACCGGCAAGATAATGTTCCAGGTCGGTAATTCCCCCCGGTGATCCGATCTCATAGAAGCGCTCCCCCACTTCGTACGCCGCCAATTGTCCGGCGCTTAACAGAGATTGATAAACATCATGGAGATCGCAAACCTCATCCAGAGGCAGGGCTGCGAAAACGGAAGCCTTAAACGCACCCAGGCCGTAATCGATATAGCGCATCTGCGGCGTCCGGTTCTTCTTGTCGTATCGAAGAATTACGCCGTTCTCGGCCTGTACGTTGCTGGCGTCAAAACTCCCTTCGTTGCGGTAGATGGTCATCAGCCCGCTCTTGCCTGACACAGTAAAAGCATCGGCGATAGAAGCGTAATCACAATCTAAATAAGAATCGCCGTAAAGGACAAAGAAGGAATCGCCCAATTGCGGAAGGGCTTTGCGAATCGCTCCGGCAGTTCCTAATAACGGCGTGCCATCGAAAGAGTAACGAATATTCAAGCCGAACTCCCGGCCATCCCCGGCGAAGTCCTGAATCATTGCGCCCAGATGCCCAATGCAAAGCACCAAATCACGAACGCCTTTCTTCCGCAGAAGCCGAAGCTGATGCGCGAGAAACGGTTCTCCATTAATCGGCACTAATGACTTAGGAATCGTTTGGGTGATCGGGCGCAACCGGGTCGCCAAGCCGCCGCAGAGAATCGCGCAAGGCAACATAACTATGACTGCGTGACCAGAATTGTTCCTTGAAAATCAAACCGCATTCGCACCTCCCGAATACCGGCTTCCCGCATCGCATGCCGCAATCTGGTCTTGTCTTCGGTGTAAAACATCAGAAAACCGCCGCCGCCCGCTCCAATCAGCTTGCCGCCCAATGCTCCATTGCGGCAGGCAAGGTCGTACCACTCGTTAATGGTTGCATTGGTCATGCTGCCTGAGCGCTGCTTCTTATGCTCCCAGTGAATCCGCATGATTTCAGCAAACGCCCGCAGGTCCCCCCGCTCCAGCGCCTCCTTGCTTTGGTAGCCGAGCTTTTTAACAAAGTGCAGGTTCTCCACCATGAATTGGTCTTTTTGCCTGCTCTTTGTATCCTGGTCGCGCAGAATCTCCGAGGCGGATCTGGTAAAGCCGGTATAAAATAACGTCAAATTATCTTCTAAGTTAGCGAGCGTTTCACCGCTGATCTTCAACGGACTGACTTGCACGGTTCCGTCACGCCCGAACTCGAAACAGGTCAATCCGCCGAAAGCAGCAATGTACTGGTCCTGTTTTCCCACCGGCTCCCGCAGGCGCTCAATCTCGATGGAGCAAGCCTGCTCCGCCAGTTCCTGCCTGGGCACAATCGTTTTGGTGTGGAGGTGCAGCGCATGCAGGAGCGCGGTGAGAAAGCTGCCGCTCGAACCCAGCCCGGTGCCCGCCGGAATATCAGACATGCTGGTGATCTCCAGGTAACTCGCCTGCTGGTCCGCCAATTTCAACGCCTCCCGAATCAGCGGATGCTGAATCTCGTCCAGCGTTTTCACCCGTTCCAGTTGCGAGTACTTGATAATCAGGTCCTCGAAAAACGTTTGATGCAACGTGATGTAAACGTACTTGTCAATCGCGGCGGACAGAACAAAACCACCATGTTCGCGGTAATACGACGGCAGGTCCGTGCCGCCTCCGCCGAGCGAAATTCGCAATGGGCTTCTGGTGATAATCATGTCCGGCAGTAGCGCGTGTAAAGTTGCTCGACTATCGTCAAAACGGCTTGCGCGTCGGGGATGCCGGGTTGCGGCGTTCTTCCCTGTTCGATATCCTGCAAAAACTCCGAAAACTCACGTCCCCAGGAATCATCCGCCATGGGATATTCGTAGATTGTGGTCAGCGGCGGTCCCATCTCCGGCAGCATCTGGTAATAGGCCAGCCGCTCGGTTCCGTAGCTGCCGCCCAAGCCCGTGATCTCCAGCTTGCCGACACGCCCGCAGATTTCGAAGGAGAACAGATTTTTCCATTCCGTCCAACTGGCATGCAGAAAAGCGACTTGCCGCGCCGGTGTTTCGAGCAGAAAAAAAGCATTGTCTTCTACCGGCATTTGCCAGAAGTACGTAGGAGCGCTGCCGCCGATCAGGTTCATATCTCCTAAAAACCAGCGTGAAAGATCCAGCAGGTGTACGCCTTGGTCAACCGCTTCGCCGCCGCCGGAAATTTCGGGAACGGCTCTCCATTCCCTGTCATAACCAATTCGTCCACCATGCCCGTAGCGTCCGCGAAGGTAGAGCAGGTCTCCAATCGCTCCCGAATCGTAGATCTCCCGCGCCTTTTGCAGCGACCGGTGATAACGGTGATTAAAGCCGACGCGCACCTTCGCTCCCGTCCTTTCTGCGGCTTCAGCAACAGGGTCGAGTTCGGAAGCACGACGAGCTCCGGGCTTCTCTATCAAAACGTGTTTGCCATGAGCAGCGGCGCATTGGGCAACAGTCGCAAGCAGATCGTGCGTGGTGCAAACAAACACCGCATCTACATCTTCGCGCGTAACCGTTTCTGTCCAATCCGTGCTCCCTTCCGCCCCGCAGCTTTTCGCCAACGCTCCGGCCTTCGTCCCGTCGATATCACAGCACGCTTTGATGACAGCCCGACCCTGGACACTACGCGCCCGCTTCTGCCCAATCAATCCACAGCCGATAATCGCAGTTCTCAACTGGGAACTCATTCCAAAGCCATTCCGCGATCATCGGGCACAATGCGGCGCAGCGTATAGATATCCGTGGCGGCCACTTTATCTTTCCATCGGCTCAAGGAAGGCCACGGGTCCCAGACGGCGCTGAGGAGGCGTCCCGTCAACCCATCACTTTCAGCGGAAAGCAAAGCAACGCACAAACCGGCTGCTTTTTCGGGCGGCGTGCCGCCGCGCTCCTTCTGCCTCAGCGCGTCTCCGTAGATAGCCTGCCCCACCTGTTCGGGCGTGGCGTCTAGCACTTCCTGCAGCATGCGTGTATTCACCGCTCCCGGAGCTACGGCATTAACATCAATGCCCGTGCCTTTCAACTCTTCCGCCAAATTTTCCGTCAAGCGCACCACGGCAGCCTTGGAAGCGGCGTAGGCGCTGAAACGCGGACGCGGCGAAGTAGCGCCCCCTCCCGAAAAGTTGACGATCTTGCCGTACTGCTGCTGCCGAAAATGGGGCAGCACCGCGCGGCACAGTTGGGCAGTGCCGATCAGATTAATTTGAATTGTCACAATCCACTCATCCAGATTAATTTCGTCCAAAGCGCCTTTGGGACCCAGCACCCCGGCGCAATTCACCAGCCCGGTAAACGAACTTATCCCTCCGGCTATTGTGACTACTTCCTTCACCGCATCGGCGTCGGCAATATCAGCTACACGAGCAATTACTTGCTGACCCGGAGCCTTCAACGCATCCAACTCCGCCCGCGTCGCCTCTAGATCCGCAGCCGAGCGGGCGCAAATCAGGACATCCGCGCCCGCCAGAACGCAAGCCTTCGCGACAGCCTTTCCGATTCCCACGCTGCCGCCTGCAATCAGCACTCCGCGACCTTTGAGAACCTGACTCATGCGCGTTCCGTTAACAACTTAGGATTGTTCCGCAAATAGCGAATCGTTCGAACAACGCCTTCCCGAATGCTTAACTTCGGTTTCCATCCCAGGGCGCGTATCGCCCTCGTATCGAGAAAGATAAACGGATTATCCCCAATCCATCCGCGCTCGCCTCCGGCAAACTTCAGTTGCGGATGCAAGGCGAGTTCTTCGCAGATCCAGCCGATGGAATCCGTTACCTGGCAATACTCATCAGTCCCCAGGTTTAATACCGTAACTTTCGATTGGCTTCTTTCCACGGCAAGTAAAATCGCGTCAACACAATCCTGCACATACAAATAAGACTTGCGCTGCTTGCCGTTCCCCAAGGCATCCAGGCGGTCGGGATGAGCGAGCAGTTGCTTATAAAAATCGAAAACGTGCCCGTGCGTATAGCGTTCGCCCAAAATCGAAACAAAACGGAAGATAAAGCCCTGCATTCCAAAGCCTTCGCAATACGCGGCGATGAAGCCTTCCGCCGCCAATTTTGAAGCGGCGTATAGCGAAGTCTGCACGGGAAACGGAGCGTCTTCCGGCGTGGGAATCACTGCCGCTTCCCCGTAAACGGAGCCGGTGGAAGCAAAAGCGATGCGGTTCGCTCCGGTCTGGCGCATCGCTTCCAGCACATTCACGGTGGCGATGGTGTTCTGATGCAGGTCTTTCGTCGGATGGTCGGTGCCGAAGCGCACGTCGGCATTAGCCGCCAAATGAAAAACCATCTCGCAGTCCTTCATGGAGCGCGTCAAGTCCGCCGCGTCCAGCAGATCGCCTTCGATAAACCGGAACCGCTCGCTTTCCGAAGCATTCTGCAAAAATCC
>CAXTWT010000150.1:0-9128 GCA_964247955.1 uncultured Bryobacteraceae bacterium
GCCAGCGGCAACACGCCGGTTACTGCACCCAGTTTCCCGACGCTTAACGCCGCCACTGCATTTGCAAACCACCCTGCTTCGGCCCAGGAAGCGCCGCGCTGCCGGGCAGTTAGAAATCCTGCCACAAAGCAATCTCCCGCGCCTGTTGTGTCAATGGCCTGCACATCAAAAGCGGGACAAACGATTTCACGTCCTTCCGCATAGATCGCGCAGCCGCGCCCGCTTAGTTTCATTATGGCGGCGCGCACGCCTTTTTGCAGCACAACTTCCGCGCCCCTCGCCGGATGGTTGGAGCCGGTAACCATGAACGCTTCATCCTCATTCATGAACAGGATGTCCAGGTGCGGCAAACACCCTGCGAGCGTCCGCATCCATTCGCCTTCGGCATCCCAATTGGTGTCGAGCGAAGTCCTTAATCCCGCTGCCTGAGCGCGGCGCAGCATTTCCGGGCCGTGAACGCGCAGGTGCGGCAACAGAAACAAACTGGCAAGGTGATAATGCGACATGCCCTCGCAAAATTCCGGCGTGAAAGCGAGGGGCTGACGGAATGCTTCCCGGCTTGCGCCCAGCCGATGTAGAAACTGGCGATTGCCGGACCCGTTCACCAGCACAACCGTAGCGGCGGTCGGAAGCTCTACCCGCGCAATCCCGTTAGTATTCACCCCGGACTTTTGTAATTGCTGAAGAATAAATTCTCCTTGTGCGTCGTTTCCCAAAACACCGAGCAACCGGACGGGCGTGCCGAGAATTGCCAAAGCGCGCGCTGTATTGGCCCCATTACCGCCGACGTGGTACTCCAGGGACTGCACCCAACGGGTTGTTCCCCAAGCGGACTCATCAAACGGCTGCACCAACGTGTCATAGATAATGCTACCCGAACAAAGAATTCCCGGAGTCATGGGAGCTGTTCTCTCAAGGCTTCCAAACCGGAGCGCAGGCTGGACAGAACCGGCGCCGAATCCTGGGGCAACATCGGCACTAAACGAGCCATGCTGCCTTGCGCCAGAACCACGACATCGTTTTCTGTCATCGCCCGCTCGATCTCGGCTTTCAGCAATCGGTCATGCTCCTCAGGATTGCCCGCCATCAGCGCATCGTAGGCGCTTCCCGCAAGGTATCGCTTCGTGGTAACGCTTTTGCTTTTTTTCTCTGCTTTACGGTGGACCAACCGTTCTGTCGGGTCGAGCGTAGTGGCTACTGTCGCCACAATAGCGATGCGCGAACCCTTTTCAACCGCCTGCTCCGCCATGCGATCATCGATCTTGACGACCGGAATACTGACGGTTTGAGCGAGCAGATCCGCCGCTTCCCCTACGGAGGAACAACAATTCAGGATGGCGTCGGCCCCCGACGATTCAGCCAAGGTGCCGTAGCCGATAATGCGGCGCGTTACGGAAGGGATCAGCCCTCCAGCCGCCCGCACATCAGCCAGCAGGCTGTCATCCACTACATTGACAAGCCGCACATCGGGCAGCATCTCCGGAAAAAGTTTGCGCAGAACTTCCACCAGCGCCGGAGTGGTATGGATGGCAAACACTGTTTTCATAATTTCCCTTGATCGGTTACACGAAGATGACGGATTGCGTTCATCGCTTTTCCATAAAAATAGTCGCTGCCGAAATTGCCGGACTTGAACACCAGGGGAAGCGCAGGACCGGCGATAGGGACGCAAACCGGAACTCCCGGCTCGATATTAGGACCGACGCGCACCGCCCCCCACCCAAGTGTTCGGGCAATGGTGCTGGACGTTTCTCCTCCGGCGATAATGAGACCTTCCGGCAAGACAGCTTCGGCAATTTTCCGAACTACGCACGCTAGGCCGCGCGCAATCCTTTCACCTGCCTCGACCTCGGTTTTACCTTCCGCGCGAAAATGTTCCTGCACGCGCTCGCGATCACGGGAGACTTGCAAAAGGCAAGTCCGGCCCTTTCTCAGCGACTCAATAGGCATTGCCGGAAGGGAAGGGTTTGCCGCACCGGCTAGTTCCAAGGCATCCAGAGTGACAACCGCCGCATCCTGCGAAGCAAGCCATTCGTTCTGACGGCGCGTTGCTTCGGAGCAGCTGCCCGACACTACTAAAAATCCTTTTCCGCTTGGAGGACTTCGGGAAAGAATGGGCTGAGGAGATTTCGGAATCCACGAAAGCGGAAGCCATATGGCCGGAGCGGAGCTGCCGGTGATAATCGGCAGATCACTCAAAGCCTTGCAGATGCTTTTCAGATCTTCATCGGAATTGCAATCAACGATGGCGATGGCAACTCCTTCGGTGCGTAACTGATCCAAGCGTTCCCGAATCCGCGCCGAACCTTCTTTCACATCTCCGTACGCGAGCAAACCGACGCGACGCTTGGTCTGGCTTCCCAAATGCGCCACGAGGTTCGGATTCGTCATGGGATTTAACGGATGATATCTCATGGGCGAATCCGAAAGAAGCTGCTGCCCCACGAAGTGGTAGCCCATGTAGGTCGTGCGGCCATTCACCGGCAGAGCGGGCAGGGCAATGGTGAACGGTTGCCCGGTTTCGTCCAGCGCGGCGTCAATGGATGGCCCGATATTGCCTGCCGGTGTGGAATCAAAGGTGCTGCAATATTTGATTTGTAGAACCTCCGGCTGCAGGGTTTGCAGTAATTGAACCGCGCGGCGCGTCCTGCTGTAAGCCAGATCCGGCGCAACCGAGCGCGAAGCCGTTCCTATCACCACCGCATCCGCATCTTCGGTCCATCGCCGGAAGTTTTCCGGTGACGGCTCATCAATAATGAGAATCGCGCACATGCCGCGTTCCGCAAGCATACCGGCCAGGTCGGTAGCGCCCGTATCATCGTCTGCGACTGCGGCAAAGAAGACGGCCATAGAAGTTGAGCCGAGGGACTGCCTCCTTTAGGTGGCAGGGGAATCGGCTCTGCGGTACGGCGAGTACCGCTGTGTCTTGCGGAGAACCAATCTCTTCTCTCATTCTGAGAATAGCTGATGCGAAAGGCTTTCAGTATCGCTTGTACCCGACCAAGGCGCAAGCCGCGTTTCTGAATCAGCAGCTTTGGGAAGCCTGCGACCTCTATAATTGCGCTCTCCAGGAACGTCGGGATGCCTGGAAAACCTGTCGCGTCTCGCTCAACTACTACGACCAAGCCAAGCAGTTGAAAGCAATGCGGAACGAGGGCCTGATTGGACTGGCAAACTTTAGCTGCTGCCAGAACGTGCTGCGGCGGGTAAATAAAACTTTTCGCGCCTTTTTTAAGCGGGTCAAAGAGGGCCGGAAAGCCGGGTATCCACGTTTCAAGCCTTCCACCCGGTATGGTTCGATCACGTTTCCGACTTACGGCGACGGCTGCAAACTGCTCGGCACAGGAAAGCTCCGCATCCAAGGAGCGGGCCAGATCAAAGTCAGGCTGCATCGCGCTCTCGAAGGCACGGTGAGAACCGTGACTATCAAACGAAATCTGAACAAGTGGTACGTCTGCCTTTAGGTCGAGTGTGAAGCACAACCCTTGCCGCCCAGTGCGGAAGGAATCGGTATCGACGTGGGACTAAACTCCTGCGCCGTCTTGTCGGACGGGACCGAAATCGAAAATCCACGCTGGCTTCGTAAAGCGCACCAATCCCTACGCCGGAAACGACGCCAACTGGCACGATGCAAACGGGGCAGCAAGCGTCGCCGAAAGGTAGTCGTGACTGTTGCTGCGTCGCACGGCAAAGTGTTTCGCCGGCGAAACGACTTCCAACACAAATTGAGCCGCAAGCTGGTGAACCGCTACGGCCTGATTGCGATGGAGAGTCTCAACATCAGGAACGTGACGGCTTCGGCCCAGGGAACCGTCGAACAACCCGGCAGAAACGTGCGGCAGAAGGCCGGGTTGAATCGTTCGATTCTGGATGCCGCCTGGGGTGGTCTCGTTCTCAAGGTTTTGTACAAAGCTGGGAATGCTGTTCGAATCCTGAGACAACCTCCGGCACGTAAGAGTAGTCAGGAATGTCTGTGCGGCGCGAGCGTCCCGAAAACGCTCCGGGACCGCTGGCCTCTCTGTGTTTCTTGCGGTTTGTCCGGCCCCAGAGATCATGTCTCGGCCAGAGTGATTTTACAACGGGCCAGGAACTGGCCTTCGGAAGGTAACGTATAGGTAGTCAACTCAAGCGTTTTCCGAGAAGCCATCTGCTTTAGCTAACGGAGTGTTCACGAACCCTTATTTGAACCTGCGGCGCAGTTCCGCCACCTGATCGGGCAAAAGAGCCTGTCCGCGCTCGCCCAGAATAAAAAACAGCCGGGCCGTTTCTTCGATTTCCTCGGCCAAAGCTGCGGCTTCCGCGAGAGTTGCTCCCACCGCAATAGAGCCATGATTTCGCAGCAAGACAGCGGGTGTGCCAGCAATTCGTTTTTCGACTTCGCTTCCTAACGCAGGATCGCCCGGAGGCAGATAAGGCACTACCGGCAAATGAGGAATGCGCATCCCATAGTAAGGTGTCAGGACCGGCAAAGCGTCTTCTGCGTTAAGATCACGCAAACACGAAAGCGCAGTCGCATAGGTGGAATGCAGATGCACCACTGCATAGCTTTGCGGACGCACCCGGTACACCGCCAGATGGAAGGGAAGCTCCTTGGTGGGCTTGTTCGGTCCGCTCACGTTACCGTCGAGATCGGAGCGTGCAATCCGGTCAGCCGTCAGCGTGCCCAGAGAAGAACCTGTCGGCGTTGAAAGAACCGTTTCTCCGACTCGGACACTGACGTTTCCGGCAGTTCCAAAACTATAGCCGCGCTCGAACATGGAACGCGAGACCGTCATTAACTCCTCCGCAGCGCTGTCTTCCCGTTCGTTCAAGCTTTTCTCCAATGTACTTCTTCCACCCGTTTCACCATAACGCCCCAAATCACCGCCCCGGCCACAGCGACCGCAGCAGAGATGACAAACGCCAGCTTGGATGACCCGCTTCTTTGAACAATCCATCCAGACAGGGTCGGGGCAACAATGCCGGAAAGGTTGCCGATGCCGTTCTGCAAACTGGTCCAGCGCCCGGCCATGAGCGGCCCTGCCAGCGTTTGCGTAATCGCCCAATGATTGGACGTGTATATGCCGAACGCCATGCAGGAAAGAATGAGCAGCACGGTGGAAAGGACCGCGCTCGTTACAAATGCAACCGGCAGAATGACCGACGACAGCGCCAGGCCGCTGACCACCACGGATTTGCGGACGACCGTCGGCGAAACTCCGCGCGCAATGAGCCGGTCAGAAACCCAGCCCGCCGACACCGTCGCGACAGCAACAGCGGCCAGCGCCACGGAAACCACGTTTGCCATGCGCCCAATCGTCCAGCCGCGCTCCTCGACAAAATAGGAGGGAACCCACGTCAACAGAAAAAACCAGAAGTAGTTTCCGCAAAAGTGGCCGAAAAACGTGCCCCACGCGGAACGCAAGCGGAGCATCTGCCACACGGGTTGAGCCGCTTGCGGGACTCGTACGGAAGGGGCAGACAGGCCGCGCGAGTACCACAGCCAGGGAATAATCCACAACAGGCTGCACACTCCCAGGGCAATGAAAAACCAGCGCCACCCGAGCGGCACCAGCAGTAAACCTCCCAGAAATGTGCCGACGGAAGGACCGAGCTTTGAACCCGCATCCAGCAGCGCATTAGCGCGGCCCCGATGATGCTGCGGCAAATGCGTGGCAAACAGGCGCGAGTAGCAGGGATAAGCCAGCGATTCTCCCGCGCCGAGCAGCAGCCGCGCGGTGTAAATTGCGGCAAACCCGGACAGGGTGCCCGTAGCAATGGTCGCCAGGGACCACAGGAGAAAACCGCCGGTGAATACCAGAGTTACCGGAAAGCGGTCCGCCAGCCAGCCCGCCGCTCCGAATAGCTGCAACAACGCATAAGGCCAGAAAAACGCTGACAGAAGCGAAGCCACTTGCGTCGGCGACAGCAACAATTCTCTTCTGAGAAGCGGCGCGGCAATGGAAAGATTGCTGCGATCCACGTAGTTGATAAAAATGGAAGCCACCAGCAAAACGAGCAGCGCCCATTCCGACCGGGACATTAGGCGCGGGCATCCTCAAACCACGAATGCCAGGGCGTAGCCGAGCGGAGCAACTTATTAATGGCGCGAACGTTTTGCAGACCGGTATCGCGCAGCCATTTTATTAGCGCATCGGGATGAAACTCCGAAGCGGATTGGGCGTAAGCGGGAACACCCTCCTGCCAATTGGCGCGTCCGCAAAGCACGCCGGAAAAACGCGCTTCCGCCCGCAGCGCCAGACGCAGAGACTCCAAAAATTCGGCGCTGCTCACCCCGGCGCTCAGATAAATATAGGGGCGGCCCGCTGCTGCATCTGCGGCGCGATACCAATCGAGCGCTTCGTCGAGACCGTAAGCGCGTTGCCCCGTGTACACCGAACTCCCCTCTACATAAGCGGCGATCACCGGAAACTCAACTTTCAGGATGTCAACCTTGTAGACATCTTTTGAAAACTCGGTAATCATACCTACGACCCATTGCGGTTTCGCCTTCGCAAACTCCAGGCTGCGTGGATCAAGGCCGTTGGGGTCATAAATAACCGGTTCCAAAAAGAACGGCAGGTCCAGAGCCTCGCATTCATTCCCGATGCGCTCAATCAGGGCGCACTTCTCATCATTGGCCGACGGGGAATCATGCGGAGCGTAATGGAGCAGAATCTTAATGCCTCCCGCTCCCAGATCACGCAGTCGCCGGACGGACTGGTCCGGCAGCAGCGCCAGCATCCGGTGCGGACGCGGATTTTCGTAGCCGTCCATTTCGTAGGCCAGCAATAAACCGCAGTTTCCTGCCCGTCCTTTTGCCGCTTCCACACCGTATTCCGGGTCCAACAAAACCGCGCTGGTTTCCGCTGAAAGCACGCCGGTGACAGCGGCCTTGAACTCCTTCAGGCGCTCGTCCGTAATCTCCCCGAAATCGCATTGAGCCGCCTGCGCAATCATGCGCCGGAGACTTTTGCGCTGATCAATCGCCAGCGCGGCAATCGTGCCGGAAGGCGTCGACAGCGCTTGCAGGCGTTGGCGCTTGGATGGGGAAAGGGCTAAGGAGGACATTCGTAGTGAGGATTTGTAAGGTCAAGCAACGCCGGTATTTCGCAAATACCTTTTGTAGTCTTACCATACAAAATTCGCGATCTCAAGCTTACCTATGATTGAGGTTGGCAGAATATGATGGAAGCACCCAAGTACGGCACACCCAAAGAAGCGGCCCTCGCCTCGTTTGGCCGGTACGCCCGTGTTCTCGCCGGCGAACAGAACGGTTCGCATGCGGTGGTGTTGCTGGGAACCAACGAGCTGCCATATCTATACCCGTATCAAGTTGTTTGCTCACGCGAGGGAGAGGGGTGGGTAGAAGGTACCGGCGGCAACGGCCCCGGCTGGACTTATCTGGAGAATGACTTCGGCGTGCGCACATTCTGGGGCGAAGCGCCTGCCGGGGCAGAAAGCGTGCGCGTACCCTATGCCGGAACCGTTTATAATGCGCCGGTCCGCGAAGGATACTTTTTTCTGGCTGTGTGGCGCGTTCCGTCCGAGTTTGCTTAGCAGCGCCGGGAGGGAGATACTGGAACCTCCGCAATCCGCAACTACCTTTTCGCCTTGGAAGCAGGCTGAGTGAATGCAAAGAGCGAAGGAGACAGATCCACCATTTCGCCTGACGGTTGGACGATTGTTACCAGGACGACCTTTTCCGGCACCGATTCGTTCCACACTTGTGTCGTTTTGTTCCACCAGCGTGTAAAGCTGGACTGGAACGACGGGGGCAGCTTCTGCCAGTTGAGCTTGGTACTGGAAAAAAGCCATAGGTGAATGGAGCTACCAGTATCAGTGGGTCCATTGCTGATCCCTCCTGTAGCTGCGAAGATTAACAGGAGCTTTTCGGCTGGAGCCGTATCGATCCAGACCATGCCACGGTCGCCGCAGTCGTGCGGCACGCATCCGTTGATCGTCACGTAGCGGTTCTCTTCGAGCAGAACACTGCCGGGTACGCCCATGAACTCCTGAGCAAGCTCGGCAACAGGCGTGAGGTGGCCGTGATCGCGCCAGAAACTTTGACGCTGGCGCAAGGAAGATTTGAGCAAGGCCCCAAATCACGGGTCCCAATTGAGCTGGTTTTGTTTTCCTGCTTCGTCGTTTGCCTGGCTTTCCGGCGTAGAGGGAGCGGCAAAATCTCGAATCCACGAAAGATCTGCTGGTGCTGCCGGTGTGTTTTTCGTTTGAGCGAAGACTGCTGGCGTGCTGAACGTTGTTAGCAGCGCGGCAACGAGGGAGAGATACGGTCCGCCGTTCTGCTTCATCCAGCGGTTCTCGCGTCGGGCGCCATAGCGTAGTGCAGGGTCCATTCGTTCAGCCGGGCGCGGCGACGCATCTCGGCGCGGAGCAGAGCCGAAAATCGACGGCGGCGTACTTCATCGTCTCCGAAACAGTGACGGAAGGCGGCGGTAAAACCTAAGAACAGGTAGGCTTTCTCAGCTCGGCCCATTTCGGATGGCGAAAGCAGTGCTCCGAGACGGCCGGCTTGCCTCCGATCCTGTTGACGCGCCAACTGATAGTGTTCCTGATTGCAGTTGTGACCCGCATGGAGGGGATCGCTGTAGGTGACGCCCAGCAGGCAGCCGCACGGGTTGCGAAAGCCCATCTTGCCGTCCGCATTGAACGCGGCGGCGCTTGCCAGTTGCTGATCCGAGAAGCGGACACGCACCCATTCCCGAACCGCCTGTTTCGATTTTCGTAATTCGTTTTGAAAATTCATGCTATTTTTCCCGACTGCAATTAAGAACTTTGCCTTCACTCTAGCGCCTTGGGCGCGTCTGTCGTAAGAAACCCGTGCCGCCTCCCCTTTTGCCAATACAAAATGCCCCCAACGGCCAGCGTCAACGCGGTAAACATTGAGATCAACGGCTTTTGCATGATTCCTTCGACAGTCATCCAGACGCCCACCGTCAGAAACAGGCACGGAACCAGCGGGTACGCGAAGCTGACCACCCGGAGACGCTGCCAGCCCGGTCGACGCCGGAAGAGCAACAACGAGGCGACGGCCATCACCGAAAACAGGTTCAGAGTAAAACCGATATAGACAACCAACTGCGGAAACGGAGTGAAGACCAGAAGAATGGTGCAGATGGCCTGCGTCA
>CAXTWT010000150.1:9228-11188 GCA_964247955.1 uncultured Bryobacteraceae bacterium
GTCGTAAAGATGCCGGTGCCGATCATGTTCGAAATCACCAGGGCGGTGGCGCTGCCCAGGCCGAGCCGCCTGGCAAGGGTGTAGGTTTCGGGCATGCTTCGGATGCGGTTAGCATCTCACATTTCCCTTTTGTCCTCACAACAGGGTTCCAGAATGCGGGAATAAAGACTGCCTGTTGCCACTTGCGCCGGAATCCGAACGGCGGTATAACACATTAGATACCTAGGCGGAAAGGAGTGTCACTATGCGCTCATTGTATTTGCTTAATTTTTGCCTCGCCGGAAGCTGCTTAGCGTGGTCCCAAACACCGGGAGGCGAGGCGCGCGCTCTGCTCAACCAAGGTGATGACGCCATGATGCAACGCAAGTGGCACGAAGCTGAAATCGCTTTTCAGAAGGCAGCAGAAGCAGATCCTGCTTCGGTTGAGGCTCATAGTAAACTTGCAAACGCGCTGGCTCTGCAGATGAGCCCGGGCCCTATCACTTCATCAGTTAATCGTCCGTTGCTCGCGCGGGTTGTCGCGGAACAGCAATATGCTGCTGATCTTGCCCCGCAGAATGCACAAATTCTCAGTCAACTCGCCCGCACCCAGGACGCCAGTGCCCGCTTGTCGCAAGATGCGGACGAGCAATCGAAAAACCACAAACTCGCAGTGCAAAACATTCAGCGCGCTATTCAGTTAACACCGAATGATCCGGACCTTCGCTTTAATCTTGCCAACATGGAACTTTTTGCCGCCGGACGCGCAATCTCGTTGGCGCGTCACGACGCACCAGACCAGATGTTCAACTCCCGTGTGCGTGACCCCAACCTCCGTCGAAGCCTGAACAGCCAATATGGTCCCACATTAAATGATGTGATCGCCCAATCGGAAAAAGTTGTCCAACTTCAACCGGACAACGGCTTCGGCGTTTTGCAAACGGCGCTGGGGTATGTCGTCCGCGCCAGCCTAGCGGATTCCGATGCGGAATTTGCACGCGATCGGGAGCTTGCGAATCAGTGGGAAACCCGCTTCCAGACGCAAGGGGGGACAAAGGTTTCACCTGAATTTGAACGTAGCATCGTAGCGGGCCTGCTCAACTCTCAAGTCTCTATTAGGACTGATCCAACAATAGGGGGATTGCTCGGCGGCATCCTCGGCGGAGCAGCAGGCGTGCCGCCACCTCCTCCTCCGCCTCCCCGCGCAACTTCGACCAATGGAGCGATTCGTGTTGGCGGCACCGTTGCTGAAGCGAACCTTATCAAGAGAGTTCAACCGGAGTATCCGGTCGCAGCAAAATCCGCAAGGGTGCAAGGAACGGTTGAATTCCAAGCTGTTATCGACAAAACCGGCCATGTGCGCCAAGTGCAACTCGTTCGAGGACATCCAATGCTTGTTGAGACAGCCAGGAATGCCGTATTGCAGTGGGAATATCGTCCGACTCTGCTGAACGGAAATCCAATTGAGATCGTCACCAGCATGATTGTGAAATTTGCGCTGGACGACGTGCCTCCGGCTGATTCAACACCTCCCAAATGAGCGGCTGCCGGCGAGCTTTCAATTTACTGCTGCGTCTCCATGACGCGGTCTAACACTCTACTCAACCTCCGCCCAATATCGGCGCTGCTCCGGGTCCGCCCACGCGGATCAGACGGGGAATCCGAGCATCGACATTGGGAAGTGCGGGGAACTTGGCGTGCGGCTCCGTTTGATACCAGTAAGCGGTCGAGAAAAAATTGTCGGAGCGGTGGTTGGCGTGCCCGTGCTCGATTGTCACTTTCAGGCTTTTCTCAAATACTACCGGGCTTTCGATGTGCCAGCGGTACAAGCTATACCGTCCGCCGATTCTTTCCGCGTTGACCATATACGGCGCGCCAATATGCTGATAGGCAAACGGCTGCGCTCCGCTCACGCCGCCGAAGTCCCAAGCGCCGTTGTAGTAGTCCTCGGTTCCGGTTCCTGTGATGGCCGGTTTGCTGT
>CAXTWT010000151.1:0-7315 GCA_964247955.1 uncultured Bryobacteraceae bacterium
ATTTCCACGCCGGTCGGTTTAGCATGAATGCGCCGCTTGCCGCGCTCGGTAAACTTGAAGTGTTTTACCGCATTGGTGACATAAATCTTCTGGCGGTCCAGGCCCGTTTCCCCCATGGCCTTGTTCAGCAGCCGACCAGCCGGACCGAGAAAGGGACGACCCTTTGTGTCTTCTTCATCACCGGGCTGCTCGCCAATCATGACCACCTTCGCATCACGCGGACCCTCGCCGAAAACGACCTGAGTGGCGTGCTGATATAAATCGCAGCCACGGCATCCCGGTGCGGCTGCCCGCAATTCATCAATATTTTCGGTTGCCGGAACGAACGGCGCTGCGGAAGATTTCTGGCTGTTTGACATTTCCATCACACGTCCATTGGCCTGAGCAAGCAAATTAGGAATGGTTTGCGCTTCCGGCAGTGTCGCCCAGTGCCGGGTCGGCATTCCTGCCTGCATCGCTTTGATCTTAATCCTAGCCGGATTAAAAATGGACGCGTAATAATCGCGCCACAAATCCTCAAGCGTGTCTTCTGACGGCGCTTCCGATCTCCGTACCCCCGGCCCGAACGTCAGCGTTTCCAAGTCCCAGTATGCGCTGCAATCAGGAGTGAGGATAGACCAGCGCATCGCCGCGAAACGGGCCGCAAACCAAGGCGCGTCGGCTTCCACGATGTAATGATCCGGTTTGTGCCACGCGACAAACTGTTCCGGGTCGGAGCCGCGAACACGTCGAAACCGCACGAAGGCTCTCATCTTGTGAATGTCATGGTGAACCGCCCGTTGCATTAGGCCCAACTGGCGCGTATCGTCATCGATATCAATTTTCAACAGATTGCGCTCCCCGTGCGTAATCCGATACAGAACGCGGTATAAAAGCGCCCACCGCGTTTCATCGCGATGCATCGCCACGATCTTTGCAAGGTCGAGGAACTCTTTCGGTACGGTAGCAGCTATCGGAGCCGCACCCTCCGGCACCGGTTCATTAAACAAACCGGGCGACCATAGCACTTGATCCGGCGCGACATCGTGAAGCAATAAGTTTCGAGCTGCCGTCCGCCAATCGGCAAAACTTTGGGCCGTGGCCGTGGTCATAGCTCACCCGACCGGGCCGTTTCCGCCGTTTCAAATAACGCTAATTGCTGTTGCGGCGGAATAAACCGCTGCGGCAGCTTTGAACCATCGATCTCCGCTGTCGCCGGGTTGTGGTCCGCCGTGACGATGAAATACTGCGATTTTTTGACCGAAATCTTCAGCTTCGCCAAATCCGCCAGCGTCAGCGCCCGGTAACGCCGCACTCGCAAAATGCGCTGCACGTTGCGGACGCCGAAGCCGGGAACCCTTAACAGGGCGCGTCCGCCCGCTTTGTTGACATCAACAGGGAAAAATTCACGGTGGCGCAGCGCCCAGGCCAGCTTCGGATCTTGATCGAGCGGCAGATTGCGATCCGCCTCAGTGGTCAACTCGTCAGCGGAAAACCCGTAAAACCGCATGAGCCAGTCAGCTTGATATAAGCGATGTTCGCGTACGAGCGGAATCTTTTTTAAGGGCAGGGCAGGGTCGGCGTGCGGAATCGGGCTGAACGCGGAATAATAAGCGCGGCGCAACCCGTAGTTCTTATACAAACTGGCCGACTTTTCCAGCAAAACGGCATCCGGCGCGTCGGTCGCGCCCACAATAAATTGGGTGCTTTGCCCGGCGGGAGCAAAACGCGGACCTTTGCCGCTGCGGTCTGTCTTGTCTTTTGCCTCCAGAATGCCGTGGGCAATCTGCCGCATGGAACCCTCGATTTCGCTATGGTTTTTAGCAGGAGCCAGTTGCACCAGATCGCTGTTCCGCGCCAGTTCGATATTGGCGCTCAAACGGTCGGCCCATTGCCCGGCTGCCCGCATCAACTCTTCCGATGCGCCCGGCACGGCTTTCAAATGAATATAACCGCCGAAGCCGTGATGGAGCCGCAGCGTTTGGGCGACGCGCACCAGTTGCTCCATCGTGTAATCCGGGCTTTGAATGATGCCCGAACTCAGGAATAAACCTTCGATGTAGTTGCGTTTATAGAACTCAATTGTCAGGTAAACGACTTCTTCCGGGGTAAAACGCGCCCGCTTCGTGTCGCTGGAAATGCGGTTGACGCAATAGCTGCAATCGTAAATGCAGTAGTTGGTGAGCAGCAGCTTCAACAGTGAGACACAACGGCCGTCCGGCGTAAAACTGTGACAGATCCCCATGCCGTCGGTGTTGCCGAGGCCGCCCTTGACGGCTGCCCGTCGGGAACCGCTGCTGGCGCAGGACGCATCATATTTCGCTGCGTCGGCCAGCACGCGCAACTTCTGCCGGATCTCCATTCGTCTGTTTTTTAGATGCAAAACAGATCGTAAGAGTTTTGTTTTATTGTATTTGCAGCCCTTAGCCGCGCACAATCTCCCGCAACGCCGAACCTTCCTGGCCCGCTTCCTCGAATTCTTCGTTTTCCGGTGAAAGCTCGCTCGGGGTACGGAAGTCTTTCAGATCGCCTGCCGCGTCGAACGGCGCTTCAAACGGCTCGGAAATGACGGCGACGTTGCCGGATAAGGTCGGAATGAGGTTCTCGCTCACGGCAAAGTGAGTCAGTTCCAGCGTATTTCGAATCCGGCAATAGGTGACCTCCGATAGATCCGTTTTGCCTACTGTGGGAGCGATTTTAGTAAGCGCTTCGAGATCGCTCGGAAAATGAATGGGCGTGCGAATGGCTGCCGGGGTCGACGCCGTGAGCGAATTGATGTAAGTCGGTTTCCAGTCAACACCGTTCAGCAGCCGGTCATGAATCACGTCGGCCATGCCCAAACCGACGGCGCTGCCGTAGGTCAGGTTGGTCAAGCCGCGCACGTAAATGCGATGAATAAACGGGAGATCCGGAAAAGGATTATATTGGCAGTTGACGCTGCGGTTGATGACTTTTGTGTCCATTCCCGCGCCGCTGATATTCTTGCCGATCTCGTCAATAATCAGGATGTCGATCTCGGGTGCAGGCAGCTTCGCCATCCACGACTTCGCTTCCCGCAGCAATGCTTCTTCTTGCGCCATCATGGCTTCACGCCCTTGCGACCCGCTCACCGCCACCAACCCCGCTGTTTCATGATGCGCGCCCTCCTGAATGGCCAATCCGCCCAAGATTTTGCCCGTATCGAAAATTTTCGACCCGGCGCTCCGGATCACTTGCTCCAACCCAAGACGATAGGCAAAGGTGTGATACTGGCGGGCGCCCGCGAACTTGCCGAGGCCGATTGCCATCATCTTGAACAATCCGCTTTCCAGCGCGCCCGAAAAGTCGGTATGCCACTTGATGCGGCCCACCAGAAAAATGGCATCCGCTTCATAAGCGTTTTTGTCGATAAAGATCTCGATCCCTTCCGGGGTCTTACCCAGCGAAACGACATCCAGGGAGCTGATAACCGGCACGCCCATTGTCGCTTCGTGGATGCCGTAATGGGCCAGAACGTCCGCTTGGCCTTCCGCCGTGGCCGCGCCATGGCTGCCCATCGCGGGAAACAGGAAAGGCCGTGCTCCCTGCTCCTTCCAGAACTCAACCACCGACCTTACGACCGTCGCGATATTTGAAATGCCACGGCTTCCCACGCCGATGGCAATACGAGCGCCCTTGGGGACCCGTGCGGCAAAATCAGCTCCGCCTAGCTCCTTACGGATATGCGCCGGGATGTCCGGGATGGCGCGCTGGGGAAAGTGTTGTTCGGCAAGAACGAACCGGGGCAGATTCATCCTTACAGCTTACTCCCGGCGCTCCCCAATTGCTTTATGTATTGGGCGTTGCGTCTCCCCAACTCTGCTCCAGCATCAGCGTGTATTCGCCCGAAGCAAACAGGTCAAATGTGAACTGATGCGGTTGCGGCCGGTCAAAGACGCACTCACGCAGATTCTGCTCGTACCAAAGATCCAGGTGGCGGTGGTAGCGGCGCAGGAAATCCGGGGAAAAGTTTGCGGCTGCCGGGAACTCATGAAACACGGTATGCAGACCGATGGATCGCCGGAACAGGGCGCAAAAGTCGAGAACTCCCCAGGTTTCCAATTTGGTTCGGACATGATCCGGCACATGCTGCACCAGAAACACAGCGAACGTTTCCGGTCGAAGCCGCTGCCCCATAAACTGTCCGGAAAAGACCGCGCTTTCGGTACACTGTTCCATCCACCGCTTCAGGTCTTTGCCAATGTAAAATAACATGCGCAGTTCGGCATACCTGCCGCGCAGCAATTGCTGGTCAAGATCTTCGGCTGGAGTATCAGGACACGGCAGGAATCCTTGCAGGACAAGGCTGGCGCGTGAGCTCTCCAGTAAAGCCGAGTTGTCTTCCGGCCCCGAAAAAGGGTGCAGGATCAGGGGGGGCAACCGAAACGATTCAATGCCGGGGGAGTTCATCGATAAGTCCGCAATGGCTTCCAAGCCAGTTCCGCCTTGTTTCATAAATTTGTCGACGTGCTGTTGACGCTCTTTCTATCTATCGGCACAAGTATCCATTCCAGGAGCCTAAATCTGTCAACGCTAGTTGGAAACTAAGCGTTACGGGATATGTAGTATCTACGAGCCGGACTTTATTTCGGATGATTTTACAGAAGACGGCCCCGGAACTTCCTTGGGGCGGGTAAGCTCCAGTTGTATTACCGGGCCTAGCTGCTCCCAGGGAAGCGCGCCGCCCATCATGCGCCCGTTCAAGAAGAATGTGGGCGTTTGCTGAATTCCCAGCGCCTCGCCCGCCTTCATACCGGCCCTAACCACGCCAGCCTTGGCGTGAGCATCCAGGCAGGCCCCCGCCTTGGCATCGTCCAATCCTTGAGACTTGGCGAAAGCCGTTACCTTTTCGCGAATGTTTCCTGCATTGACTTCCCCCTGATGTTCAAAAATCCAGTCATGAAAGGCCCAAAACGCACCGGGATTATTGTCGCCAATGCAGTGGGACGCCTCGGCTGCCGCAAACGCCCACGGATGAATCGACTCAATCGGAAAATCTTTGAAGATGACTCGCACGTCGTTCGGGTACTGTTTCGGCAGTTGATTTCGCATGGTCCGGGCAAACTCGCGGCAGTAGGGACACTCAAAATCGCTGAACACAACCATGGTCAGGGGAGCGCCGGGCGGCCCGTAAGATGGTCCGTCGATGGGAAGATGCGAAAGCGTGTCCAAATAGGGCGATTTGTTGAGATCCCAGATCGTGCCGTTCACAAAGTGCTGCCCGTCGGAAGAAAGGAAATAAACCTTTTCGATTCTTTGTTGCTTGCCCATGCTCAGATGAACGACTACCCGCGAAAACCCTCCAAACGCGCTGGGAACGGGATCGTCCACCGCAATCTTGACAAGCGTCGTGTAGCCTTCCGTGTACCGTATGAAGGCTTCCAGTTTCGTCTTATCAATTTTCGGCTGCGATCCGTCGCTACCGCCGGAAAGGCGGCATACCATTGCGGCTGTGAGGACCGCAGTCATCACCCATTTTCGCGGCGTCATTCATCCTCAGTGTAAAGTACGGTGCTGCCGAGCCTCACTATACTGAGAATTGTCGTTGACGCATAAACGCTTTGCGGCAGGGGCGTTAGCCGTCGCCATTGCCGTTCTTTACCTTTACAACTTGGACGGGTTTGGCGTTTTTGGGCCGGATGAACCCCGGTACGCCGCTATCGGCAGAGCCATGGCCCAGACAGGCGATCTGGTTACGCCCCGGCTCTGGGGCAAACCGTGGTTTGAAAAGCCGCCGCTTCTGTACTGGATGACTGCGGTCGGCGCCGCAGCAGGGCTGGGACCGGATTTGTGCAGCCGCTTGCCGGTGGCCCTGCTGAGCTTACTGTTCTTGGGCCTGTACTTCGTCTGGTTAAAGCGCGAGTTTACAGGAACCGCAGCGACCGTCGCAACAGCACTTCTTGCTACTTCCGCCGGATGGCTGGCTTACAGCAGCGTTGGTTCCACAGATCTGCCCTTATCGGTTTTCTTTTCGCTGGCAGTTTTGCTTGTCTTGCCCCTGCTCCGCCCGGAACCGGATAGGAAGCATCTGACTGCCACGTTTCTGGGCGTCGGATGCTGCATGGGCTTGGCTGTTTTAGCAAAAGGGCTTGTTCCAATTGCATTGGCATTGCCGTTTGCCTGGTTCTTGCGCGCCTACTGGCGCAAATGGTGGCTTGCTCTGTCGGCTTGCCTGTTAACAGCGCTGCCCTGGTACTCCATCATGTACTCACGCAATGGATACCCGTTTGTCGAGGATTTGTTCGTGAAGCACCATTGGCAGCGAGTATATTCCGCTTCTCTTTTGCACGTTCAACCTCCTTACTATTATTTGCCGGTCTTTTTGGGCGCCATCTTCCCTTGGACGCTGCTATTAGGGCTGTTTGCAAAACGTGATGGAGCCTGGGATCAGCGCCGGAGTTTTCTGTTGACGGTGGTCGTGTTCGGGGTGGTCTTTTTCAGCATCCCGCTTAACAAGCTTCCCGGCTATTTGTTGCCGCTGCTCCCCAGCTTCTTTGCTCTTCTCGGCGGGCAGTTCGAGAAGCAAAAAACAGTTGCCGTTTCACGCTTTTGGCTGCTGCCTTCTGCCGTTTGCATCGCTGGTGTTCCGCTGCTCGCGCCCATCTTGACCGGATCGCTCTCCTTGGGCCGAATCACCCTTACGAAGACACAACATCTCACTCCTTTACAGGTCGTTTACGTTGTGCTGCCTCTAATCATTGTTACGCTTCCAGAGCGATTCTTTCCTGGTTTGCTTCTCGTGCTTTGTATGGCCCTGGAAGGAATGTTTTTGAAAACCGTGGCTTATCCGGTGCTTGATTCGCAAGTTTCTGCCCGGAGCCTATGGCGGGCGACCTCGAAGATTGCCGCTCAAACCTGTGACGGAGGCACGGACCGGGACTGGATGTACGGCTTGAGTTACTACCGTGGCGCATCTTATCCGCCTTGCGGCACAGGAAAGTTCAAATACATGATTCGGAGCCGTGGCCGCAAAATGCCCGATGTCGAGGTCCTAAAATGACAAACCGGTCGACGATGTCGCCGACCGGTGCTTTCGAGGTAGGAATGAATCGTTAAGCTTTTTTGCGGTTGCGCCGGATCAAACCGAGGCCGAACAGCAGGCCGCCGCCGAGCATCGCGAAGGAGCCTGGCTCGGGAGCTGCGGCTGACGGGTTGCAGATCATAAATTCCTGCTGGCTGCCATTCACATCGGAAAGAACCTCGAAACCGGCAATGTTCACGTTGGCGTAGTTTGTCTGCGCCTGCTGCACATAGCTCTGCGCGGCGTCGTTGATCCCATAATTCGAATCAGTAATGTTCCAGGCGGCATGTTGAATGT
>CAXTWT010000151.1:7415-11179 GCA_964247955.1 uncultured Bryobacteraceae bacterium
GCGTTCACGAGCGTCAATTGACTGGTTGCCGGGGTCGCTGAGAGCGCTGCGGCGGCTAATACGAAAATCGAAAATAACTTTTTCATGTGTTTGTTCTCCTGAGCTTTTTGGGGCTGAGAGAACCGCGCGGTTTCTTTGGCCTGTGGGGACTTTTTATGTCCTGCTATTGATTCGAGTTTATGGGCAAATGAAAAGCAAAGCTATTGCATCCTGGGGTGTAAGGTGACACAAAACGTGTAGTACTGAGAACCCGCCGAGGGGCTTTATACACCCCCTAGCCGCAGGACGGATTAGGGGGTGGACACTTCTCCCTGCTTTTCGCATCCATGAGGTGTGAGCGAGACGAAAAAACTTGGAAATAGCGATCTGGAGATCACGGCCTTAGGCGTCGGCGCTTGGGCCATGGGCGGCGCGGGCTGGAAGTTTGCCTGGGGGCAACAGGATGATGCCGACTCCGCCGCTGCGATTCGCGCTGCGCTGGATGCCGGTATGAACTGGATCGACACAGCGGCTGTGTATGGATTGGGCCACTCGGAAGAGGTAGTCGGCCGAACTCTGAAAGAAGTTTCAAAAAAGCCTTACATTTTCACAAAATGCGAGCGCCGTTGGGACGAAAACGGCAACATCTTTCCTTCCTTGAAGGCGGATTCCATCCGCCAGGAGTGTGAAGCCAGTTTGCAACGCTTGCAAGTGGAGCAAATCGACCTGTATCAGATTCATTGGCCTGATCCGGAAGCAGACATTGAAGAAGGCTGGACGGAGATGGCGCGACTTCAGCAAGAAGGCAAGGTGCGCTGGATCGGGGTGTCTAACTTCAACGTTGCGCAAATGAAGCGGGCGCAGGCGATTACGCCGATTACGTCTCTGCAGCCTCCCTACTCGCTGCTGGCGCGACAAGCGGAGCCGGAAATTCTTCCTTTTGCTAAGGAAAACAACATTGGCGTGATCGTTTACTCCCCCATGCGCGCCGGGCTGTTAACCGGCAAAATGACTAAGGAACGCGCACAAAGCTTGCCGCAGGACGATTGGCGCAGCCGCGACAAGGACTTTCAAGACCCTTTGCTTAGCCGCAATCTGAAACTGGTCGAACTCCTGGCCGCCATCGGTAAGATGCATGGCCGCACGCCGGGCGAAGTGGCGCTGGCCTGGACTTTGTGTAATTCCGCCGTGACCGCTGCGATTGTAGGTTTGCGCCGCGCCGATCAAGTGGAAGGCGTCATCGGAGCTTTGGATTTCCACCTTGCTCCCGACGAAGCGGGCAAGATCGAAGTGTTCTTTGAACAGGCAGCGACGGTTTAAGCTGGCGACACGAGAAGCTGCGCCGGATCGATGCTCGTGAGGTCCGGCGCAATAATATCAGGTAGGAATTTTCGGAGCTCCTCTACCGTACTGACTCCGGTGGCAACAGCCAGAGATCGAAATTGATTTTCTTTCGCCGCCAGGATATCGTTCGCGTGATCGCCGACTAATGTAACGGGACAACCCTGTATATTTTGGCAAGATGCTCTCGCCCGTTCGGCGGCGATCCGGGCCAGTTCGGCTCTAGTATGGCCGTCTTCTGAAAATGCGCCCACGGCGAAGTATTCGCGCAAGCCTGCCAACTCTACCTTCTTCCATCCGATCTCGCTGAGATTTCCGGTCACCAAACCGAGCACGGCATGACGCTTCTGTAGTTGTTGGAGAAACTCACGAACGCCGGGGCAAACAAACTGCTGCAAATGCGGTGCGCAGTTTTCGCAATAAGCAAACTGACAGGCTGCCACGATGTCAGGAAGCGCGGCACGGATTTTACCATTCGGATATCCGGCCGCTTGCAACATGGCGGTAATCAGATCCCGGTCAAGCGTTCCGGCAGTGGCAACGCCGTCAAGAGTGGTTCTTATTCCAGTGACAAGCCGAATACCCTCAATCAGCGCTTCTCTATGGTGCGGGCCAGCGCCGCGCAGCAGCGTTCCATCAATGTCGAAGAGAACGATGCCTGTTGCTTCACCCACCGGGCAGGAGCCTCGGCAGCAGTGCGGTTAATAGTTTTATAAACGTGCGTGAAGCTCGGTGCCCGGTTTCCAGCACTTCCAAATGACTGAGCTTTTCTCCGCTCAATCCGGCCGCTGCGTTGGTTACGCAGGAGATGCCGAGAACCTGCATGCCCATGTGAGTAGCGGCAATGGCTTCGGCCACCGTGGACATTCCGACCAGATCGGCTCCTATTGTTTTGAAAAAGCGAATTTCCGCCGGGGTCTCATAGCTGGGGCCGAGCACTGCGGCGTAGACTCCCTCCTGCAGAACAATGCCGAGTTCGTTTGCGGTGTCTTTGGCGATCTCACGTAAGGCAGCCGGATAAACTTCCGTCATGTCGGGAAATCTCGGGCCAATCGTCGCGTCATTGGGCCCGACAAGCGGATTTGTCCCTTGCATGTTAATGTGATCGGAGATCAGCACCAACTCGCCCTGACGGAAGGCCAAATTGATCCCGCCTGCCGCATTGGTCAAGACAACGCGCTCCACACCGAGTTCCCGAAACAAACGAATCCCGGCAACAATCTGCTGCGCCGTGTAGCCCTCATACAGATGAAAGCGCCCGGACATTACAACTACGTCCAGAGCCGCTCTCCCATTCACGCCCAGCGTACCGATCACCAGTTCACCGGCGTGACCAACGGCTGTGGAAACGGGAAAATCCGGCAATTCGCTGTAAGGAATGCGCACTCCATTGGCAAGCGAGTCGGCGAATGCGCCCAGTCCGCTCCCCAGCACAACGGCTACCTTGGGGCGGACGGATGATTGTATTTCAATGAAGCGAGCTGCTTCGTTCACATTCTTGAGTCTAGCGTTCGCCGGTAGGCAGAGCGCCCCAACTTACGATGTACAGCAATCTCCCTTGGAATTATGTGTTACATTCAAAGCAAATGGGTAGCACAATTACTGTTCGATTGCCGGATGATCTGGCAGAGTGGCTCAGTAATACAGCTACGAAGTTGGGCGTGTCACAGGGAAAAGTTATCAGGGACCAATTGGAGATGGCGCGTACAACCGAAGATCGCCCGTTCCTACATTTAGCAGGCAAAGTATCAGCGGCCCCTGACCTTTCGGTGCGCAAAGGATTCTCGAAAAGGTGAAAGCCATAACCGATACCGGCTTTTTAGTGGCGTTTGGCAACCGTAGTGACTTTCACCATCAATGGGCCGTTCAACTTGCTCAACGGGTAACAGACCCATTGCTCACCTGTGAGGCTGTCCTTGCGGAAGCAGCGTTTCATTTGGGTGATGCGCTGCTGGTCTTCGATTTTGTTCAGACTGGGCTGGTCCAGCTTGCCTTCACCGTAGATGATCACCTTCCGCGACTAGCGGAACTGGCCAGTAAATATAAAGATCGTCAACCTGATATGGCAGACTTATGCCTCATCCGTATGAGCGAGCTGTATCCGAAACACACTGTGATTACAACAGATGTCAACGATTTTCAAGTATACCGACGCAATCGGAGGGAAACGATACCGCTTCTATGTCCGCCGGAGCGTTGAAAGCTCTCAATCATTATTCCCACCGCAAAGCGCTCACCGGATCAGTGCGGGAGGCGCGCCGGGCAGGGAAGTAGCTGGCCAGCCCTGCCGCCAGGAACAGGACGCCGCCGGCGATGCTGAAAACGGCAAAGTCGTGAACGTTGACTTTGTATAGCAGATGGGAAAGATAACGGGTCAGGAAGTAAGAGGCGATCCATCCCGGCAGCAGGCCGCAAACTGCCAACCAGATCCCTCGCTTGACGAC
>CAXTWT010000152.1:0-11087 GCA_964247955.1 uncultured Bryobacteraceae bacterium
ACCCATCCCTGGGCTGACGCCCACGCCTGCGCCTACACCAACTCCTGCTCCCACGCCGACCCCTACACCTAGCCCCACCCCGAATCCCACTCCGACCCCTACGCCAGTTCCGACGCCGACTCCCACGTCTGCACCCACACCGACTCCAGGACTGGTGCCTACACCCGCTCCAACCCCTACGCCAGTTCCGCAAGTCAGCGCCAGTGCCTTGTCGGGAGCTGGCGCGGATGCCAATGCTGCCGGCTCGGGGGCTCCAGACGATCCAAGTAGCTCCTGTTCACATTCCAAGAAGTTTTTCATTTATCTGGAGAATCCGGATGGAGTGCCGATTCCCGAAGCTGCCTATCAAGTCACGCTGGCAGATGGATCAACGCGAAGCGGGCAATTGGATCACAACGGTCAAGGTATTGTAGAGGACCCACCGCCAGGACCGGTCAATATCGTCTACACAGACCAGGACGACGTTAAGGCGAAATCGCTGGCGGCGCGAGCGCATAGCGCCTGTAAGGCCAAGAATGCCGACCAAACCCACTTTGTCCTGGGTCATTCCTCGACCCTGCTAAAGGCGGCCGCTCAAGCCTACGCCACTTATTTCAACGATCTGTCCGGTGAGGGGATGGTGGAAGACGTTTATAAATCGCTCAAGGGGGATGATCTGAAAGCGGCTATTCTCCTGATGGCGCGAGGAGGGTTGCCGACGCATGAGAACGTCAATTACTATTACTGGGATCAAGGTCTAGACTGATGTCGCGGACATACAAGATCGTTGCCATTCCCAACTTCATGACCGTTAAGACGGGCGAGACTGTCGTATTCCGGTTGGTGTCTAACAAAATTATCGATGCGGACCATGGCTTCGATTGGGAGCCGCAGTGGTGGCGGGCAAATGCGACTGAGACCGGACGTCCTGGAGAGGCAATTGCAGAAGGTCTAGTAAAAGGGCCAATCGCGGAATCCTGGAGCATCAAGTTCGATCAGCCTGGCCGGTTCATCATCGCATGTACGGCCTGGAAGCAGAAGCCCGATCCTAGCTGGAGTGCCGCAGATAAGCTCGGTATCAGTGACCCAAGCGACTCACCCGAGGCCAGAGCGCGCACTCAGGCCGCGTGGAATGCCTGGGAGACCTCTCTTTATCCTCAGTGTGTAGAAACAGAAGAAGCGTTTCTGTTTGATCCGGCGCTGGGACAGACCACGCATACTCTGGACCCGTACTCGGCGCTGTCCGGGATTAAACGATATCGGACAGTTCTATATCAGGCTGGACTGAAGCAGTTCCCGAATCCGGCGGTGGTGAGCGGTACGGAACTTTACCAAGAGCACCAGCAATTACTCGAAACGCTCGCCGCTGAAATTGAGGCGTTGACACGGCGACTGACTTCCACCATGCCGGGCTATAAGGGCGGCACCGATGATAATGCAATCTGGGAACGCCACCCAATCACTGCGACGCACCACCTCGATGACCCAAATGCGTCGGCTGCGGATAGCGAACTGAAGCTCTTCCTCGCCAAGCGGATTCCAGCGGTGGCGGGCACGTACCGGCTACCCACCAGTGGAAACATGGAATGGAGATTGGTGGACTGGACGAATCCCGTCGATCGTGGCCGGACCGGCGAATACGATGGGGATGGCACAACTGATTACGAAGCCGTAATGACTGCCGTCAAGGTGTGGTCGAACTACTATATCTTGCGAATCGGAAACCGCTATCCAAAGGGTACCGTAAGCTACACGATACCGGCGGGTTTCTGCAGCAAAACTGAGATCAGCGGTACGTTCGCAACCAGCGGTTCAACTTGGTGGGACGACGTAGATGAGTTTCTAGGGTGGGTTGGAATATTCTCGCTTATCGTGGTAGGCATCATCACCCTTATTGCGCCAGTGCCGGGATCTCAACTCGCTTCATTCGCGATATGGGCTGGCGTTGCAGGGGCAATCGCCGGCGCTGCCCAGGGCGCGATTCACTTGGCCGAACAATACCAGGACGACTTCAACAGAGATTGGAAAGACGAAGCAATTGATGTATTATCAATCGCTGGCTGCCTGTTTGGTGTGGGCACTTCGTGGGCGAGGGGCGCCGCGATCAAGGGGCTTATCCCGCTGCGCACGGCACGGGGGATCTTCTATGGATCAATAGGCGTCGACGTGCTGACGGGAGTGGTCATAGCGGACGCGCACGTTACCGAGATGGAATCCCTGATGAACAATTCCAGTATCTCGCCCGACCAAAAGCTCAAAAGACTCATGATGCTTTTTGCACAGTTGGCGGGACAGTCGGCTCTGCTGGTTGTGAACGTGAAGGCCAATGCAAAGGAATTAGCCCACTTCAATTCTCCGCAGCCCAAACCCCCTGCGGGCAATCCCGACCCGACACCGGCGGAGCGCCTCAAGAAATTCGCCGACCCGAGCAACGAAATTGATGTTTCACAAGCGCCCAAGATTAACGGCCACACCGACGAGGGGCAGCACACCACTATCATCCGGGATGACCCTTACCGGTCCCCGATCATCGAGGCCGAGCCTCCGCAGCCACCCGCGCCGCCGTCGAGACGGACACTGGAAGAGGCACTCAAAGACAAAAAAGCGTGGTGGGACAACATAGTCACCGAAACTAAAATTGAACTTGACCGCAGAATTCCACTCTCGGAGAAACAGAGAACCAAACAACAACTGCAATTCAAGGCGGAATTGGATAACGGATATATCCACGTCGAGATGGTTCGAACAAGCGTTACCAGCGGTAAAAGGGTAGGCGTCCGCGCGCCGGATTTTCGAGCAGATGAACTTTATCCTTGGATGTTTAAGCATTTTGAGGAAACCGCTAAGGCGATGGGGGCTTCCGTCAAGGGAATTCATGGTGAGTTCGCGCTCGATAACTTAAGGGGGGTTGAAGAGGCATTGCTGAAAGACCCGATGGCTAAAGAAATATCGGCGAAAAACCCAAAGCTTGGAAGAAACGAGCTTCTGGAAGCCATGCCGCCAGAGAGAGTAGCAGAAGCCTTGAACGGCGCTCCATCCTGGAAATATTGGAAGCAATATGCCGACACGTACGGTTACACAATGAAGCTCGAACACGCTGCGGTCGTGGCGGAAAACGATTCGTTCGTCAGGCAAGTGAAGTGGAGTTTCGCTCTGGAGAAAAAGCCGTAAATGAAGTTCGATTTTGAGCAGGTTTCAGCATGGCAACCGAGATAATTCGAGAGATTGTATCGGAGTTGCGTCAACAGCGGCTGCGAGCGGCCAGCGCCGCAGAACTCGTGCGCTATCTTCAGGTTCTGAACCTCAATGAGAGCAGCGTCCGCCAATACATGACTGAGGCTTTCTGCCTGACAAACCCTCCTAATATATATCTCATTCGGCGGGATCGCTCAGGCGCGTTTCTCGACAGCGCACTGGAGGGCGCATTCGGACCTCCCATCGACAATGCACGTGATGTCTGGACTGTTGCCGGACCTTACCCGGATCTGTTACGCCGACGCGACCGCCACGCGTTTAAAGAAATCGCGCGCGAGATGGATCTTATCGTTTTCGTTCGCGCGGCCAGTGCATCGGCAGAACTCTACATAGGTAGAAAGGGTTTCCGCCCGCGTCCTCCGTTGCTCGAAGGCACTACCCGCAGTACTGAACCGAACGCCGGTCTCATTGCTGCTGATCCGGAGGATGCAGATATAGTGCGGCGATTGCAGCAGACAGAGCAGCCACGGACTTACTCGGTCTACAAGCGGCAACTCGAGAGCAACGGTTTCGAAATCGGTTCACCTGCCGAGGGCTATGTCATTCGCGACCGAGCGGGCACTGCTTTTTATCCGGGCTACTGCCTGGATGGCGTGTACTCGGCGAGTAGTGGAATGAATGCCTGGACCCATGCAGACGGAGAAAGGATTCGTGCCGCCTTAAACCGCCGATTAGGAGAAGAGTTTGTCCAATGCGGTCCTTATGACCTTTGGGATCAGCGCAATTTGAATGAAGCCGGTATCTGGTCTGGACCGAGATTTCCGGTTCTGATGTTTCACGCCGATGGCACTGCGTACGTCATCCCGAATGCCGCACATATGGCGGCCGCATACAGTTTTCGAAAGATCAACCCAGAGCCGCAGTCCGCCAGCAGCAGCTCGTCAACCATAGCAGGGAGTAAATAGAATGCTCATTCCGTGGACCGAAGAGGAGAGACGAATCCTGCTGCGGACGCGAACCGTGGCGGAACTACAATATAACGAAGCGATGGACCTCAGCGCCGAGCGTCCGCCATGGAGTCAATCCGAAAATGAGGCCATTGCATCAGCCGACCAGCATCTCGCCGTGATTAAACGCGCTGAACGAGAGTATTTCGAGCGGCTTCCACGAGAAGTTATGAGTTGCTGCCCATTTTGCCAGCAGCCTCTACTTCGAACTTTTGATCGGTTCGGATTGGATGGGATGTGGTGGCGCAGCGATGCCCTTCCGGAGGAACCGGCATCCTGTCCACATTTTTGTGTGCTTCTCGGAGCGGTCGGATTTGCTGGTCACCAACCGGAAAGCGGCAATTTTGAGGTTTCATGCGGACCTGAGGCGCCGTACGTGGTGCCGAGATTATTAAGGCAACCGTCGGTGCTGGCAGTGGTTTCATCCATTCACATGAAACTGGGCTACACTGCGTATCCAATCGCCTATTTCGCCGAAGAAAGACCAGCCCCACAGAATTTGACTGCCGGATGGGCGCGTAACATTTACACTTACAACGCTGAAGACGGTCGAGATGAGTGGCGTATCAGCAACGATGATTGGGATTTTGATCTGCGCTGCTGGCTACTGGAAAGGCGTCTCCTCTGGTGCCCGCCGGATAGCGGCAATTCCTTTCTAAGCACCGATCCACCCGAGAGATGTCCGTTTGTCGATTTACCCGGCCGACGAGCGCGTCTTGTAGTTTATGGAAATCATCTGGTTGAAAGGGGGTTGCCCGATGGCGCCTCGGTATACTGCTGATCGGTCGTTAGTCCGAGTGACTAAAAACCTGTCATGTAATCATAGTTCCTTTGTGCTTGGGGTCCGGTAACTTGCAATTCTTCCTGTGATTGCTGCTCAGTATCGGCATTTCAGAGCTACGCACGATAGGGATGATTGCGGCTCCGGTATTTACAATGCAAATCGCGCCCGAAGTATCTTTGGTCCTACCGGTCCATAACGAATCGCGAAGGCTGTTTGAAACTCTTGCGGCCATTCGCGACACTACCGATAGCGGTTACGAGGTCATTGTTGTGAATGATGCCTCTACTGATTCCTGCTGCGATTTTCTACGCACCGATCCGCCCATTGCGAACGTCATGCTGGTCGATCTGCCGCAGCGACAAGGCGTTGCCCATGCTCGGAACCTAGGCGCCCAACACGCCCGCGCACCCGTGCTGGTGTTCATGGACGCCCACTGCTTTCCCCGACCCGGCTGGATCGAGAAGCTTCTGGCAGAGCTTCGCAAACTCGATGGGGGCATTGTGGCCCCGCAGATCAGCAGTTTTGAATGTCCATCCGCCACGACTTTCGGCCTCACGATCCGTGACTCGGAATTCAGCGTGGCGTGGCTCGGGCGCGCCGGCGATGCGTCCTATCCTGTCCCACTGGTCGGCTGCGCGTGCATGGCAATGACCCGCCAGTTTTTCGAAGAGATCGGGAGTTTCGAAGCCTTGCGCAGCTATGGAATGGAAGACGTCGAACTCTGCCTCCGAACCTGGCTTTTCGGCTATCCCGTCATCATGGTTCCGGGCGCGGAGGTGGCGCATTGGTTCAAGAAAGAGCCGTTCCCGGTCGCGTGGCATGATTACCTTTATAATCGCTTGCGAACCGCTGTGCTGCACTTTGATGGAACACCGCTCGAGCGCATCCTGGCTTCCCTTCGTTCCAAACCGGCCTTTTCCGATGCAGTTTCCAGCCTTCTGGTGAGTGACGTTTGGACTCGCTACGCTTTTATGCGCACCCGTCGCAAGCACGACGCGGACTGGTTCTGCCGCAAGTTCGGGATCACCCTATGAACAGTCTAAGCATTATCATCATCAGCTTCAATGAAGGGGAGTATTTGCGCCGCACCGTCGACAATCTGCTGGTCGGTCTGCCTCCTTCATCGGAAATCATCGTTGTGGATGACGGCTCTATGGATCGAAGCACCGAATTCCTGAGCGAGGGTTATGCCCATGTCACACTATTGCTCCCGACCGAGCGGCTGGGTGTGGCCCGGGCGCGCAATTTCGGAGCTTCACACGCAAAAGGGGATGTTCTCGTCTTTAGCGATGCTCACGTCTTGACGCCGCTCGGCTGGGCCGACCCGCTTCTAGACCTGCTCGCCCGCCCCGAAGTGGGCGCTGTCGCCCCGGCCATCAGTATGATAGCTGCCGGAGCCGCCGGAAGCACGGGTTACGGACAGAAATGGCGCGACGCCAGCCTTGCAGTGGAATGGCTTGGTCGGCAGGGCAGCACACCTTACCCCGTTCCATTGCTCTGCGGGTGCTTCCTTGCCCTGCGCCGTAACGTCTTCAACGAGACAGGAATGTTCGATCCCGGCATGGTGCTGTGGGGCGCAGAAGATTCTGAGTTGAGCCTCCGCCTTTGGACGCTGGGTTACGAGTGTTGGATAGTGCCTGAAGTCGAAGTAGAGCATGCCTTCCGCTCGCAGTTCCCCTACGAAGTTAAATGGGAACCCGTACTGCACAACCGGCTCCGGCTGGCTACCGTTCATTTTAGGCCGGGTCGGCTGAATCGCATCATAGAACGACTCAAGCAGTACGACGACTTTTCCGCTGCTAGCGCGCGCTTGCTGGCTGGCGATCTAGGCGCACGCGTTTCACGGATGCAGCGAAAGCGCCGCTTCGATGACGATTGGTTTTTCGCCAAGTTCGCGCACGAGCTCCGGTCCGAACTGTCCCAACCGGATGCGCCCCGCCCCTCACGCCTTGAAGCAGGAGTCGTGAGGGTGCCCGGCGGAGAACCCGTGAGCGCCTGCCTCCTTTCCTGGAAGCGGCCGCATAACCTGCCGGTTATCGTACGCGCGTTGCGCCGGTGCGAGTTCATTGACGAGATCCTGATCTGGAATAACAATCCCGACACGAAATTAGAGGTCATTGATAGTAAAACACGAGTCATACAGTCCAGTGAGAATCAGAACTGTTACGGACGGTTTTTATGCGCCGCCCAAGCACGTAATTCGATAGTTTACATGCAGGACAATGACGCTCTTAATCACGACATTGCGGGACTGTATCGCCAATTTCTGCGCCGACCGGACTCTGTTGCGCACGCTCTCGCACCTACCCACTGGGGCCAGAGGCATCGGCAGGTCTACGGTAATTCCCAAGCAGCGCTCCTTGGCTGGGGTGCTTTTCTCCGTAAAGAGTGGTTGTCCGTGCCGAACGAGTTAACGGCGACCTGGCGCGGGGATGCGCTGTTCCGACGCGAGGCGGACAAGTTCTTCACGCTTTTGCTCGAACGAAGACATAACCCCGTGGCAGGTGATATCGAACACCTGGACGACCACTCCACCCCGGGCATCGCTCTGTGGCGTGATGCGGGTCACCAACAATTGGCGGCACTCGCAATCAGCCGCACCTTACGTTTGTTGCGGCTAAAAAATGGGTCCACACTCCCCTGGAACGTGGTCATTCCCTGCCACAATTACGGCCGTTACCTCTCTGAAGCCGTAGAGTCCGTCCTGGCCAATGACGCCGATTATGAGGTCCACATCGTGGACGATGCTTCTAGCGACGAAACTCCCAAAGTGGCCACCGCTTTGGCCCAGCAGCATCCCAATGTTAAGTACCTGCGCAACGGAATCAAATGCGGTCCCGGATACTCACGTAATCGTGGGATCGAAGCTGCTGAGAGTACTTTTGTGGTGCTGCTCGACGCCGACGACCGCCTTGGCCCAAACTATTTATTCCAAGCCGCCAAGGTTCTCTTGAACGATGCCGACGTCGCAAATCCCGACGCCATTCTCTTCGGAGCAACCAACGAGCGCTGGGTCGTCCCCGAGTCAACCACACTGCGCATGCTTCTGACGCGTAATTCAGTACACTACTGTTCGGCTTTTCGCCGTGACTTCTGGTCACAGGTCGGTGGTATCGATGAGCGTATGCAGTGTTGGATGGATTATGAGTTCTGGATTCGCCTAGCTGCATCCGGAGCTCGAATTCAAGGACTGCATGGAGACCACTTCTTCTACCGCCAGCACGGCGCCAATCTCAGCGGAACTGCAAACGCTATAAAGCACGAACTTCGCACCTATCTCTATCACAAACACACTTACCTGTTTGATAGTTTCGGCTTCGCCCCACCTATAGGATAGGTCTTTCCAGCCTCAAACCTTTTCCACCGGCACTCCCTGGCGACACAGGTCGCAGGAGTTGGAATTGCTGTAATAGACGGCGCTCATTTTCGCCAGATAAAAGATCGGCAGATTGCCGAAACTGGCGATGGTCGGGTTCGGCTGGTACACAGCCACGGCAAGACCGACCACTTCCGCGCCCTTGGATTGGAGCAGGTTGCGAAGTTCCGTAAAGCGGCGTCCGGAGCGCAGGATGTCGTCTACCAGCAGAACCTTTTCTCCTCTTTCGGGTTCCACGAACTGCCGGAAGTGCATGGGTGTATCATCAGTCTCCTTTTCCGCCCAGTACACCTGATGAGCGCGAAGGGCTTCGCAAACGCCGTAAGCAATCGGCAAACCACCGGTAGTCGGACAGACAATGGATAGATTTTTAATCATGGCCCGAATTTCAGGATCAGCCCGAAGTCGGCGGCTCAGGCCGACGCTCAGGATTTTGGCCCATTCGTAATAGCGGAAAGCAAGCGCCACTTGCAGGTATTCATCCGTGTGCATGCCGTTGGGGTACTCGAAGTGGCCCTCGCGCAAGGCTCCAGTCTGGCGGAGCATGGTGATCACTTCTTCATTAGTTGGAATCAGATGCATGAGTTGTTTCTTTAGTGCGCGCCCTTTCCGGCCAGCACATGCGGAATCGTTCGCAGGATAATCGACCAGTCAAGCTGCAGAGACCAGTTTTCAATGTAGGAGATGTCCAATCGCATCCAGGTATTAAAGTCGATGCGGTCGCGGCCGGAAACGGCCCACAGACAGGTCAGTCCTGGGCGCATGCGGAGACGGCGCCGCTGCCAACGCTCATAGCGGTCCACTTCTTCCGGCACGGGAGGCCGGGGGCCGACAATCGACATGTCGCCGCGCAGGACATTGTAAAGCTGCGGAAATTCATCAACCGAAAACTTTCGTATCCAGCGTCCGAACGGAGTAACACGCGGGTCATGGAAGAGTTTGAAAGCAACTTGCCGCTCGCTGAGATGCTGAAATTCCGGCTTTCTCTCTTCGGCATTTTCCACCATCGACCGGAACTTATACATGGTAAAACGCCTTCCGTTCAGACCGCAGCGCGACTGGCGGAAGATGACAGGGCCGGGTGAGGTTAGCTTAATTACCATCGCAATCAAGGCGAAAAAGGGAGCGAGTACCACCAGGGCGGCAGCGGAAATAACGATGTCAAAAAGACGCTTTAACAGGAGCCGAAGATCGTCCAGCGGCGCGGCGGAAAAGGTAAGCAAGGGCGCGCCACCTACGCGATCGAGGGTAATTTCGCTATTCACGTGCGGAAAGAAATCAACGGCGACGCGGGTACGGATACCTTCCTCGTCGCATTGCAGGAAAACTTCTTCCAGACCCGGAAGCACCCTGCTGTCCACGTCGAAGATAACCTCATCGACAACCTGCTTGGTCAATAACTGCGGCAGTTTTTCGGAGCAGTCCGCTTCCTCGATCCGGGCAATCACCTGAATACGGAAAGGCGAATCCTGGCATAAACGCCGCTCCAGAGCGGAAAATTTTTCCGGGCTGCCCACAATCACTAGGTGGTACGGCGAGCCGAAGCCGCGTTGAAAAGCCCCAATCAGGCCGGGAGAGTACCAGCGGAAAAGGGTGAGCAGGATCAGGCTGAAACCGAAAAAGAGCAGGAGAAAGCTGCGGCTGAGAGGCGGATCAAGCCGCAGCAGGTATTGAAAGATAATCACAAGGACGATACCTGATCCGCATTGCCGGAGCGTGTTGGCGAATAGCTGCCGCCCATTGGCGGAGTCCATGTATTCGTACACGCGTCCGAGAAAGCCAAACGAAACCCACATCGCCGTACAGAAGGCGAGCAGCAAAATATGCGCCTCAGGCCGCAGAAAGAACAGTGTTCCAAGCGCCCAGCGGGTGCGGGTGAAATACGCAGCCTCAAAAGCCAGAACGATTAAGGCAGCGTCCGCGAGGGCGAACAGTAGCTGAATTTTTTGTCGATGATGCGCAAACACGGACGGGACTCTTCGCCTATCTGTACGGCTTCATTTTAAACCGCCTTACCGGCTGTTCCACGCAGGGCGCTGTCTAAATCCTTTTTGATGTCATCAATATGCTCGATTCCGGCGGCGATGCGGACCAGGTTTTCGCGGATGCCCATACGCTCGCGCATTTTGGGGGACACGTTGCGGTGCGAGGCAATCCACGGGTAAAGCAGAAGGGTGTGAACGTCGCCCAGGGACGTTCCCGGCACAATCATTTGCAGCCGGTCCATAAAAGAAAGGACAGCATTCTTGTCCGCGTTCTTGATTTCAAAGCTCAGAATGGCCCCGTACAGGCCGGGTTGGAAGAACTGCCGGATGGCTTCAGCGTCGGGATGATTCGGGTCGGAGCAGTAATAAACGCGCTCCACGCAGGGATGCTGTTCGAGCCACTCGGCCAGGGCTTTTGCGTTCCGGCACTGCCGTTCAAAGCGCAGGGCAAGGGTTTTAATGCCTCGCATCGTGAGATAGCTTTCAAACGGGCCGAGGGTCGGGCCGGTGATGCGCGCCAAGGCCCGCACCGGCTCCAGATGCGCCTCGTCGCTGACCACAATGCCTCCCAGCACATCGCCGTGACCTGCCAGGTATTTGGTTGCGCTATGGACAACCATGTTTGCGCCCAGTTGGAGAGGGCAGCAAAGCATAGCGCCCGCGAAGGTGTTGTCCACGACTAGCGCCGCTCCAGCCTGCCGCGCCAGTTGGGCAATCTTGTCCATTTTGCTGACGCGCAGCAGCGGATTGGAGATGCTTTC
>CAXTWT010000153.1:0-10992 GCA_964247955.1 uncultured Bryobacteraceae bacterium
GAAGTGGGTAGAGCCTGCGGTGACGCTTGATGTCGTGAAGAATGACCCGGATGATAACAAAATTCTTGAGTGCGCCGTTGCAGCCGTAAGCGAGGTCATTGTAACGGGAGACCAAAAAACACCTTCTTCCGATCCGCAGTTTTCAGGGGATCAAAATTGTGGAGATAACGGAGCTTTTGAACCGGGTGCAAGAGCAGTGAGATAAGGGCTTTTTACAGTCCTCTTCCGACTTGGTTTTCCCCACACATCCATCAAGGTTTCTCCATCATCTGGCAAGAAGCGGCGTGAACTCTTCTAATTCAAACGACTCCCGCACAACCGCCCGGATCTCTTCCAGAGATTGCAGTTCGCCGCTGCCCATGGCTTGCGTTAACGCGTTGCCTGCTGCCGTAGCCTCGGCTGGCCCGGCAATCACGCGGCGGCCTGTGCGGTCGGCTGTCAGTTGATTCAACAAGCTGTTGCGTGATCCGCCGCCGACAATATGAATGGTTTCGATGCTCTTTCCTGTCAGTCGCTCCAGGGTTTCCAATACCTGCTTATAGCGTTCCGCAAGGCTTTGCAGAACGACCCGAGCCGCAGCACCCGGATCTTCCGGAACTTCCTGCCCGGTTGCGCGGCAATACGCGCAGATGCGCTCCGGATGATTGCCGGGAGAGATAAACTGGTCAAGGTCAATGATCGTATTGCTCGGCTTCGCGGCAGCGGCGCGATTCATGAGATCGGGGTACGAGTACTCTTCGCCCGCTTTCGCCCAAGCCCGCCTGCATTCCTGTAGAACCCAAAGTCCGGGGATGTTTTTCAGCAAGCGAATGGTATTGCCCACCCCTACTTCATTGGTAAAGTTCGCTTCGAGCGAGGCGTTATTGATAACCGGCGCATCCGTTTCGACTCCCATCAAAGACCACGTTCCGGAACTGATGTAACACCATCCGTCCTTTCCGGCGGCAGGCACAGCGGCCACGGCGGAAGCGGTATCGTGTGAGCCCGTTGTGTAAACGGACGTATCGTGTTTTAAGCCGCACCGATCGGCGGCATACGGCAGCACGGGGCCGAGTTCCGTGCCGGGGTCCATCAACTCGGGAAAGAAACTGCCCGCGACTCCCAGCTTACGCAGCATATCTGTCGCAAAACAATTTTTGACGGGATCATAAAACTGCGACGTGCTGGCGATGGTGCGCTCGGCGGCGTAGGTGCCGGTCAGAAAATAATTGAACAGGTCGGGCATGAACAGCAGCTTCGAAACCCGGCTCAGCAACTCGGGAGAGTCCCGCTGATATACCCACAGTTGATAGAGAGAATTAATCTCCATGAACTGAACGCCCGTTTGCCGGAAGATTTCAGCACGCGGCACACGGTCAAAAACCTCCGCAAATGTGCCGACCGTACGGCTGTCCCGATAGTGCCGGGGCATATGCAGCAGTTCGCCGTCAGCGGAAAGCAAACCGAAATCGACTCCCCACGTGTCAACGGCAATGCCGTCCAGATCTTCGACCGACCTCGCGGCGATGCGGATACCTTCGCACATTTCATGGAATAGACGAAGGCTGTCCCAGTACAAACCTGTCGGAAGCGACACGGGGGTATTCGCAAAACGGTGCAGTTCGTTCAGCTCAAGACGGCGGTCGGCAAGTCGGGCCAACATAGCCCGTCCGCTTTCCGCACCCAGATCCAGTGCCAGGTAATGGCGGTTCATCGTTCGTGAGTATACCGTTAGTGTTCGTTTCCTGTTGCACGCGGAAAGACGTCTACCCGGCAACCTGAGCCCGTTGTTTCCTTCTTGATTTCTGCATGGCGTAACCAGTAATCGTTCCGGTGGCGGGGCAACACAACACCGGCCGGCAAATCTTCTTTGATCCGGTACGTGCCAGGAGGTAAGAAAGGGAACGCATAAACGCCATGTTCGTCCGTCTTGGCAGCAAAGCGTTTTCCTCCCCTTCGGATGGCATAAACCGGAACATTGGCAAGCGGGCGGGATTGAACCAAGCCTTCCCATGAGCCTATAGGAGCAATGCCGACTGTGCCGAACAAGTTATCGACATGTCCGCCGTCCCGCAGCGCCCGGAGTTCCCGCAAAGCGCCGCTCACCATTGCTTCCGGAGCTGTTTCACCGCAAATTCCCGTCATGAGGCGGCCATTGTTGTTAAAAGCATAAACCAGGTAGCTCGTTCCGGCAACAAACGGATAACCGCAGTCTCCGCCGCCGCTGCCTGTGAAAACCACTGCCTCATGAGCAGCCTTGCTGCCGCCATGAAAAAACTCTACTTCGGCGAAGTGAACTTCGTGATCCGTCAGCCGGTAAAATCCGTTGCCAATTGGCTCCATCTCACCGCCCAGCACGGCGGAAACTCTTCCGAAAAAGATTGCCTCGCCCGAGTTCCATCCGTTATCACAACGAGCAGTCAGTTTTATGCAGCTGCAAGCGTCAGTGCTCACGCCGGTGCTCCACAGCAAGAACAGACCAAAAAGTAGCCGTCCCATCGCAGATTTGACTGTGTTCAGCCGCTTGCCGTTGCTTGTAGCTGTTTGTATGTGGATGGTGGCTGCACTTATCCGATAACGCTACATAAGAATCTTAGTGGAATGAGTGGGGAGATTCATCCCGCCAAAATGCCTGCTGCGCCCACTGCAAGGAACTCTCTGAGAATGTTTTTTCTCCCCAAACTAGGTCGACCGTACACGGCACGCTTACGGGATTTCCGTCCCTGCTGCCGGGGGAAAACCTCCACCCGCTCAAGAACGTGACTGCTTCTTTGCCCCACAGCGGCTCCGTAGCCCGCTGAATGAGGAAGTGAATCGGGCGACCCGTCTGGTCTACCTCGAAGGACACTGTCACGAACATTTGCCGCCCGAACATCGCTGCGATACGAACAGTATCAGTTGCATCTTCACTGATCCCATTTCGACCCGGATAACGCACACTCACAAAATGAGGACGTGACGCTCCCTCGGGCGGGCTGAAGTCCGCTCGCAGCAGATGCCAACGGGATTGTTTCAAGGGAATTAAAAAATGAAGGTCAACTGTGGTCAGCATGGGCGTGGGGCCATCTCGGGTAGTTCCCGGCGTAAACGACCACTGCGCTGCTGCCGCTTTTGCCGCTTCGTCGAGATCTAAACCCAGCGGTTCTACTACCTGTGACTCCGTAATTGAACCGTCGGCAGCCACGGTAGCGGCGAGCGTGACGGTGCCTTCCAGTTCGGCCAGGCGAGCTTCCGGTGAGTACACGGGAGCTACCCTCGTCAGCACTTTCGGAATGCTCAGATACGGAACTAAAATATCCTGTGGTCTGACATCGTCTGCTGTGGCCGCCTGCTGGAGGCGTTGCACGACCAGCGCCTGAACCCCTGCCGTGTTGTCACCGATCTGCGCCGCTCTGTGATACTCCCGCACGGCGCGGTCCCGCTGGCCTGTGAGGTCAAAGATTTCACCCCAGTAGAAATGCGCCCAAGTGTCAATCCATGAAGTGTGAGAAGCATCGCTCAGTGTCGTCTGGAACTCACTGGCAGCGGATTGCAAGGCGTGCTGGTGAAGACCCCGCTCGCCCTGACGAAAATGTGCCAGGGCGTCGGGTGAGTTCGATGTGGGAGTTTCTCGGTACTGCTGATCAGTATCAGAAACAGGATTTTGTCCGAACCCAGAGGTGACTACAAACAGAATACTGACAGACCGCAGCAGCATAAACCTATTTTGCTCTTCCGTCTATGTAGAGATCGGCTGCTTCTTCGTTTTCCTCCCACTCTCCATAAATTGCGGCTACCAACTCATCCAAGGCGCGATCAGGATCGGACGCAACCAGCACCTCGCGATTAAACGAGGCAAACAAGGGAAGCGCGAAGGGCGAAGGGCGGGGAAGGTCGTACACCTCCAGCGGCGTCTCATAAATGCGCGCTGCCTCCGCAACGGCGCTCTCTGCGTCGCACTGGTCTTCCAGCACCTCGCGCACCGCTTCGCGCAGGAGCGGATGATCCGGCTCGTATTGCAGCAGAGTTTTATAAAGCAAACTGCCGTTCCAGGTCGCCGCGCGCGCGCCCACGTTTCCCCGCAACGTGCGGCGCGGCAAAAGCTGCCCAATCTCCGCAATGTGCCGGAACGAGGTTCCCAGCGTCTCCGTAGTGGATAGCACCGAGCGCAACTCGTCTTTGAAATGGAGCGGACTGAAAGCCGCTCGGAGCGTTTCCGCACTCGCCTTCACCCGCGAATCCACTGACAATAGAAAGCCGTGGTCATCGAAATTTGCCACAACGCTTCCGCCGTTAGTTAACCGGGTTCCTACTACCCAGGCCAGCGAGCGATTCACCGCGCGCCCGGCCACAATGTGAATAATCAGCAACATATTGCGGCCATTCACGAGTCGCTCGACCAGAACAGGCGCATCTGTCGGAACCGGCAGCGCGTTCGACTGACGCGCCACAAATTTTGCAATGCGGAAGGCGGCATTATCGTCCAGACTGTACGCTCTTTGCAAATGCGCGGCGCATGCCGACACTCCGCCACGGTCAAACGCATCGCGAAGTTGACGGCGCAGCTTGCGTTCTTCGTCCGCCATTTGCGTGGTGAGCGCCATCTTGTTGCCTGCCCAACGCGGCGTTCTCACTTGTTCGCCTTTGGCGGGTTCAACAACGGCAATGTTGCCATGCACGCGCTTTACGCGCACCGCTTTGCCGCCTATGATAAATGCTTCATCCGGCTGCAGACTGGAGATGAAAGACTCCGCCACAGCGCCAAGCTGGCGGTTGCGCGTTGACACAACCCTCATCTCATGTTCCGTGCTGATGACTCCCACGTTGAGGTAATAATTGCGGGCTGTTTTCCGGTCCGCCACGCGGAATTTGCCTTCGTGCAGCGTAATCTTTCCGAACGTGCCGTAAGGGCCAAGCACCACCCCTCCGCCGGAAAGGTAAACCAAAACATCGTCGAAGTCCCGGCGTGGCAAACGATGGTACGGACCTGCGCCGCATACCAGCCGGTAAGCTTCGTCCGTTGTCCACTCGCGTTCGATGCTCATGCCCAGCAGCACCTGCGCCAGCACGTCCAGCGGCGCCTGAGGAATTCGCAGCGTGTCTAAGCGGCCCGCCCGAGCCGCCTCCCGCAGGGCAACACACTCCACCAAGTCCGGAAGGCTCAGCGGAACCAAAGCGCCCGCAGCAATGCCGTCCACGCGATGACCGCTACGCCCAAGGCGCTGTAAGGCCCGGCTGACGCCGCGTGGAGCGCCGACCAGAACCACTTGATCTACGCTCGCGAAATCCACGCCCATCTCCAGGCTGCTTGAAGACACAACCGCGCGCCATCGTCCCCATTTCAGGCCGTCCTCAATCTCTGCGCGTTCCTGGCGGTCAACGGAGCCATGGTGAACCGCAATCTGCTCTTCCAGGTCCGGCAGCAGGATGCCGAGAGCGAGTCCGATCCGTTCGACGCCGGAGCGGGTCGTCAGAAAAACAAGACTGCACTGCGCGCCCTTTACCAGATCCGCAACTGTCGGAGCGATGCGAAACGGATTGTACCCCGCCACGGGAAGATACATCTCCGGCTCCGGCGGAACAATTTCCAGGCGATGAGACTTGCGAATGTCAACGGAAGCGATCTGACAGGGCCGCACGCCGCAAAGCCACCTTTGAATCGCCTCAACCGGCCACGCTGTTGCCGAAACGCCGATCCGTTGCAGCGGACGCCCGGCGCGATGTTCAAGACGCTCCAAACACAAAGCCAGCAGAGACCCGCGCTTGTTCTCGGCAAATGAGTGGATCTCATCCACCACGACCGTATTAGGACGGAAGCCGGTTTCGCGCCACGCCGCTTGCGACAGAATCGAGCTGAGGCTTTCAGGGGTAGTCAGAAGGAGATGCGGACGTTGCCGCCCATGACGCTGACGAGCGGCAGATTCCGTATCACCGGTGCGCACCTCCATCCGAATCTGCTGCAAAGGCGGCAGAACAGCGTTGACTGCTTCCAGAGCCGGAGTCAGATTGCGATAAATATCGTGATCGAGCGCCTTTAAAGGCGAAACATAGATCGCGCAGACCGCATTCGGCAACTGGTTTTCACCTGCCTGTTTTGCTAGTTGCGACAGCACAGAGAGAAAAGCCGCCAATGTTTTCCCGCTGCCGGTGGGAGCAAGAATAAGCGTGTTTTCGCCCGCCAACGTATGCGGCAAAGCCCGACGCTGAATCTCACTCAAACCGGGATAATGAGATAAAAACCAATGGGAAAGAGCAGGATGCAGCTTACTGAGAATGCGTTTATGAAGGGAAGGATTTACGGACGCTGATTGCCGTGCCTCGGTTTTGGATCGCGCCACGTATTCATTTTGACTTGCCGCCTAGCGAATCACCAATGCCATTTCATGCACCAGATCGGCTCCGTCCACAAACTCCCCGTGTTCGAAGGCTTTCTTGATCGGAGTTTTCGGAATATCAATCTCCGTATACTTAACTGACTCCACGAAACGCTTTCGAAGCCCATCGGGAACAGCCGACAACACTTCGTGCAGAATATCTGCCGGAACCCTTACAGTTACATCCTTGAAACGGTCAGGAACCGCTTCGGGATGGACAATTCGCACGCTCTGGTTATTGTCACGCAACAGGAAGGTAAACGTATTGCCTTCCAGCCTGCGCCAACCGCCCCGCTCATCCGGCCCGAGCATCTGCAAAATATTTTTAACGTAACCGCGCATCTTCTCGGCAGCGCGTTCATAGAATTTGCGCCGGTCGCGCAAACGGATTTCTTCCGACCTACTGGCCTCAGCCATGGTTTCGCAGTGGCGGATAAACCGGCCTACCGCATCGCGCTTGCTCACTGCTTTACGAAGTTGCTCGGTTAAAGTCGCCTGGAACTTCTGTTCCTGCTCTGCCGATACGAGTTCCTCGCTGTCCATCAAGGCTAGGAGGCCATCCTCGATGCTGTACAGCGATTCGGCCACCGCTTTGCCTTTTTGGGCTGCCACAGCAACTTTGCCGACGTTTTCCTCGACTATTGCCAGGCTCATATTAGGGATCTCCTTTTGTTAAGCCGCTTGTTTAGAAAGAAGCGGCTCTACGATCTCGTACATGTCCTTCGCTGCCCTACGCGCATCACTTAGAGACTTGTTGAAGTCACGCGGTTCCTTTGCATTGTGCCTGCTGAGCACGGCATAGAAAGCACGCGTGCCTTCTTCTTCGCCCAAGGACTTAACCAAGTTAGCCTTGAACATGTCAAACACCTGCATGCGACCCTCCGGCTTGAACATTTGACGCCACAAGCTCTGCAATCCCTCGGGAACGCTCTTGCTTCCCTTGAATGCCGGAACTGCCGTTTCCATAGCTGGTGCAGAAACCGCTACTTCCGGTATTACCGGTTGCGGCGCTTGCGCCACGGCGGGTTGCGGTTGCATTGCCGGAACTACTTGTGGAACTTCCTGCTGCTCTAAGCGTTGCTGCTGGAGCTTCTGGTCGCGGACATAATCGGCTGCCGCTTGAGTGCCCACCGGGTTGCCGCCGGTCGGAACCGCAGGAACCGCCTCCACTTCGATATAATCTTCGAGATCCTGCGTGAAGTAATCACTGGCGTTGGTCGCGCTGAGTGTCGCGGCCACATAAGCGCGCTTCTGCCCAATCTTCTGAACCGTGTTGATGATATCGGCGAACTCCGTGTTCGGCACGCGATACATAGTCATGTCCATCTCGTAAGCGGGACTCGTGGAGCCGTCCTTTTTCGCTTTATTGATCTTGCGCGCTTTGCCTTCGGCAATCGCAGCCTTCCACTTGGCCCAGTACTCAGCAGGCTTGCCGTACTGCCCAAATGTTTCCGACTTATTGATGGCAAATTCAAATTCGCTGATTGCGCCGCCACGGGTGACCAACGTATTCTTGTCCAGGCCCATACGCTGGACGGCATTCTCATCCACCCAGCGGTAGCGATACTTCGCTTCCCAACTGGAGCAGGACCCGATGCCCTCGCCCATCTGTAAGTCACCACGGAACAGTTGGCACTTGAAACGGTAGTAGAACAACGGCTGCCCATGCTTCTCGCCGCGCCAGTCCTCGATTACCACTTCGAGCACATAACGAGGCGTCAGCCCAAAGAAGGTGCAAAGCTTCTCCGCGCCCGGTTTCAGGAGAGTGTCTCGATCAGATCCGGGGTTCTTTCCAAAATCAACGCCCTCCTTCAAAACTCCCTTGACGAAGTCCTTGAAAGCCTGGTAACGCTGAAGCGCGGTCTCTGTTGTGAAAACCGGCATAAAATTAGCAGCTAAATCGACCGGCTGTTGAATCAATTCCGTATTCATCGAACTACTTTCCTTTCCCAGTACATGCATCTACCGCTTGGAAATCCAGGGATGGAATGCAAGCGTAGAAAAGCGAACTATGTTTTGATTTGTGCTGACAACTGCAAGGAGCGGCTACTGGATTAGATCCGCGATTTAACCAAAAGGATTCCGCAACCTGATCCTGAGTCAAACCGTTGATAATAAGGGAGAAAACTTCACCAAGTTTCCGCATCGCTTTACCGTTTTTTCACGCTGGGGCGGGTCTTTGCCTTCGCCTGAAAACCGTCTTTCATTAATATACCACCAAAGGAGAAGAAAAGGAGAAGAAGGACGAAAATTTTACGAAATCCACAAATTTTTTACTAAGCTCACTCTGCAATGTGGATTACTATTCCGTTTCAGGTCGTTTCGTCTCGTTGTTGGTAGCGGAATTCTGGAAACCAGTGATTTTCCTATCATCGGAATGCTCGTGCCGGTGGGTCCATCGAGTGAGGTTTTTACATAAGAGACTTATGCCAGAAAGCAGCGCCTTACAGAATCCGGCAACCATCGATCCGAAATCGCAAGGACCCAAACCGGAGTACAAAGAGCAAAAAATCGAACACCCCGGTATAGAAAAGGACATGAACGTTAAGCCCGACCACGGCGAGGAGTCTTATAAGGGACTGGGCCGATTAACTGGTAAAGTAGCGCTCATCACCGGAGGCGACAGCGGTATCGGTCGTGCTATTGCGATTGCCTATGCGCGTGAAGGCGCTGATGTCGTTTTGTCTTACCTGCCCGATGAGGAGCGGGACGCTAAAGAAACCGTCGATTGGATTGAGAAGGCCGGGCGGAAAGTTCTTAGAGTTCCAGGCGATCTACAGCAGGAACAATACTGTAACGAAGTAGTGGAACGCGCATTCAAGGAGTTTGGAAAACTGGACATTTTGGTCCACAACGCAGCCTTCCAAATGTCCCACGAAAAGCTGGAGGAGATTCCGACAGAAGAGTTTGACCGTACCTTTAAGACCAACGTTTACGCCCTTTTCTGGCTAGGGCGCGCCGCGCTGCCGCGCATGCAGCCGGGCAGCGTGATGATTAACACCGCTTCCATTCAGGCTTATGATCCCAGTTCGAACCTAGCTCCTTACGCGGCTACCAAGGCAGCCATTGTGAGCCTGACGAAAACCCTTTCGCAGCTTGCCATGAAGCATGGCGTACGCGTGAATGCCGTCGCACCCGGACCCGTGTGGACGCCGCTCATTCCGTCCACTATGCCCGAAGAGAAAGTGAAAAAATTCGGCGCGGACACGCTATTCGAACGTGCTGCCCAGCCTGTCGAGATCGCTCCCCTGTACGTATTTCTTGCTTCCAATGAAGCTCGCTACGTCACTGGTGAAGTCTACGGAGCGACCGGCGGCCAGACCCCTTACTAAGAATCAATCGGCTGCTATCGTTCACGATGTAGGAGCTGCTGCAGCGGCTCCTACCGGCAGCCATTCCATAGACTTTCGGCTTTAATCCACGCCTGGTACCCCGCAACTGTTCCTACTGCTCTGCCTGCCAAATCTCCCGCCTTAAAATGAATTCCCCCGTAGCGTCGCGAGATACCGGCTTGGTTCGCCGCCTCCGTAAAGGTTTTCCATTCTAAAGTCACCGGGTTCGCAGGCGTGATGCCAGGCTCTATCCTTGAGGAACCTACAGGAAAAGTAACAGAATCGCCGAACGCGTCGCTATGGGTGAATAACCTGAGAATCTCGGCTCCCGCTGCGCTGAAAGTGCTATGCCCGGAGATGAATTCCGGAAAGGAAGGAGTCGGAAACGTATTTAGTTGATAAGGAATCCAGAACCTGCCATCCATTGTGACCGTGCCCTTTCCAGGGCCTCCCCAGGCGCGGATGGATTGGTGCTGAAACACAAAAGGTACAGCCGTTGCGGGTCGGACAGAATCAAACGCGCGCTTGGCGTCCCACGCTGCGATGCCTGCATCAAAAATCGCATTGGTCAGGGCAAAGAACATTTTGGCGTCTTCATCCACTCCATGGTGGTCACGTGCTGAAACAAATTGCGCGAACAGATTCCAATGGCCGGGAGGCAGTTCCGAATGGGGACCATCCGCGAAATACTCGGCCATCATCTTCTGACGGTCGTCAAGGTTTGCGCTCATACTTACTATTTCTTCCACTTCCTCGAAGAACGCAGCAGACCCATGCGTAGGGGGGCCGAAGGAGGACAATGCTTCCCGGAACTCATCGCCGGAGCGCAAAGCAAACGGAAGAACTTTAAACCAATGCGCGCCTACAAAACTTTGCGTCACGAAAGTGTGGCTGGCGTCAAAGTATTGCAGCGGTTGCCAGTGATTAACATCAACGACCGTGGCGGGATCGGAAGGCACAGGCGACGGCGGATTGAGCGGCACATACCCGGTGTAGTCGGCATACGGCACTCCGTTGCCGCTCAGATCGCCGAGCTGATTGGAGCCGTCGTGATGCCGGAATTGCAAAACAGCATTGCAAGCCGTGTTGCCGACGCCGGTAGGAGTGCTTGTATCGGTTGACGTATTGTCGGGATTGTATCCCAATTGCTCCATTAACGGACGAAACACGGACTGGTCATCTCCGGGGAAAAGGTCACGGGCCGCACGGTATGCAGCGAAGCTGATTGCTTCATTCTTATTGGGAAGATTGCGCTCGCTGCTCGGTTGACGAAGAGCGCCGCCCAGTTGCGTTCCCAGAGCGCGTTCGTCATAGGCCGCCCAAGCGTC
>CAXTWT010000154.1:0-10940 GCA_964247955.1 uncultured Bryobacteraceae bacterium
GATGTGCGCGCCCGCTTTGGCAGCATCCACCACATGCAGCGTGCCCCGGACGGAGGCGGCCAGCACTTGCGTCGTGTATCCGTAGTTCCGGTAAATCGTAATGATGTCCCTGATCAGGTCAGCGCCGTTATAGCCCAGATCATCCAAACGACCAATAAAGGGACTGACGATGTATGCGCCCGCTTTGGCGACGATTAAAGCCTGGGCGGCGCTGAAGCAGAGAGTGACATTCGTGCGGATTCCTTCCCCGGCCAGCGCGGACACGGCGGTAATGCCTTCGGGAGTGCAAGGAACTTTCACAACGACGTTCTTATGAATTTTGCTTAAACGCCGCCCTTCCTCGATCATGTCCTGCGGGTGGGTTGTCACTACTGCGGCGCTGACATCGCCCCGGATGATGTCACAAATTTTGCGAATCTGCTCTTCCATCGACACGCCTTCCTTGGCAATCAGGGATGGGTTCGTGGTAACACCGTCAATGATGCCCAAAGCCGCGCCTTTTTTGAGGTCTTCCAGATTCGCTGTGTCGAGAAAAAATTTCATCGGCCTGGCGTCGTGCGCTCCCGCTTCCTTTGCTCCTGCATATTCTTGCGATACTCGGATTCAAGCAGAAATTCCATCTTCACCTGCGGCATCTGCAAAACGAGAGACTTGGCCTCCGCATTCAGTACAAGCGTGTAAGGACCGTCCTTGGTGCCCAGCTCGTCAATGAAAGCCAATTGGTTTCCGTTTAGCTCATACGTCCCGCTGCGCCGGACCGTTTGCCCCTGAATCCGCACGCTTTGAACAAACGTATTGTGCGTGGTCAAAGTCAGAGTTCCGCTGCACTGCCCCGGATGCGGATGGCCGTCAAAGCACGGGTGCTGCGTCGGGAAACCGTTCATTTCGTTCCGCGACATGGTCACATACTCCCAACCGCCTGCATCCTGCAGCATCTTCATTTCATCCGTGTTCAGCCCTCGAAGGAGCGAAACGCCCAAAAACGCCGCCGCGACAATCGGAAAAATACGTGTCATATCTGCGTACCAAGAGTTTATATCAATGCGTTAGTGAATACATAATGTAATTTACCGCGATTCTCATGCCTAATGCCGAGTACTGCTCCGGATACCCCGGATAATCAGCCCATTCCCAGGAATCGCCCAGATCGGAGTTAAACGTCATGGCGACCATCACGCGTCCCTTGTTGTCGTAAATGCCGCGCCAGTGCGCGACATAGCCGTCATTGCGGAACGGCACGCCCGTGCGCACGCCCCACTGTCCCGGCACCTGGTACCGGTCGTCGAGGTCGTAAACCGTGTGAAAGATCGGGTCTCCATCCGGCAGATCCACAATCGGACGGTCCGGGAAGATGCGCTTCATGCTTTGCAAAAAAATCTCCCAATCCTGCGTTCCCCAGAAATCGTCACAGAACAGGAATCCGCCGCGCAGCAGATACTCGCGCAAAGTTTTGGCCTGCGCGTCCGTCAGGTTCCACTCGCCGACGAACACGGCGTAAAGCCACGGATAGTTGAAAACATCATCCTTGTCGTCGAGATTGACCGGCTGCTCCACCGAACGCGCATTCAGCCGCGTTAAGCGCCGGACTGCTTCCAGCAGATGGCGGTCGGAGCGCGGATAATCGTTGGTCCAACTGGAGCGCCCTTGCGTCCAATCCCAACCGGCATGGCGGAAGTGCGCATCCGGGATAGCGGGAAACATCAGACGTGCGAAGACCCACTCCGTTTTGTCGGCATAGTCCGGCGGAAGCGGAATCTGGGTCATGCGGTACTCATCGCCCGGATACTCGCGGAACGGCTGCGGCGGAGTTCGCTCCACAGCGTAAAGCCCCGTGAGAACAATAGAGGCGAGAAGAAAGGGCAAGAGGTATCTTCGCCCCATAAACTTCTTAACTCTTCTCCTCACGCTTTAATTATGAACGTAACCTTCCTGCGCTGAGAATAGCATCAGGCTCAGGTGAGTACCGGGTCCTGACGATTCGGGAACATTGTGCTTGCAGGCGTTTTCCTTTATCTGCTTGCCCTCGAAGCAGAAAAAGTGTCGGTAAGGGTGGAAGCAAGGAAACCCATTCACCATAAAAGGCTCAAGGGCGAATTACTTGGATACCGTTATTTTCCGTGACAGCCTGCAACTTGCCGTCTACGGTAGCCAAAGGTATCGCGCGTAGCTGAGCCAAGCTCAGATAGCTAGCATCATATACTGCCAGATTGTGCGTAATTGCCAAATCCAAAAGGCTGTCATTTCCCGGCACTTCAACAACCCGTATCGGCAACGCCTGGATTTCTTGCCACAGGAGAGAGGCTTTGTTGCGGCTCAAACGGTTCCGCACAACTCCCTTGCCCAAGCCGTTGAGCATTTCGTAACGCCAGATGGAGGGAGCCCAGGCCATCACAACCTGGTCTTGCAATGCCGTTAATAAGGCTTCTGTCTGTGGTGTCGCTTCGTCCTCAAAGCACCAGCGCAAAGCGAAGGATGCATCCAAGACGAATTCTTTCACTCGCGGCCTTCTTCAATCAATTCCTTCATGGAGATACCGCCTAACGTGACGCCCTTGCGTAATTCCCGGATGCGCTGCCCGGCAATCTGCGAGCGGGTAAGCGGCTGCGTCACGGCTTCCTTGGCGCGCTCCCTCAGTATCCGCTCCGCGTAAGCTTCCAACGTCAAGCCGTTCTGCTCGGCCTGCGCCAAAAGTCCCGCCTGTACTTCAAGGGTCAGATCCAATTTCACGGTCATAGATTCCCTTCATTATTGTCTCAATGAACATGGAAGGAGCATGTCCATTAGTTGCAGCCTTCTTCCGCAAATGGAAAAAGGCTTGGTAACAGATCGAATTAGTCCGACTGCACAGCGGCGAATGGACACTGCTCAGCAAAGCGGCTGCTGTTCATTGATGCGCCGGAAGGCTAATTGAAATATTGAGGGCGCCAATATATTTGTCGGCAGCGCCGTAATAACCCGTAACCTCCAAATGGTTTGCGCTTGATTTCTGAACACTCTGAATAGCGCCTTCCAGGAAAATAACATTCGGAACCGTGCCGCTCTTCTCCCAAGGAAGAACCGGAGTGACAAAGGAATGATCCGCCCTGGCGATCACGCGGCGCGGGTCGCGCCGGTCAAACAGTACCCAGCCGGGACCGTATACCAGCTTGTCGTCCGCGCCGTTATACAGCAGGAAAATTCCGGCTTCCGTGACAAAAGGCGCTGGCCCCGGCTCCATTACCCGCGAATCAAAAGCGCCCGGACGGCGTTCAAGAACCGGCTGGTTCGTGGCGTCGCGCCAATGCAGCAGGTCATCAGAACTTGCCAGTCCCATGTAGTCGCGCGCCTTTCCGTCGGAATCCGTGCGCGTGCCCAGGTAATACATCCACCACTTGCCGTTGATCTTCTCCGGGATGATTGCGCCGGACTTGGTCCATTGCGTATTCCAGGAGCCGTGATAAGCAGGCAGAATAACTCCCTTTCGCTCCCAATGAATCAAATCCTTAGACGTCGCCAGGCATAACTGCGCCGAGCGCGTATCGTACCCGGTGTAGGTCAGATAGTACAGGCCGTTGATCTGCACCACGCGCGGATCTTCCACGCCGCCGTTCTTCTCATAGGGAGCTTCGGGCCCAAGCACCGGGTCGGGCCGCACCGTAAAATGCAATCCATCGCTGCTTTCGGCATAGCCGATCCGCGATGTGTGATTACGATCCTGTGCGCGAAACAGCAGCACTGTTTTGGAGCCGACGCGAACCGCTGTCGGATTAAATAGCGCCAGTTCGGACCAACCCGCTCCCGGACGGAGCAGCGGCGTTTGCGAAACCCGTTCGGCGCTGATCTCCACGCTCGCGGCGACAACGGCAAGCCATAACCCAACAGCAATCAGGGTTTTCATCTTTTCACGTCAGCAGCCGCTACCGGCATCGGTCCCTTTGTGGTGGGATACCCTTTCGCCACCCAGTCCGTATGCAGATTGGTGGGAATCACTACTACCTTTATATTCGTGAAGCCGAGATCATGCAGAGCATCGTAAGCCGGACGAATGTTGGGACACTTGTCGAATGGACAGCAGCCGCAATAAATTACAATCGCATGGTTGCGCGGCATGTTCCGCACTACCTGTTTCAACTGATCGAGGCCGTCCGGCTTTGAAGCCGGCCCGGCCAAAACAGCACCCGTCATATGTGCGCCGTTGTACAGGGAAGGAAAGCCGACGTAGATCACGCTGGGACGGGGCTGGTTGGCAGCCGATATTAGCCGAGCGGCCTCCTCCGGCTGAACCGAAGAAGTAGCTAAGGAAAACGCGCACACGAGTAAATGCAAAAAATTGCTCATAAATCCTCCGAGCCGCATCAAAATTTTACCTTACGCGATACTCAATACAGACTGATGAGTCTTCATGCAAATCTCGCTTTTTATCACCTGCTACAACGATCTGCTGTTTCCCAACACCGGCATAGCAGTTGTGAAGGTACTGGAGCGCCTGGGCCACACGGTTATTTTTCGTCCCGAGCAAACCTGTTGCGGCCAGATGCACTACAACACAGGCTATCAGCGCGAAACCGTGCCGCTGGTGCGAAAATTTGTTGACGCGTTTAGGCATGATGAAATCATCTGCTCCCCGTCTGCTTCCTGCGTTGCCATGATTCGCGACCATTACGTGAAAACAGCCCGCATGGCAGGCGATGCCGAACTGGAAGCGCACGCGGCGGCGATTGTTCCGCGCGTCTTTGAATTTACGGAACTGCTGGTTTATAAGCTGGGCGTAGAGGATGTGGGCGCTTATTATCCGCATCGAGTCACGTACCATCCGTCCTGTCATTCTCTGCGTTTGCTGCGAGTCGGCGAAGCACCTCTGCGCCTCTTGCAAAAGGTAGGCGGCATCGACTTGGTCCCCCTGGAAAAACAGGAGGAATGCTGCGGCTTCGGCGGAACGTTTGCCGTCAAAAATGCGGAAACTTCATCAGCCATGCTGGCTGATAAAGTACGCTGCGTGCTTAATACGGGAGCCGAAATCTGCTCGGCTGCCGACAACTCCTGCCTGATGCACATCTACGGGTCGCTGCATCGGCAGAAAACCGGAGTGAAGACCGTTCACATCGCGGAGATCCTCGGGTCCACGCGCGAGTCAGCCGCTAAAACGCCGACCTTTACGCAGCCGTCGCCGCACACCGGAGGAGTGAAATGAGCATTCACGTCGGTTCTGCCGCTACGGCAGCGCCATTCCCGGAAGCGGCCAGCGCGGCGCTGGATAACTCGCAGTTGCGCCGGAATGTTCGTCACGCGACGGACATTATCCAGGCCAAGCGCAACAACATGACCGGCGAACTCCCGGATTGGGAAGAGCTGCGCGCCGCCGGGAGCGCCATCAAAGCGCACACCCTGAAGTACCTGGACGTGTATCTCGAACAGTTTGAGGCGAATGTCGTTAAGAACGGCGGTGTTGTGCATTGGGCGCAGGATGCCGACGAAGCAAATCAGATTATCTGGAGCATTATCGCGAAGCATTCGGGCAAAGAGGCCATCAAAGTCAAGACCATGACGACGAATGAGGTGCGCCTGAATGATTTCCTTGAAGAACATGGCGTTACCCCGCATGAAACCGATCTGGCGGACCTGATTGTGCAACTCGGGCGCGACCGCCCTTCGCATATCGTGGTTCCGGCGCTGCATATTAATCGCGTGCAGATCCGCGAAATCTTTGAAAGAACCATGCCGTTAAAGGAACTGGGCATGGAGAACCTGACGGACGATCCGCAAAAGTTGGCGGAAGCGGCGCGGCGCTATCTGCGGCAAAAATTTCTTACCGTGAACATCGGCATTAGCGGCGCGAATTTCGCAGTAGCTGACACCGGCTCGCTGGTTGTAGTGGAGAGCGAAGGCAACGGACGCATGTGCCTGACTTTACCCGATATGCTAATCAGCCTTGTCGGCATTGAAAAGCTGGTGCCCACTTTCGAAGATCTGGAAGTATTTCTGCAAGCGCTTCCCCGCTCTTCTACGGGAGAGCGCATGAATCCATACAACTCCATTTGGTCGGGCGTGACGCCGGGCGATGGGCCGCAGGAGGTTCACGTCGTGCTGCTCGACAACGGGCGCGCCGGCGTGCTTGCCGACGAAGAAAGCCGCGAAACCTTAAACTGTATCCGCTGCGGAGCATGCTTGAATGTTTGCCCGGTTTATCACCAGACCGGCGGCCATGCTTACGGCTCAGTGTATCAAGGCCCTATTGGAGCCATCATTACGCCGCAATTGCAAAATCTGCAACACTCGCGTTCCCTGCCTTACGCTTCCTCCTTGTGCGGCGCTTGCTACGATGTGTGCCCGGTGAAGATCAACATTCCCGAAATTCTGATTCATCTGCGCGGCAAGATCGTGCGAGAAGACCAAAGCACTTTTCTCGGCAAGCTGCATCCGGAAAACATTGCGATGCAGGCCATGGCTCTCGTCTTCTCCAGCGCGGGACTGATGACAACGGCGGAAGCGATTGCCAAGTTCAGCCAGTTCCCGTTTGTGCATAACGGCACCATTAATCACTTGCCGGGAATGCTTTCCGGGTGGACCGAGACGCGCGACCTGATGCCGTTCCCGAAGCAATCGTTCCGGCAGTGGTGGAGAGAAAGGGAAAGGGAGGAACGGGGGTGAACTCCAGAAGCCATATTCTCAATCGAATCAAAGTCGCGCTCCATGCGCACGGCAATTCCCGTGCGGCGCAGGCGGAGGAGGGATGGCGGCAGTTGCCGCGCTATTATCAGCGCATCGGCAATCTCAGTGAAGCCGAGCGCATCGAGCTTTTTGACGAGCGCATCCGCCACTATAACGGCACTCCCTTCTACAGCACCGGCGATGTCCAAGCCGATATTGCGAACGTTTTGTCCGGCCGGGGCAAGCGCATTCTGATCGTTCCGCCCGCCTTTCCAACAGAGTGGAGGCCCGCAGGCTTCATGTTCATTCCGGATGAGAATTTGAGCAAGGACCAGCTTGATCTGAACGACGGCGTTGTCACTCTTTGCACGCTGGCTATCGCGCTGACCGGAACCGTTGTGTTGCAAAGCTCCCGCGAACAAGGCCGCCGCGCCGCTACGCTGATTCCCGATTATCACCTTTGCGTGTTGCGGCGCGAAGACATTGTGGAACTCGTTCCCGAGGCCATACGCAAGCTCCAACCCGTCAAAGATCGTCCGCTCACGTTTTTTTCCGGGCCGTCGGCTACCGTTGATATAGAGATGACCAGAGTGCGAGGCGTCCACGGTCCGCGCACGCTCGACATATTAATTATTTGACGGCAAAGAATGGCAAGCATCGCAGGACCGAGTCCCAGCGCCGCTCTCTGGCGCAATGTTACCCGCCTCGATAAAGGAAAAGTCAATAACGCCTGGATTGCTCTCCGCAACTCACTGGCAGTCGCGCTGCCGATGGGCGTTGGAATTGCACTGGGTAATCCGTTAGGCGCGGTGGCGGTAACGACAGGGGCGCTCAACGTTTCCTACTCCGACGGCACAGATCCTTACCCTCACCGAGCGCGTCGCATGCTGGGGTGGACGACCCTGGGCGCACTCGCCGTATTTACCGGCACCACAACCAGTCGATTCCACTTTGCAGCCATTCTCATCCCAACAATTTGGGCTTTCATCGCGGGCATGTGCCTGTCGATCAGCACCAGAGCGGGCGATCTGGGAATCAATACTCTGGTTGCGCTGGTCGTTTTCGCCGCGCGCGGGCCGACAACGCTGGAAGGCTCGCTGGATGCAACGATTTTAGTCTTTGGCGGCGGATTGCTGCAAACGGCCTTCGCTTTGCTGTTCTGGCCGGTACACCGCTATGATCCGGAGCGCCGAGCTATTGGCTCCGTTTACACAGAGTTGGCCAAGAACGTCAATGCTTCATCGGAAACGTTGCTGAATGCCCCGCTGCAACCACGCAGCGTTCCGGTGCAGGATACGCTCGATGCGTTGGGCCGCGATCACTCGATTGAAGGCGAGCGCTTTCGGCTCCTGTTCGATCAAGCCGACCGCATCCGCATATCCGCGTTTCTGCTGGGGCGTCATTGTTCCCAGCTTTGCGAAGAAGCAATGACGAAAGCGGTTAACGATCTCTTCGACGCCGCATCGGGCTTGCTCCACGCCGTGAGCGAAAGCCTGCTGACCGGCAAAGACAGCGGGACAATTCAACAAGCGGCAACTCAACTCGGCAACGCTTTGGAGAAAATCTCGGGGGCAAGGGACAAAGATGCGCTTGCGGCGGAAACGGCGGCGGCTGCAGACGTTTTTGCAGGTCAGTTGCGCACGGTAGCGAGACTGGCAAACAGTTCAACGCTCGACGGTCTGGAGCGTTTTGTCGCCCACGAATCCGCACAGCCCGTTCACTTGCAAATCAAAGACTGGCTGTCCACCATGCGCGCCAATCTTGACATTGGTTCGGCTACTTTCCGCCATGCTTTGCGGTTAGCGGGTTGTATCGCCGTGGCGGAAGGGATCGGGCGAGCCGTCAGTTGGCAGCGCTCCTATTGGATTCCCATGACCGTGGCCGTTATTCTCAAGCCCGACTTCACTACGACATTCAGCCGTGGGCTTCTGCGTTTGTCCGGCACGTTAGGAGGCTTGATAGCGGCAACCGTGATCTATCACGCGCTCCCTGCATCCGCCCTGTCCGAGTTGCTGCTGGTCGGCTGCTTTACGTTTCTGCTGCGGATGTACGGACCGGCAAATTACGGCATTTTCAGCTTCGCCGTCAGTGGATTGATTGTGTTCCTGATTGCGGAAACCGGAGTGCCGCCGGGCCAAGTTGTCGTATTGCGGGGAGTGAATACGCTGGCGGGCGGGCTGCTTGCCTTGCTGGCTTACGTGCTGTGGCCCACCTGGGAAAGAAAACGAGTCTCCGAAGTTTTTGCGGAGGTGCTTGACGCCACGCGGCTGTACTTTCATGCGCTGCGGGAAAACTTCAGCGCATCTTCACAAGAAAGCGCGGAGGCGGTCGAAACAGCGCGCCAAAGCTGGCGGCGGGCGCGATCCAACGTGGAAGCCTCGGTGGACCACGTCAGTTCCGAGCCTAAATTTTCAGCAGAAAAGCTCTCGTGTCTCAACTCTATGCTGGCGAGTTCACACGCCTTGGCGCAGTCAATAATGGAAATGGAAGCGGAGGGGACGCAAGCTCCGAAGCACGAAGCATCACCGGCGTTGGAGCAGTTCTCCAATGATGTCGAGTTCACACTGTACTATTTGTCAGCCGCGCTGCGAGGTTCAACCGCAGCAGCGGAAACGCTTCCCCAACTGCGTGAAGACCACCGCCGCTTGGTGGAACAGCGGAAAAGCCTCGCGCCGGATGAAGACCTGCTGCTACTCGAAACCGACCGCATCACCATCTCCCTCAACACCCTGCGCGAACAGGTGATGCGGTTTATTGGGTGAGAGACTGGCAAAGAAGAAACCATGCAGATAGATTGTGTTTCACACAATTATGTATTACACTGTTTTTATGAAGTTGGCACGAAACATCACATTCAATCTCCCAACAGATCTGATCCGGCACGCCAAGATGGTTGCGGCGGAACGCGATACATCTCTGAACGCTCTTGTTCGGGAAGCTCTCGCGCAAGCAGTTGACCGTTCAGACGAGTATCGCCAAGCGGGGGAGCGCCTGCTTGCTCACTCTGCTTCCGGACTGTTCGAAATGCCCGCTGAACGCTGGACACGCGCAGAACTCTATGACTGAGTTCTGCTTTTTTGATACCAACGTCCTTCTTTATCTATATGACCGTCGGGATGCAGTTAAACGCATGCGTGCCGCCGAAACGTTCCGTCAGTGCTTAGAGGCAGGGACGCTGGTTATCAGTACCCAAGTAGTCCAGGAGTTTTATGCTGCGGCTACCCGCAAGCTATATTTAGATCTTCCTCAAGCACGCAATCTCGTAGTGGATCTGTGTCGATTACGGCTTGTAAGCATCCAATGTCCTCACATCCTACAGGCAATGGAAATACAGCGACACTTCGGCGTCTCGTTTTGGGATGGACTTATACTCGCGGCAGCGCAAGCAGGTGAAGCGAGAGTGCTTTATACAGAAGACTTGCAGGACGGACAAAACTATGATGGGGTCTTGGCTCGGAATCCTTTTCGTGTATAGGCCACGACAATTTGTGCCCAACCCTATATTAATTATGGGCTTATCTTTTGCGACTCCGAATTGCTTGAAGCATTATCTGAGTTGCTTGCGAAGTTGGTGAAGAAGTGGCAACACCGTCAATCCCAAGACAACAAAAAACCAAGTAGCGGGTTCGGGCACTAATTGCACGGACGCGCCGCGAAGAACGTTGCCGCTAGCGTCCATCACTACAAATGCAGGAAATTGAAGGATGCCGTCCGCGTCGTTCATCGCAAACGTGCCGTCATGGAAAAACGTGCCCGTTGCATTTGCCGCGAAAGCGACGCTGAAGGGAGTGGGCGAGTTAAACGTAATCGGGGCTGTGACAGAAAAGGTTTGGGGCGCTCCGTTGGGCAAAGCCGCACTGGTGGAAGAGCCTCCCACATTGATCCCGACCGGCGAAACCGAAGCTCCTCCTGGAATATTCAGGATATTCATCTGAAAACCGGAAAAACTGATCTGAAGGGTGCCGGAGCCAGTAACGCCGGTAACAATCAAGGGATTGGAAAAGCTGACGTTAGCCACACCGATTGTATTAGATCCGAAGCCTTGTGCGGTGGCTTCGAGGGTACCGGACCCATTGAGCGCCCAAGTCGCAGTAGCGGCAGCACTGGCCGAAGCCGTTTGCGAGCCGACAGGTACGCTGACGTTGCAGGCGGCCGAGTTCGGATTTGACTGGCTACAGGTCGTAGCTCCGACTGAGGCGGATACGGAAGCCATGGAAGCAGCCGATGCCGAAAAGCTAAAGGCACAGGCGAAGAGAACGCCGGATAAAAACGATTTTGTAGTCGTCACTTGCAAGCTCCTCAATGTGGAATAC
>CAXTWT010000155.1:0-10932 GCA_964247955.1 uncultured Bryobacteraceae bacterium
TCGATCCGCCATACACCGGCCACGAGTCGTATTCCGCCGACCACATCACAACCGCAACGAAGCACGCCGAAAGCAGCGCGCCGATTCGCTTCCATGTCGAATCACGCAATGTAAAACCTCTCAATTAAGAAAAAAGGAGCGCCCAAGGGCTCAGCGATCCTTTCCCGGATAATCATCCCTACACTTCATCCACAGACAGAAATTAAGAGTAGAGTACCACCCAGTAGAAGGATGACAAAACCAATCGAACAAATTGGTTAGCCAATGTGCCTAACAGTATGATATTCTCATATCCTCCTCGGCCGACATGTCTCCTGAACCTAAGTCCGAAGATTTAACCACGCGTCTTCTGGCCGACTTTCACGCATTGCTCGCCAGCGGCGAGATCAAACCGGGGGCGCGCCTGCCTGCAGAGCGCGAACTGGCTAAGCGTTTCGGGGCCAGCCGGTCTTCCCTCCGGCCCGTTATCAAGACGTTGGAGAACGTCGGAGTACTCTCGCAGCGTGTCGGCGATGGAACCTATCTGAGCAACGATGCGACAGGGATCTTATCGGTTCCCTTGCATTTCCTTATTCTTCTCGACGGCATCTCGTTACCCGAATTGTTTGAAGCGCGCCTCATGCTGGAGCCGGAACTGGCGGCGCGGGCAGCACAAAGCGCGTCCGGGGAGGATCTAGAAGCGATGCGGCGAACGTTTGCCGCTTTCAAAGAGAATCCTGTCGAGGCCGACATTCACTTTCACACGGCCATCTGCCGAGCAACCCGCAACCGGATCTGCATGCGCATGTTTGAAGCCATTCACAGAGCGTTCGCGCAAGGCATGGTTTTGACTTCCCGGTTGGCCCCGGAACGTGCTTTAGAGTTTCATCGTTCGATTTACACCGCTATTCACCTTCGGAACCCCGATGAGTCCAGGAAATGCATGGCCGAACACCTGATCCATGCCAAGGGACTCCTGCTGCAGGCGCATTTGGAACAAGAGCACCGGTCTTGAACCTGCCATGTGCGTCAAAGGGGCCCGTTTCGATGACCTTGGTTTACAGTAATACAAAAATTGGTTGACCATTAGGCTCTCAATTTGATATATTTCTTGCTGCCGCTCCAAAAAACGGCATAAGCGTATACAAAATCCGATGAAAACTGTTTCAGGGACTACGGGCGAAATCCCAAACGCGGGTGATCTTCCCGGCTTAGTCTGTCAGTCGCGAACGCAATTCTCCCAAAAGGCTTCACAAACGAGGTGGTCCATGTCGCTTGAAAAAGCCAATCCACAAATTCGGCTTCTCTTGTTCTGTTCCGTGGCGCTGTTTAGTATGACCGGGCCTCTCAGGGCTCAGATCGATCAAGGCGCGATCCGTGGTACGGTGCAGGACCCTAGCGGGGCGGTTGTTCCCGATGCCAAAGTGACGCTGACTAACGAAGAAACCGGCCTTTCGCTCCAGACAACCACTTCGGAGGGCGGAAATTACAGCTTCACCCCGATTAAGATCGGAACTTATACGATAGCGGTAGAGAAGCCGGGCTTCGCTACCGCCTCGCACCCGCACATTAGCCTCCACGCCAATGAACAGGCAAAGGCCGACTTCTCTCTCACTGCCGGTCAAGTGACGGAGACGGTGGAAGTCAGCGCGGGACTGCCCTTGTTGGAGACGCAATCTTCGGAGGTAGGGCAGGATCTCACCAGCCGTCAAGTGAACGACCTTCCCTTAAACGGCCGGAATTATACTTTCCTCGCTCAGGTGTCGGCGGGCGTGACAGGCATGCAAACCGGCAGGGTCGCCGGAACGGGCGGTTTTACGGCCAACGGGCTGCCTTCCTCCCATAACAGCTATATCCTCGACGGCATTGATAACAACAACGACACAATCGATTTTCTGAACGGCAGCGCGTTCGTGGTCCTCACGCCGCCTGACGCGATCCAGGAAGTGAATGTCCAAACCAGCAATTTCAGCGCCGAGTTTGGACGGGCTGGATCGGCGGTCATCAATGCAACCACCAAGTCGGGCACCAACCAATTCCAGGGAAATTTTTGGGAGTACCTCCGCAACGATGCGCTCGACGCGTCTACTTGGGGCGCCAATCGCGCCGGCACACCGAAGCCCGAGCTACGCCAAAACCAGTTTGGTTTTACGGTAGGTGGACCGGTGATCATCCCGCGCCTTTACCAGGGCCGCAACAAAACCTTCTTCTTTGGAGATTATCAAGGCACGCGCATCGCGCAAACCTCACTTCATAATCCCAGTGTCCCGACCGCAGCCGAGCGAAGCAGCGGCTTTACGAACTTTCAGGAGTTGATTTTTAATCAGTCGGGTACGCGTACCGATGCGCTGGGCCGCATATTCCCTCAAGGGAGCATCTTGGACCCCGCGACGACGCGCGCCGTCACGAAGGGCCAGCTTGATCCGGTCACAGGATTGACGGCCCCGAACAGTGGATATGTCCGTGATCCGTTCTTTGTGGGAGGAAGCGTAGCGGGAATCACCAATTTTGCTACGCCCGGTATCGAAAGGCTGATGAATATTCTGCTGGCAAATCGTCTTGATCCTAATGCGATCAAGCTGCTGAGCGCCTACCCGGCCCCCAACACTTCCGGGTTCACCGGCGGCATCAGCAACAATTACGCGGTGTTACGCCCCTTGCCGAACAACACCAATCAATTCGATGTTCGCGTGGACCAGAACTTCAGTGAAAAAGATCAGATGTTCGCCCGTGTCGGCTATGCCGCGAGAAATCAAAATGCGCCCGGCGATTTCACCGGCCCGCTCGACAACTCGGGCTTCGGCCAGGGAAACTTTCAGGATCGGAGTGTCAATGCGGGGTTGAGCGAAACGCATCTGTTTTCGCCGACCATGATCAACGAAGCACGTATCGGCTACAGTCGGTTGACGGATAACGTTCAACCGGATGTTGCCAACGTCACCGGCATTCCACAGCAGTTTGGTATCCAGGGATCACCGCAGGGAACCGGGCTGGGAGGATTACCTTACTTAAATATCGGCGGGCTGACGTACGTGGGTCCCGGAGAGTTCGCCTCTCCCAACACACGCGTCAGCGATACGAGACAGATTACTGAGAATTTAACCAAGATTCGCGGTCCGCATACCTTCAAAGGAGGTTTTGAAGGACAGTTCATCCGATACAGCTACGATAACCCCCGCGACCCGCGCGGTCGCGAAGATTTCGGGGGCAGTTACACGGGAATACCAAACGGCGGCCTGGGCAGCGGCATGGCGCAACTGCTCCTGACGCCGACTACGGCAACGGTGCCGAACGGCATTAATTACGAGGGTGGGCCGGGGTTTGTGATTGCCGACAGCAATCTCGCGCCGGATAACATCCGTCGTTATTATGGGCTTTACTTTCAAGATGATTGGAAAGTGACTCCGAAACTGACACTGAATCTCGGCGTTCGCTGGGAATATTTCAGCTTGCCGAGGAACAGGTACGGCGCCGAAGCCAATTTCGTACCGGGGTCGCCGGGCGCAGGAGCCGCCTACGTGATCAACGCTCAATCCAAGAACGTCCCGCTCTCTCCGGCCTTCACATCGCTTCTTGCCCAGGATGGAATTGCGCTTCAATACAGCAGCGTGAATGGACTTGTCAGCGCGCCCAAAGCGAACTTCGCCCCGCGAATCGGCTTCGCGTATCAGGCGCTGTCAAAGCTGGTCGTGCGCGCCTCCTACGGTATTTTTTATGCGGGATTTGAGAACCTCGGCAGCGTTGATGAAGGGTACAACTATCCCTTCGCGGTCGAGCCGGCCCTGAATGACACGTCGGGCGGAACTCTTCCCTTAGCGAGCCAGAACCAGCGTGCTTTTCCTAATGGTGGATTCGCCACGCTTGAGAACGCGCTTACGTTCGTGACTCCGAATGCTACAAATCCGGCTTTCAATCCGCAGGGATCTTCCTTAAAGGGCTTCGCGACGCCCTGGCATGTCGGTTACACGCAGGAATGGAATTTCACTCTGCAGTATGCCTTGACAGGGAACGACAGCCTGCAGGCCGCCTACATCGGCAATCACAGCTTACATCAATTCAATGATTTCAGGTCCAATTCGCCCAGCGTCATTCTTCCTCCCGGCCAAGGTCTACGGACGCAAAACTATGTGCCGTTCCCGGACTTCGGCCAGAATGTTGACTATGTTGCGCCTAACGGCGACGCTTATTATTACGGCTTTCAGGTGACCTACCAGAGAAGGTTTGCTCAGGGCTTGGGACTCTTGGCGAATTACACGCACTCGCGATGCATGATGGACTTCCGTAACATCCTGAGTGACGACACGCCGGGCGGACTGCAACGCGCGCTTTATCTGCCCGGCTTCGGGATTAAGGGTGATTATACGTTCTGCAATGACGATTCGCCGAATGTGTTTCACTTGAGCGGCACCTGGCAAATTCCCTTTGGAAAAGGGCTGCGCTTCGGCCATAACGCCAACGGTCTCGTCAATGCCGTTTTGGGGGGGTGGTCGATGAACGGGAACCTCACTGCCCAGAACGGATTTCCGGGAACTGTCGGCTGCCCCACTGCTACCACCGCCGATTTCGGTTGCGTCGCTTTCATGGTTCCCGGCCAACCGATTTACCTCAACTCAGGCCCTCACGGCATCAATCAGTTTCTGAACCCAAAGGCCTTCGCGCAGCCTCCGGCTGCCACCACCATTGGGCAAACGAACTATACTCCTTTAGGGGGCAAAGCCGGCCAGTTCCACGGTCCCAGTTTTAACAACCTGGACTTCTCGGTCTTCAAGTCTTTTCCGATTACGGAAAGAACCTACTTCCAGTTTCGAGGAGAGTTCTTCAATGTCTTTAATCATCCGAATTTCGGGAATAACTTCGTGACGTTGGACTTTACTAACGCCAACTTCGGGCAGATTAACAACACCACCGGCATCGCTCGTCAGGTCCAGTTGGCTTTGAAGTTGTATTGGTAAATTGGCTGTGCGATTAGTTGGATGGGCGGCCCGCATGAAAGCCGCCCTATCCTTGCTTTTTTTCTGCTCCGCCGGTGTGTACGCCGGAGGGCAGGGCGCCCTTGAGCAAACACTCCGGCAGGCCTTCCAGTCGGACCCCCATAATTGGAATGCTAACTACCGTCTCGGAGAGTTTTATCTGCACGCCGGGAAACTGTCGGACGGCGTTCCTTATATGGAGCGCGCGGTTGCTCTGCAGCCCGGCAACTATGTCGCGGGCTATGACCTTGCGCTCGCTTATTTCGAGACGCACGATTACGCTAAGGCTCGCCGGCAGATCCAGTCGATGCTGAAGGCACAGAACACTGCCGAGTTGCACAGTCTCTTGGCGGACCTGGAGGAAAGCGCGGGCGACTATCTGAAGGCGGCGGCCGAGTACCAAGTTGCCGCCCGGATAGATCCCAGCGAAGACCGCATCTTCGACTGGGGCACTGAGTTGTTGATTCACCAGACCTACCGCCCGGCGATTACTGTTCTCGCCCGTGGCGTGGATCTATGCCCACACTCGCTAAAGTTGAAGGTGGGTTTCGGAATCGCTCTTTATCTGGACCAGCAGTACGAGAAAGGCTTGCAACAGCTTTGCGCCGCCATTGATCAGAACCCTTCCGAGGCATGGCCGTACCTTTTGCTGGGAAGCAGCTATGCCGCGCTTTCATCACGGTTTGAAACGGAGGAAGTCAGAAAGCGTCTCCAGCGTTTCGCATCGGATCAGCCTCGGAACGCACGCGCTTTGTATTACTATGCCGTCAGCTTGTGGGATCGAAATCAAACCTCGGAGCAGGACGCCTCCGAAGCGCAATCTCTGCTGAAGGAAGCTGTGAAACTGGACCCGTCTTTTGTTGATGTGCGCCTGCAGCTGGGAATGCTCTACTCCGATCAGCACGATTACTCCGGCGCGATCAGCGAACTCCGTTCCGCCGTTGCGATACAACCAAATCTGACGACCGCTCACTACCATCTCGCCCAGGCGTATACGAGAACAGGACAAAGGGATCTCGCCCAAAAGGAGTTGCAGATTTACCAGCGCCTCCACAGCGCGGACATGGAAGAAAGTCAGGCGGAACGCAACCGTATTGTGCAATTCATCGTCAGTATACGGGACCAGCCCGGAACCGCACCACACCAATAGGCTATCCATGCAAGGCCGCTTCCCAAGCGCGATTCTCCTTTGCGGTCTTACCTTGTCCGGCTCGGCCGCTGATCTTCACTCGATACCCGGCGCAGCGCAAAGTTTCTTCTCCGACGCTCAATCATCGCTTGTGCGCGGCGATTCGGAGGCCGCCTTCAGTGCGGTCCGGAAAGGTTTGGCTATCGCCCCCCGCAGCCTGGAAGGACTGAATCTACTCGGCATTATTTACGATCAACAGCAGCACTACCCCGAAGCGGAGTCGGCGTTCCGGAAAGCGCTGGAGATCGATCCGCGCTCGACCAAAACTCACGACAACTTAGGCACTCACTACTTGCTTCGCGGCACGCTTGATTTAGCGGAGCATGAGTTCCGGGCAACGCTCCGTCTTGCGCCGAAGGACCCATCCGCTAATTACAATTTAGGCAAGCTACTCCTGGACAAGGGCGATGCTGAAGGGGCCGTTACATGTCTGGAGCGCGTCACGCCGCAGGATGCCAGCACATCGTTCACTCTCATAAGAAGCTATCTTCGCGCCCACCATCCCGCCAAGGCGCTCTCCCTGGCGCGAACGCTTTCCGCTCAATCGACCGGCGACCCTCGCGTTCATTTTTCGCTCGGCGTGGAATGGGCAGCCGCCGGAGAGTACCGCGCAGCCATTCAAGAGTTCGAGCGGGCGGATCATCTCCTGCCCGGAACATTCGAGATTCTCCACAATCTCGGCGAAGCGCAGCTCCGCGACGGCGATCACGCCGCAGCGGAACACACTCTGCAACAGGCTCTGACCCTGCGCCCGGACTCCGTTGCCGCGGCTTTCCTGCTCGCACAAACCGAAGCGGAACAGCATAAAAAGGTGGAAGCCCTCGATCTTCTGTTGCGGGCGCGCCGACTCGATCCGGGGAATCCGGATGTTCTGTTGCTCATCGCCCAAATCAGCCTGAGTGAGAGCCTATATGACGACGCCGTTTCGCTGCTCGAACAAGCTGTTAAACGGGCTCCGCGCCGTCCGGATCTGCACGCGGCGCTCGGCGACAGTTACCTGGGCCTAGGCAAGATGGAACAGGCCGTTCATGAGTTCAAAACCGTGATCGACCTCCAGCCTTCAGCCACTTCGTACGCGTTTATAGCCGACGCTTACATCCGCACCGGCGATCTGGAAAGCGCCAAGAAGTACCTGAGGCAAGGGCTGGCGAAAGATCCTTATAGCGCGCCTTGCCTTTATCAACAGGGCGTCATCGCCGGTAAAGAGGACCGCAGCGCAGATTCTGAGACCCTGTTGACGGCAGCGGTAAAGGCGGACCCGAACAACGACAATGCGCTTTACGCGCTTGCGGCTATCAAAATACAAAAGCGGGAGTACGGGGAGGCCATACCGCTGCTGCGCCGCTGTGCGCAGTTGATGCCGAACGTGCCTCGCGTGTACTATCGGCTCGCCACAGCGGAGCGGAATTCGCACGACACTGCCGCCGCAGCGAATGACATGAAGATCTTCCAGGCGCTCTCCAAAAGCAGACAAAAAGAGTACTCGCCTATCCGGGATGCCGTCGGCGGGATTACCCGATTGGCAGGGCGGTCGCAGGAGGAACCCGGCGCTATCAATCTCAAGGACTTGGAGCAGCGCGCGCTCAACGATCCCGGTAGTTCGTTCTACTCTTATCTCCTGACCGAAGCATATCTGAAGGCCGGCGATAGGGAGAGTGCGCGCCGCGCTGCCGCCAAGCTGGCTGAGAGGAGCCGAGGAGAATACGGACAGGCGTTGAACATCGGTAAACTGCTGGCGAAATATCATCTCTACCCGGAGGCGATCCGGCAGTTCGCAATGGCGCTCCAAGCTGACGCGAACGCTGATGATGCAAAGTACGAGTCGGCGTCTGCCTACTTCGCGGCTGGCGACTACACGCATGCGCTTGCCCTCATTCAGCAAGCATCTGCTGTGACACGCGAAGACGCTCGATGGCTTGCCCTTTCGGGAAACGTCCTGGCCCGCAGCGGGCGTCCATCGGAGGGCGTGCCTGCGTTACAACAAGCGCTTGCGAAAAGTCCTGGAAACAGTCAAAACGTCCTATTTCTCGCCTTAGCGCAGTTGCAGGCCGGTGATACCAGCGCAGGGGAGAGGACGTTGCGTGCGGGCCTGGTTCGCAATCCGGATTCGGGCCTGCTGCATTGGGGCGCAGGCGTTGCCTCTGTGATGAACAACTCCCGAACCGAAGCAGAAAAGAGCTTTGAAACCGCCCGGGAGTTGCTTCCGGATTGGCAGGGCGCCTACGTCACTACAGCAGCCTTCTACTCTGCGACAGGGCAACCGGCCAAGGCTCGCGAGATGCTGGACCGTTGCCGTCAGTTGTTCGCAGAACAAGGGCCGGATCTCGAACGATTCGAGCTGGACATACAGCAGAGTTCATCCCCTGCGGGAGCGGCCCAGCTATCGCCGGCAGCCAAGGAAGGGTTTCTTCGCCTTGCTCTGGCCACGGCTGACCGCCTTTGAATTGTATAACTCGCGACGGACGAGCTGTTCCCCCACCGTAAGACCGGGATGACACTGCAGCGAGTGCGACAACGACACAAGATCAGCTTCCTCCGCCGATGCGCCATTCCTGGAACTTTCTTATGGCGCAGCTCTTAAAACACAAGTTTCAGGGCGAGTTGCAACTGCCTCGACGATCCCGAGTCGCCGGTTGGAAAACGAGTGCTGTTGATTAATCCAAACGTCGAAGTTCCGAGCGTGGAAAAAGGCTGCCCGAAGTTGGTTTGGTTTAGCAAGTCAAAGGCGTCGGCCCGGAATTGCCAACTCACGTGTTCAGAAAGTTTGGTGTTCTTCACCAAGGAAAAATCGAGATTGGAAAATCCCGGACCGATCACCACGTTCCGTCCCAGGTTCCCGAACGCGTTCCCCTGATTGTAGAACGTTGCCGGGTTTTGCACATATGTAACATAAGTGGCGGCCCCGTTCCGAGCAGGGCTGAAGCCTGTCACTACGGGACCGGTAACACTGGGACGAACCGTTCCTAATCCTGTGAACCCGGTGTTCGACGTGTGAAAGTTGATGGGATTGCCGCTCTGGAGCGTTTCAATCAGCGATACTTCCCATCCCTCCACCAGCCGGTTGCCACGGAACGGCAAACCATAGACGGCGCTCAGGACAAAGCGGTGGCGCGCGTCGAAGTCCGACAGCCCCCGGTCCCCACGGATGTTGTAGCTGTCCTGAACGACCACGCCCTGAATATTCCGTGAGTTGTCATCAATGGATTTCGACCAGGTATAAGAAGCGTTGAATTGTAGACCCTTGGACAGCCGCTTCTGCAGCGTGACCCAAAGAGCCTGATACGAAGAGTTTCCATCACTCTCGTAGACCGTGATGTTGCCTAAAGGAGCTCCCTGTTTGATGGGACTGGCGGACGACAACGTCGCATAAGGACGGACGCCGTTAATGGGCTGGTTATAGTTACGGGCAAGATTTAAGTAAGTGCCTTTGCTGCCGACATAACTCACTGTTACTCCGTAGTCGTTGCTGAGCTGCTGCTCAAAATTGAAGTTCCAGGACTGCACGTTGGCATTTTTGTAGTTATGCGCCACCGAAGTGGGAGAAATGGTTCCACCCGCTTGAGAGTATGCGTTGGAGAAGCTGACAAACGGGACAGCGGTTGTCGGTGAAAAGGTGACCGGAATCGAATACGGCGGGTTGCTGACCAGTCCCGTGACGAGCCCGGCAATAGGCTGATCCGTGAAGATGGCATAGGCGCTGCGGATGACAGTCTTGCCGTCGCCGCGCAAATCCCAGGCAAAGCCGACTCGCGGCTCGAAATTCAACGCGCTCTGGTTGTAAGCATAGCTTGGTCCGCCGCTCTGCCCAACATGCACCAGCGAATCGGCAACCGGATCGAAAACCACGAAACGATTCTCCGCCTCCGTAGGCGTGCCGTTCCAGTCATAGCGTAGGCCCAGGGTCAGCGTAAAGTTCGGGAGAACTTTATAGGCATCCTGCGCGAAGCCGCCGAGGGAGGAAATAGAAACACGGCTGGACCGGTTGGAACTGTTCGCGGTAAACGAGTTTGCCTGGTCCGCTAAAAACGCCGCCACGTTGGCAAAGCCGAAAGTTCCCGGCGTATACGCAAAACTGTCGGCGACAGCCTGACGGTACTCGCCTCCGAACTTGACCGTGTGCTTGCCATGCACCCAGCTCAAAGTATCGGACGCGATGATCGTATCGTCACCACGGCCCTGCGGGAAACCGCCGATGCCGCCAAACGAGAACGCGCCCGTCACGCTAATCTGCGGCAAACCGATCGGAGCATCCACGCCGCTGTTGATGCCCAACGCTGCCGCGTTCAAAGTGTTTTCCGCCGCAAACACAATATGAATGCGGTTAAACCCGGCCCGTGCTTCATTTACCAGCGTCGGACTAATAGTTTGGGTGTCGTTCAAGGTCAGTACCTGCCGCACGCCATGGCGCAGATCTCCGAACGTAGGCAGATTGTTGCCCTGCGTGGTGGGTTCGTTGCGCTGATCCTGCTGCATGGCGTAGTAAGCGTTGAACCGGTTCGCATCGCTGAAACTATGCGTAAAATTAGCAGTGCCCTGATAAACATTGACCGGCGCAATCGCATTGCCGTTGAATATGTTGGTGGAAGAGTTGGTCACAGGAATCAAAGGCAGAAGCGCTCTGATAATCGTATCGGAGGAGGCAGCAGCCTGAGCCCGTTGGCTCGCGTTTAAAACTGTTGTATTAATCGGGAGGCTTTGCCGCTGGATCAATTCTTCATAACTCAGGAACAAAAAGGTTTTATCTTTCTTGATGGGAAAACCCGCATCGCCGCCGAACTGATTCCGCTTGAAGGG
>CAXTWT010000156.1:0-6440 GCA_964247955.1 uncultured Bryobacteraceae bacterium
ATGAGTCGCGCCCTCCAGCAATGCACCCACCACATAAGTTTCTCCTGTGCTGTAATGCCACGCGCTGCCGGGTGGGGCGGCACGGGGAAGAGCACTCATGTATTTCACGGTGGCTCCTCTTTTCTGCAGAAGCTGCTTCTCCAGGATCATGCGGGCATCTGAATGCGGATCGGTGTAAGTTTCGTCCCACCGAACACCCGAAGCCATTTGCAGGACGTGCCGCACGGTGACGCCCTCGTAGGCGCTTTCCTCCAAAGCGGGAACATACTTGGTTAACGGGTCATCCAGACTCGCAATTGATCCGTCCTGCAGGGCCGCGCCCACCAGCGCGGAAGCAACCGACTTGGCTATCGAAAACGAGGCCCAGTGTGTTTGCGAGTTCGTTCCCAGTTCGTAATCTTCGAGGACGATCCTGCCGTTTTTCAAGATGAGCAAACCGGCGACACGGTTGAGCGCCAAGTAGTCGAAGAGGTCATAAAATTTCCCGTTTGCTTCAAAGCGCAGGTTCTTCAAGGGTGAGGGGGCAGGCGGCAAGGGTCGCACCTTTGGTCCTCGCGCTACGACACGCACGGGAAACAAGACATCGCTATGGGAAAACGTGGCGACAGCAACATCGGGTCGCATCCGGCCATCGCACATCGTACGTACATCCGCCGGCGCTGACGCCTCAAAGGAAGCGGCAGTCGGAGGGAGCAGAATCGCAACCATGACTGCCGTCTGAACTGAACCGAGAAAGTTCATGATCTTCCTATCTTCTGATTTCGATGGAGTTCGGACACTAGGAACAGGTAAGGGTGCTATGTTGAGTGCTACCGAACTACTTGATGCTTCGAATCACTGCTTTCTTTCTCCTTTGGGCGCTGACGAGCGCTGCCGCGATCCCCACGCCGGAGAGTCACTTCGGTCATCCGGTCGGCGTTGACCGCGTTCTTCTCGATTGGGACCAAGTGGTTTCCTATTTCTACAAACTCCCGAAGGCAAGCCCGTCGATTCGCGTCGAAGAACTCGGAAAAACGGCAGAAGGCCGACCCTTTATTGCCGCCATTATCAGTTCTCCCGAGACGCTCAGGCATTTAGATAAATACCTGGACATACAACGCAGGCTGGCCGACCCTCGCATCACCAGCCCTGAGCAGGCGGAACAGTTATTTCCGCAAGCCAAGAATGTGGTGCTGATTACCTGTTCCATTCACGCGACCGAAGTCGCTTCCACGCACACAGCGGTTCAGTTCGCGTATAAGCTGCTTACCGATAATTCTCCAAAGTTTCAGGCCATCCGTCAGAACACGATTGTCCTCCTGATTCCTTCCCAGAATCCCGATGGCGTCGATATCGTGACGCGCTGGTACCGCAAAACACTGAACACCCCCTACGAAGGAACATCGCCGCCGGAACTCTATCATCACTATGTCGGACACGACAACAATCGGGACTGGTATATCTTTTCGCAACCCGAGACCCGCAACACGATCAAGCTGTACAACCAGTGGCTTCCCGAAATCTGGTACGACGTTCATCAGCAAGGCGAAACGGCTTCCCGCATCTTTGTTCCGCCATGGCTGGACCCGATTGAGCCTAACATCGACCCCATCATCTCGCAGGAAATGAACATGGTGGGCACTTCCGTGGCAACCGATCTCACGGCTGCCGGTAAAGCAGGCGTAGCTATTCATGCGGCTTACGATTTCTGGACTCCGGCGCGCCATTACCAAGCCTTTCATGGCGGTCTTCGGATTCTGACCGAATCCGCCAGCGCCAAACTCGCCACTCCCGTCACAATTAAGCCCGAAGAACTCGATACCCATCCGCTCGGCTACAACGCGCAGCAAAGAAGCTGGAACTATCTGGAGCCTTGGCCCGGCGGCGCCTGGCGGTTGCGGGACATTATCGAGTATCAAACCATCGCGTTTGAGTCAGTTCTGTACAATGCCTCGCTCCACCGCGAGGACATGATTCGCAATTACTATAAAATCGCCCAGCGCCAAACAGCCCGTACGACCCCCTATGCGTTCGTGATTCCGGCGCAGCAGCGGGACCCCGGAGCGACGCGCCGATTGCTGGAAACTCTTGCTTTCGGGAAGGTGGAGATTGAGAAAACTACTAACGGCGATCATGTGATTCGAATGCAGCAGCCTTACAGCGGCTGGGCCAAAGCGCTGCTGGAGCGGCAGGATTACCCTGACTTGCGCATGTATCCCGGAGGGCCGCCCCAACGACCTTACGACACAACGGCGGAAACGCTGCCGCTGCTTTTCGGCGTGGATGTGAAAACTGTCAGCGACCCCGTCACCGGAACTCTCGTCAGGGAGTCATTTCCTTTTGACGCGCCCGCTCCTGCCGCCTATAGCGCTTCCGATACCGATAGCTGGAGGACCGTCGCGAAATTGTGGAAGGCTAACAAACCCATCTGGCGGAACCAGGACACGGGGGACTTTTCAGAGACCGACAAGGGCAGCGGCTGGAAGAAAATCGATCCGCCCCGCATCGCTCTGTATCGAAGCGCCTATCCGGCGATGGACGAAGGATGGACTCGATGGCTGCTGGAAAACTTCGGCTTCGCTTACCAGAACGTGTCCAATGCGGATCTGCAGGCAGGAAATTTGAAGGGGAAATTCGATGTCATTGTGTTCCCGGACCAGCCTCCGGCTACTATCACGGGCGGCTATCGGTCAGGAACCATGCCCGCTGAGTACACGGGCGGCCTCGGCGATACCGGCACGCAGGCCGTCAAAACTTTTGCCGGCAGCGGCGGCACTGTTTTGTGCTTCAATCACTCCAGCGCGTTCTGTACCGGCAGCTTGGGCGCATCCGCTACGGACGTTCTGAGCAGCCGCATTGCCGCAGCCGGTGGCGATCAGCCACGCTCGGAAAGAAATGCCAATGCGTCCCGTACGGGAGGAACAGGAGGCGATTTCTATTCGCCCGGTTCGTTGCTGAATGTGAAGCTGGATCTATCCAGTCCGCTGACGCGCGGGCTACCGGAAAATATCGCGATCTGGAGCGAGCAGAGCCCGGCATTTACCAGCGATCAGCCTTCTGTGGCGAAGTATCCGGCGGACGGAATTCTCGCTTCAGGATGGCTGTTAGGGGCAAACCTGATTGCCGGCAAATCCGCCATTGTTGACGCGAAGATGGGAGAAGGGCACATCATACTTTTTGGAATGCGGCCGCAATACCGGGCGCAAAGTTACCAGTCGTTTAAGCTGTTCTTTAACGCAATGACGGCTTACCGTTAGCCTAACGGCAATTAGCTTCCGCCAGTACCTGGAGGAGTAGTTCTTCTCCCTCCGGCCATTCGCCATATCCTGATTCGGCGTTGATATGGCCTGCCGGGCCAGCATCGACCATTTTGGAACCCCAGAGTTGGGCCAGTTGCACGGCGGCGGGAAAGGAAAGATACGGATCGTTACGACTCGCTACAAGATGCGTGAGGAATGGCAAATTCCCGGTAGGAATGGGTAGGAAGCTGCGTGTTTCCGGAGGACATGTTTCTTCCTGGCCGAACCAGGGCGGAGCCGCTAGCAAAGCAGCGGCGATCTTGCGGGGCCGATATAGTAACTGCGCCCAGTGCGCAACAGCAAGACAGCCCAAACTATGCGCCACCAGGATCATGGGGGTAGCGCTGTTTTCAATTCGCCGATCCAGCGCGGCAACCCATTCTTCTTTTTGCGGCGTTTCCCAGCTTGATTGATCCACTCGGGAAAAAGTCGGATAGCGGCTTTCCCAGATGCTCTGCCAATGCTCCGGGCCGGAACCGCGCCATCCGGGAATAATTAAGACTCTACAAGTAATCACTAGTAATCAAGGTAGTGCCGCTGCTTGCAGGAACTACGAAACGGCACCTACCCTTTACGAACGCTTGGAAAAACTTAAACCGTTCAGGCGCTCGCCTGCGCTGCCTTCTGGTTAACGTTTTCCTCGCCGATGCGCGTCAGCTTAGCGTCCCCGCCCTTGCTGTCCTCCAGGTTCTGCTTCAGGCCCTGCGCCGCGTCTGACTTCCCTAACAAATCTGCGTAGTGCTCGAGTGAACCATAGACCGCCACCCGGTAGAGTTGCATTTGATTGGCCGCCACAATCAGGGCCGCATCCCGCACGGAAGAAGGATCTGTGTTGGCGATTATTTGCTCAACTTCCGTAATCATGGCCTTTGCAACGTGGTTGTCATTGGTTTGCACCGGCTGTCCGAGTTTCTCGAAAACCTGCTGCACCCGTTGCGCATACTCCTTACCTTTAGTGACGCTTTGCTCGAAAACCTGCTTAGCTTCCGGATCGGACGAAGCTTCCGCCATCTTTTTGGCCTCCTCTGATACTTTGTTTTCAAAGTCCAGCGCGTAGGTCAATCCCGTAATCATCAAATCCTGCATCGTCTGCATCTTCTGAGCCATATTGTTTTCCTCTTCCCGTCAGTTGTCGGCAGCGCTCCTGCCGATGGTCCTGCGCTTCATTAGACTAACGAGCAGCAGGGCGGTTGCGAAATCTCGACCCTGTAATTCCACCAGTTTCGGATTCAAGTGAGCAAGGTCTGACTTGGTGAAATGCTGCCTTGATCGCACGGACGTACACCCAGGCGCATTCTTCTTGCACCAACACTTGGTCAAGCTTCTGTAACTTATTGCTTGTGAGCGGTTGGCTCCCCGACATGGATTCGAACCACGATTAACGGCTCCAAAGGCCGCTGTCCTACCGTTAGACGATCGGGGATCAGGAGACTTAAAGTTATTTTAGCAATTCAGAATGACCGAACTCTACCAGTCCGAATAAAGAGTTCCGTCCAGCGCGGTTTTATCCGATCCGCTTTTCACGTCGAACACGCCGGGCGACGCGGTGCTTCCGCCGACGGGCGTGTCTTCCATGATGACGCGCCAGGTTTGATCGGAGTTGGTGATCGGATCTTGCGGCACCTGGCGCAGATAACCTTCGCTTACCAGCGTTTGCAGAGTATCAGGAGCTTTCTGCTTGTCAATTGTGTACTCGTCAATCATGGTGCGCAGAGTGAACAGATTGTTCCGCAACACGCTTTCCTTAGCGCGCATGATCGATTTCTGATAGATCGGCAGCGCGATGGCCAGCAGTACGGAAATGATGGCCATCACCACCATCAACTCAATCAGTGTAAAGCCGCGCGAAAAACGGGAGGCTTTCCTGTTATGCGAGCGCCTCAATACAACTGTTCTTTGATGAAAATGGGAATTCATTACCAATCCGAGTACGATGCACCGTCACTTGTTTTATCCAGCGTCTTTGAGTAAATGTCAAACACGTTCTGCCCGCCCCAGGAGCTTGAGCTCGGCTCATCCTGCATGCTGCGCTTGCCCCAATCCGTGTCGCCTGTCATGGGGTCTTTCGGAATGCGGCGGAGAAACCGCATCTTTCCGCTTTGATTCAAGCCGCTGATCGTATTGTTAAGCGGCACGCCGTCAACCAAAGATTCCAAGGTTGTTGGATAACAGTAAGCCTCCGGGCTGGCAGCTTGAATCTTGCCAGTATCGCAAAGGTCCTTGTACTTATCGATAGCGGTACGCATCTCGCGCAGATCCAGCCGAAGCTCTCTTTCCCGCTCGCGCCGCACCCGGTAACGCGCCATGGGAACGGCCATGGTTGTCAGAATTAGCAGAATGCTGAAGGCGACAATCAGTTCCACCAGTGTAAAACCGGATTGCCTCCGGCGTCGTCTTTCGGAAACGCGTAATGAATTGCTGACCGGCATACCGTTACTGCTCCGGCGGACGATTTGCTCCCGGCGGCGTGCTGGGCGCAACAGCGGGAGAACCGCCTGTTTGTGAACTCGCGGGCGGCGGAGTAATCGGAGTTGTCGGGGCTGTCACCGGCGGGCGCGGATTCGGCGTCGGAACAACGCCGGGAGCCGTAGCCGGGCCGGGAGTCGGAGAAGCGGGCGACAGCGGCGAAACGGGAGGCGCACTCACGGGGGGATAAGCCGCCGGGGCAGCCGGCGTCACTGTCATGCTCGACGGCTCCCGTTTGCGCTCCACGTGGGTCACGCGCTCGCTTCCGACGTAAACGCCGGTGCCTTCCGCCGCGCTGAAATCTAGTGAGCGAACAATGTGCGGAATCATCGCAATCATAATTTCGTTATCCGTATGAATTTTATCTTTAGCGCCGAATATATAACCCAGCAGCGGAACATTCGCCAATCCAGGCACCCCGGAAACAGTTGAATTGAATTCCTTATCGGAAAGGCCGCTAATAATAGTTACTTCGCCATCCTTCATGCGAAGATCAGCTTCACCCGTCTGCTTGCCGATAATCGGCTCCTGAATACCGGCAATCGTCTCGGTATTAAGAACGGTTGAAAGCTCTACTTTCAGATGCATGCTGACATCCTCCATACCATTCACGTGCGGAGCAAACTCGATCTGCGTGCCGACGTTGATCTGCTGGAACTGTGTCGTGGCGTAAGGAATTGAACCCGGCGTAGCCAC
>CAXTWT010000156.1:6540-10897 GCA_964247955.1 uncultured Bryobacteraceae bacterium
TCGTTAGCCGTGCTGGCGTTCTGAATGTAAAAAACCTTGACCACTTCATCCTGGTACTCTGCGCGATTGGGATCGCTTTCCTGAGCAACAAAGATGGCGTTTCGGCTGATCGGCTTCCAGAACGTGTGGGTTTGCAAAGCGATGTAGTTCAATGCTTCTTCCAAAGTGACATTGTTCAGGTCGAGGTTGAAGTTCTTTCCAGCTGTGGAGTCGATGCCCTTCGGATCGCACAGCACGTTGATTCCGGCCAGCTTGCCCACGCTTTCGTACAGCACCCGCGCCGGTTGATTATTGATGCGGAGGCTGCTGATCTGGTTGGTAATGGGCCGCAGCACCGGCGGGCCTTCGAGCGAGCTGATGCGCTTCTCCATTTCCTGGCGGGCGCGCTCTGCCGGGGAAAGCACGGGCGCTCCCGGAGGTCCGGCGGCGCGTTGCTTAAGCATCACAGTTGTGTCGCGCATGCTTTGCAGCGCTATTTGCGAGGACGGATCAGCCAAAAATGCTTTCTGAAATTCAGCCAGGGCTTCTTCCAGTTTGCCTTCGCTTTGCAGGCGTCGCCCGATAATCTGGTGCGCGTCGGCGGCTTTGGCCCGTATCCGCTGGTCCACCAGCAGGTAGGCAGGCTCGTTCGGATCGGCGGAGACCGCCTGATCGTAATAAGCCAGCGCCGCGTCATAATCTTTGGCGGATTCCGCTTTCTGGCCAGCTTTCAACAACTTATCGCCTTTTCGATTGCGTGCGCCCAGCGGCGGCGTCAGCAGCGCGAGAGCACACACAACGGCGGCTGCAGATCGGGTTCGATGCCAAAAATTCACGGTAAAGGGGTACACGCCCATGTTAGACTACGGGAGCGAAACGGTCCATTCCTAGGCGGACGGTCGTGCCGAAGCCGCTCCGAAAACGGCGTCGGGCGGTCACGGTGCCGCTAACTGCAAAGAAAAAGTGTCGAATCGGTAGTCCGTTCCTCTCTGTTTGTTTAAATGGAAGACGCGGCACACGGCTGCTCCGTTTAACCTAGTTTCCGAAGAAAGAAGTTTGTAACTCCCTTGGCCCAGGAAGGCGCAGTCAAGATATTGAGCGATAACCGCTCGGCAAGCCACAACTATCATCTCCTTGACCGATACGAGGCGGGACTGGTGCTCACCGGCACGGAAGTCAAATCGGCCAAAGACGGCAAAATTCAGCTAAAAGAAAGCTATGCCGAGGTCCATGAAAACGAAGCCTGGCTATTAAACGCTCACATCAGCGAATATTCGCACGGCAATATCATGAACCACGCGCCGGTGCGGAAGCGAAAGCTGCTCCTGCACCGCTCCGAAATCGAGAAACTGCGCACGGAAACGCGCGAAAAAGGTTTAACGATTGTTCCCACAAAGCTATACCTGAAGGCGGGCCGCATCAAAGTGGAAATCGCCACGGCAAAAGGCAAAAAGTTCCACGACAAGCGCGAAGCCATTAAAGCCAGGGAGATGCAGGCCGAAGCCAAAGCGGCGATCGGCAGGCGGGCCAAACAGTAAAGTTGTTCCAATCCATGCAAATTCAGTTCGAAAATACACCTCTTGAAAAGATTGCGGCGGATGCTTTAGTTGTCATCTGCTTTGAAACGGAGGAAAAAACGACGGCAACGACGGCTGTGTCTGCCGGCGTTAACTCCGATCCCCCGATAGCGGCGCAATCGGGATGGCTGGCGGAGCTGCGTGAAACCGGCGAGTTCACGGGCAAGCTCTACGATATGGCGATTCTATACCGGCCGGAAGGCGTCAGCGCCAAGCGGCTGGTGGTGATGGGCGGCGGTAAGCGCGAAAAGTTCACGGCTGCCGAAGCCCGAAGAATTGCCGGAGTCGTGGTTCGAAACCTGAAGCCGAAGGGCGTTCGTACGATTGTTCTGGCCCTGGACGAAGCGGCGCATGCGGACCTGGCGGAGGCTGCCGCTGAAGGAGCCGTTGTAGGGGACTGGGAAGCCCATAAGTACAAATCGGACCCGAAGAAAAACGAAAAGGGAATCGAAACCTTTACTATCGCCGTTCCCGGAGGCGGCAGTGAATCGCTTTCAACCGCGATTCGCCGGGGGCAGATCATCGCGGAAGGGCAAAATCTGGCGCGGGATCTGGTGAATGAACCCGCTAACAAGCTGACGCCGGAAGTTCTTGCCGAACGCGCGAAAGAAGTCTGCTCCGAATGGGGCTTGGAATACGAGGCGCTGGACCGGGAAGCGATGGAAAGTCTCGGCATGGGCGCATTACTGGGCGTAGCGCAGGGAAGTCTGAACCCTCCGTTTCTCATTGTGATGAAATACCATCCCGCGCGGCAATTTGGCGGCGATCATCTCGCGCTCGTGGGCAAGGGCGTCACCTTCGACACGGGCGGCATCTCCATTAAACCGGCGGACGGCATGGAAAAAATGAAGTACGATATGGCGGGCGCGGCAGCCGTTATCGGAGCTATGGGCGCGATTGCTCAATTAAAGCCCGCGCTGCCGGTGACCGCTTACATTCCCACCGTGGAAAACATGGTGAGCGGCAACGCGCAGCGTCCCGGCGATATCGTCACCTCCCTGCTCGGCAAAACGATTGAAGTTCTGAACACGGATGCGGAAGGGCGATTGATCCTGGCGGATGCGATCACCTACGCCAAGCGCAACGGCGCAACGCATCTGGTGGACGCGGCAACACTGACAGGAGCCATTGGAATCGCCCTGGGTCACTACAACATGGGAGCGTTTACCAACAACCAGGACTTTTTAAGCCGCTTTTTAGCGGTGGCGCGGACAGCAGGCGAAAAAGCCTGGCAGTTGCCCATGGATGAAGATTACAAGGAGTATCTGAAATCCGCCTTTGCGGATCTGCCCAATATCGGCGGTCGTCATGGAGGCTCGATTACAGCGGCGTGGTTTCTGCGCGAATTTGCCGATCCGACGCCCTGGATTCATCTCGACATTGCCTCTACGGCCTGGCTGGACGACGGTAAAGCCTGGATGTCCAAGGGTCCAAGCGGCGTGGCCGTTCGCTCTTTTGTGCAACTGGCGCTTGACTGGGACCGTGCTGGGGCTTAGTACTACAATGCTCTACATATTTCGAAGCACGATGCGTACCCTTTACGTCTCCCTATCGGAATTTGCGGTTCAGTTGCTTTACTTAAATCTATAAGCGGAGGTTCTCCTCTCCATGCAGCTTCGTGTTCTTGCTTTTGTTCTGGCCGGCGGCAAAGGCACCCGGCTTTATCCCTTAACCAAGGAACGGGCCAAGCCTGCCGTGCCTTTCGGCGGCCGCTACCGGATTGTTGATTTCGTTCTCAGCAATTTGTTGAACTCGGGCGTTTATTCGATCTACGTCCTGATCCAATTTAAAAGCCAATCCCTGTTGCAGCATCTGCGGGAAGGCTGGGAAGTCAGCGGTTTGTTACGAAACAATTTCATCACTCCGGTTCCCGCGCAGATGCGCTCCGCGCAGGAAGACTGGTACCGTGGAACGGCTGACGCCATTACGCAGAACATCAACCTGATCGAGCAGGCCGATCCGCATGTCGTTATTATCTTCGGAGCCGACCATATCTACCGCATGAACATCCGGCAGATGATCGAGTACCACGTAGATAAACGAGCCGGGGTGTCAGTCGCGGCCATACCGGTTGCCAAGGAACTGGCAACGGAGTTTGGGGTCATTGAGGCGACTTCGGAAGGCCGCATTGTCGGCTTTCATGAAAAGAAAGCGGACGCGCCGACGATGCCGGGCGACCCGAACCGTGTCTATGCTTCCATGGGCAACTATGTCTTTTCCACTGACTTGCTGCTGGCTGAACTGCATAAGGACGCCGAAAACGAAAACAGTTCGCACGATTTCGGGAAAGACATTCTGCCGGGCCTGATTGGCCGGGCCGATATGTATGCCTATGATTTTCAAACCAACGTCATTCCCGGCGATCCCATCGGCGCGCCGCAGTACTGGCGTGATGTGGGAACGTTGGATGCCTACTACGAAGCCAGCATGGACCTGCGATCCGTGTCGCCCGAGTTAAACCTGTATAACCGCCAATGGCCGCTGCGCACGGCCGGCTACTTCGACGCTCCCGCAAAGTTCGTATTTGACGAAGAAGGGCGGCGCGGCCTGGCGACAGACTCCATTATTGCCGGAAGCTCCATTATCTCGGGCGCCACGATTAAGCGGTCTGTGCTGGGCCGTGGCGTCAAGGTCCACACGGGAGCCGTGGTGGAGGATTCGGTTATCTTTGACAACTGCGATATTGGGCGTCGTGCCCGAGTCTGCCGGGCCATTCTCGACAAGAACGTAAAAATTCCGGAGGACACGCAAGTCGGCTGCAATCCCGAAGAAGACCGTAAAAAGTGGCATGTCACCGACAG
>CAXTWT010000157.1:0-10822 GCA_964247955.1 uncultured Bryobacteraceae bacterium
CTTTTTGCCCGCGCCCGCTTCCTCCATCTGTTCGCAAATGGCGACGCGGTATCCCCTCTGAATCAGCCGCGAGATGTAACCATCAGCGGAGTGGTAGGGAACACCGCACATCGGCACGGGCTCACCGCGCTCCTTATTGCGAGACGTTAAGGTAATTTCCAGTTCGCGAGCGGCGACCACCGCATCCTGATGGAACAGCTCATAGAAATCCCCGAGCCGGAACAGCAGCAGCGCGTTGGGAACCTGTTTTTTAACGGCTTCATATTGCCGCATTAATGGCGTTGATGCTTCTACGATGGTCTCCACCCGTTAAGCATAAAATCCGCGCCGTCGGATCGTGTTCGCTACCCGATCGAGCGCCAGCATGTAAGCCGCCGTGCGGTTATTGACGCCATGGTTGGCTGCGTAGCCAATTACATCGTGAAAGCTGGCCACCATGATCTCTTCCAGCCGCTCATTCACGGTGCTCTCATTCCAGAAGTAACCTTGGCGATCCTGCACCCATTCAAAATAAGAAACTGTCACGCCGCCCGCATTCGCCAGAATGTCGGGAATTACAAACACGCCGTTTTCGGCCAGAATCGAGTCCGCCACAAATGTAGTCGGTCCGTTGGCTCCCTCGCAAAGAATTTTCGCCTTCACCTTACCGGCGTTGCCGGAGGTAATTACGTTTTCGCGCGCTGCCGGAAGCAGAACATCACAGTTCAGCAGAAGAGCTTCCTCGCGGTCAATTTCCTCGCTCTCGGCAAATCCACGTATCGAGCCGGTTTCGCGGCGATGTTGCATCAAGGCTTCAATATTCAAGCCATGCGAATTATACACAGCGCCGTCGTACTCCACAACTGAAATGATCTTAAAGCCCCGCTGTGTCATGAGACGCGCCGCCATGCCGCCCACGTTGCCTAGACCTTGGATGACCACCCGCGTATCCTGCGGAAGCAGGCCGAACCGTTTCAGCGCCTCCAGCGTGACAATCATGCAGCCCCGGCCCGTTGCTTCGGGACGTCCGCGCGATCCGCCCAGTTCCAAAGGCTTTCCGGTCACCACCGCCGTCACGGTGTGCCGCTTGTGCATGGAATACGTGTCCATAATCCATGCCATAGTCTGTTCATTGGTGTTGACATCGGGCGCGGGAACATCGCGTTCCGGCCCAATAAACTCGCTGATTTCCGCTGTGTAACGGCGCGTGATGCGCTCCAGTTCGCTTTCGCTCAGCAAGTGCGGCTCGCAAATCACGCCTCCTTTGCCGCCGCCGAAAGGAATATTGACCACGGCGCATTTCCAGGTCATCCAAGCTGCCAGCGCCCGTACTTCATCGAGTGAAACATCCGGCGCAAAACGAATGCCGCCCTTGGCCGGCCCTCTCGCAATCGAGTGCTGCACGCGGTATCCGGTGAAAACTTCAATGCGCCCGTCATCGAGCATCACCGGAATATTGACAGTAAGTTCCATAGCGGGCTGCCGCAGCACCTTGCGCATTCCATCATCTAATCGGAGAAGCTCAGCCGCTTCATCAAACCGATGGGACGCCGACTCCCACGGGTTTACCTCCAAATCGACAGACGTGGTCGCTTCCATTAACATTGCGTACAGTTCTCCATATCAATCAGCATGGCCGTGCGCACACTGGCAGTCTTTACATACAGGGAAAGACCCTAGCACGCAGGAGCCATTCTTAAGGTGTCATGAGAAGGGCACAAGTTGCAAGTGCCTGCGGACAAAGTGAACGGAGTTCCGCTGGATCTCGTCTAACAAGTGTCCTTATACGAGGCAATCGTTATGACTCCAGACGAACGCAAGATGCTCAGCGACTTGGCTGACAAAGTCGCAAAAACCCCCGCACCCCCCAAAGATCAGGAAGCGGAGGATTTCATCCGAGCGCGAATCGGCAACCGGCCCGACGCGCTTTACTTGATGACTCAGACAGTTCTGGTCCAGAACCTGGCCCTGCAACAAGCGCAACAGCAGATCCAAGCCTTGCAGCGCGGAGGCGGAGCAATCACTGGCGGCTCCGGATCGTTTTTAGGGGGATCTTCCTCCAGTTCCAGCTTTTCACAATCCTCCGGGCAGGCTCAGGGACAAGGGCAAACCTATGCTCCGCCGCAATATGCCCAGCCGAGCACGCCGAGTCCCGCTCCCGGCGCGGCGCCCAGCTTCCTGAAGGGCGCGGCTCAAACGGCTGCCGGTGTTGCTGCGGGCGCGCTCGCCTTTGAAGGAATACAGTCGCTCTTTTCGCACCCCGGCTACGGCTTAGGCAGCACCGGCTTCGGCGGCGCAGGATTCGGCGGAGGCTACGGCATCGGCGGCGGAGCGCCGATGGAAGAAACAGTAGTTAACAACTACTATGACAATTCCGGCGGAGGCGGCAATGATGCCGGAAACTTCGATCTGCGGGATAACCGCGATAACTTCTCCGATGCCGGGCAGGTGGATAATGCCGATTACACCGACAACTCATCCGATCTCGATTCCTCCGATACCGGCGGCTTTGATAACGGAGGCGGCGACAACTTCGCTTAGTGTATTGAGCAACTTGGGAGCGCTAGTATTCCGTCCGCACGGTCAGCGCTCCATGAATTTGAAGCTGCCGATCCAGATATAATTGGCGGCCATCCGAAATCACTTTACGAGCTTCGCGCGGCCCTGACCAGCCGTTTATATCGGTTTTGCACCCCTGCAATTCTTTATAAATAGCAAAGAAGTGCTCAATTTCCCGTAGCGTATGCGGAAATACTTGGTCCAGCGTGTGAATGCTGTCGTATCGGGGATTATTGTTAGGCACCGCTAAAATCTTTTTATCGGTCTCTTTCTGGTCCACCATATGCAAAACACCTACCGGGCGAGCAGCCATGAGGCATCCTGTAAAGCTTGGTTCGGTAACCAGAACAAGGATGTCCAGCGGGTCGCCATCTTCAGCTAAAGTTCCGGGAATAAAACCATAATCACCGGGGTAATGCAAGGGGGAATATAGCGAACGATCAAGTCGGAAAACTTCCAATTCGCCATCATACTCGTATTTATTAGAGGAATTTTTAGGAATTTCAATAATGACCCGAACCACCTCGGGCGTGTCTGGACCTGGATCTAAATCGTACAGCTTCACGGGTTCAATGTAGCAAAGAAACAGCGTTTCTGGAACCCTTTCGTGCGAAACTCGTGGATCATGTCCACGAAAATCCGTTGGGGAATTTTAGGGGTGGCCGCGATTGCCACAAAGAAAGTCATTCCCGGCATGCAAAAAAGCGGTTTATTGGAGGTTACAGCGATTGCCTCGCGGGAAACGGCTCGCGCCCGCCAGGCTGCGGAACAGGCAGGGATTCCCAAAGCTTACGGTTCCTACGAAGAACTTCTTGCCGATCCCGAAATCGACGTTGTTTATAACCCGTTGCCTAACCATCTGCATGTGCCCTGGTCGATCAAGGCTGCGGAAGCGGGCAAGCATGTCCTTTGCGAAAAGCCCATTGCCCTCAGCACGGCAGAAACGCAGCAGCTCATCGAAGCGCGAAACCGTACCGGCGTCAAAATCGGCGAAGCCTTTATGGTCCGCACGCAGCCGCAGTGGCTTCGCGCCCGCGAACTGGTGAGGGCCAGCGAGCTGGGAGAACCAAAACTGGTCATCAGCGCCTTCAGTTACTTCAACGCTGATCCCAATAACATCCGCAACAAAGCCGATATTGGCGGCGGGGCCATCATGGACGTCGGCTGCTATCCGGTAACGATGTCCCGCTGGCTTTTTGGCCGTGAGCCGTCCCGTGTTTTGGCCGTCATCGAACGCGACCCCCATATGCATACAGACCGGCTTAGCTCGGCCCTGCTCGATTTTGCTCCCGGACAGGCAATCTTTTCCTGCAGCACGCAACTGGTTCCCTATCAAAGCTTTCAGATACTCGGAACAAAAGGCCGGATTGATGTTCATTGGCCCTTCAACACCCCACCGAACGAACCCGCCTATCTCCGCATCGATCATGGAGCAAAGCCCATCGCCGGGGCAAGCGAAGGGACAGAAGAGTTTCCGGCAGAGGATCAATATACGACCCAAGCCGAAACTTTTTCCGCCGCCGTGAAAGGCGAACGCGACGTTCCCGTTCCGCTCGAAGACGCCTGGGCCAACATGGCCGTCATCGAAGCCCTGTTCCGCTCCGCCCAAACCGGAACGTGGGAAGCTCCGGCCGCTCCGCCGCATCCATCGTAGGCCAGTACTTACTTGTCTTCGCTTATTTGCAGGAGTACGCTAAATCCAAACAAATGCCGGATTCCGTTGATGAACTTCCGATGCTCCACATCGAAAGCCGTATTTTGCTTGCACATGGGCAGAAAGTGATACTCGATTCCGATCTCGCCGAGCTTTATGGAGTAGCGACTAAGGCTCTCAATCAGGCCGTAAAGCGTAACCAGCAACGATTTCCTGAGGACTTCATGTTCCGCCTTACCTTGGAAGAAGGAAGGCATCTCCACTTTTTGAGGTCACAAACTGTGACCTTAGAGCGAGGACAATATCGAAAGTACGCGCCCTATGTGTTTACGGAACTTGGCATTGCAATGTTGTCGTCGGTTCTGACCAGCAAGCGAGCGATTGAGGTCAACATCGTCATCATGCGGACTTTTGTCCGGCTACGGCAGTTGTTGGCCACCCATGAAGAACTGGCGCAACGGCTTGAAAATTTGGAATGGCGACAAAATGAGCAAGCCGGACAAATTCAGGTCGTCTTTGAAGCTATTCAGCAGCTTATTGAAGCTCCGGCAAAAGAGGAGTCACCGCGCCGGATCGGATTTCCAATCAGCGAGGCTGTTCACGAAGGCTAATCAGCCAACATATAACAAAGAACCATTCCTAACTGCGTTTTTTAGCGTAATCGGAATAAAGGTCATCCAACTTTTTCTTCGGCAGATCGCCCGGATGGATAATTACCCGATAACGGAATCGCAGTGCGTCGCCCGCTTTGGTGGCGTAACCGCCCCCCTTCTCCGCTTTCGGCTCAAAATCTTTCAATCCGAATGGATTGACGGCAAACAGGCCGTAAGCGCGAGAATGCCATCGCTCCGGATGATTGTAATTGCCGGGATAATCGAAAATCGCAATCCCGACTTTTTGCCCCTCCACCGTGCCGTCATAATCCACCCAATTGGCAGGCTTGCCCCAGACGGCTTTTTCCGTCTGCGCACCTTCTGAGTTCGTCATCAAGCCGCCGTTCTTTTCCGTCATGCTGTCGGCCACGCGAATGGCGAAGAAGCCTTCTTTGGTGTCGGCAAACTGCGCTGCCTGTTTCGCCGTCAGAGTGAAATCAACGTCAAAAACTCGCTGGTCTTCCGGGGTTGCATAAAAAGTCATCGTGCGATGCTCTTCCAAAATGACGGTTCCGTCCGGACCCTCCCAATCGAAAGTCGCTTCAATTTTGCCCGATTTTTTGCCGCCTTTTACCTCGCCAAGCTTGCGGAGAATCATTTTGCCGTTCTTAGCGGAATCGAAATTCTTAGGAGCATTGCTTTGGTACTTGAACTCGTTTTCCCAAAAATTGAGGCCGTTAATTTCTCCATACCCGATAAACAGGCCCCGGTGATGCTGATGGTCCCGTGACTCGCCTTCGACGTTTTCCATCGGATACTTGCGCGTGACAATTAAGCCGGAAGCCGTCCGCAAAGGAGCCAGAAACGGCTTCGGATAACTTGCGCCGAAATAGAAGTCGGAAAACGGCTGGCCGTTAATCGTAATGGCGATATGGTCAGAACCTGCCTGCTGCATCTCCACTTGCGCAAAGGCAGGAACAACTCCGGCGCTGAGCACAAGGAATCCGGCTACCGTAGCCAACTTGCCCAAAAACAACGAGTACACCATATTTTCTCGTTCCAGATGATACCAGGAGTTTCCCGTTTCAGCGTTTTGACTAGGGATGACCCATACCTGCCGCTCATTATTGGGCTATCATAAAGGTCGTTAGCGGTTAATGGAGGAGATGCAATGGGTCCTATCGGTGTGCAGGAGATGGTCGCGCTGTTTGTGATCGCGCTCTTGCTCTTTGGCCCCAAGAAATTACCGGAGTTAGGGCGCACCTTGGGCAAGGCCCTTACTGAGTTTCGCCGGGCAAAGAACGAGCTGAAAACAACGTTTGAATCTCATATGAGGGAGTTGGAAAGAGAAACCCAGATTGAGTCCTCAACGAGTTCCACCAGCCATGCTCCCGCTCCCTATACCTATCCTTATGATGATTATGGCCGCTATAACGGAGACGAAGAAGCTTCTGCCTCCCGCCGGCCCAGCGAAGAGCAGGTAGCAGCTATTGAGGCAAACGCCGCTGCCGCAAATCCTGTTGCTTACGGTGTAGAACCCAGTCCCGCTGTCTCCCCGGCGACTTCCACTCCGGTGACCGGAACTGTTCCGCGCAGCAACGGCGTCCAGCCTGTCGCAGCGGTCACGGAGCCGCAAGATCACCGAGCCTGAGTTCTGATGGCTGATGAATTGAAAGAGCCAAAGCTCTCAGGCAATAACGGCTTACCTTCCCATCATTCCAACGGGAACGCGCTCACTCCCGGCGAACTGCCGGAAGCGGGCGTTGAGGCTGCCTCCATTTACAGCAGCGGATCAGAGCCTTACGGCGACCCATCCACGGCATCCGTAGTCAGTCCTGCCGTGATCGAGAAAATACCCGAAGTGATGCCGGCGGCCGGCACTCAAGCGGTACGGTCCACTCCTCCCCCCAAGCCTCCTCCGCCACCGACGGACGATGAAGAAGAGAACGACGGCGAAGAGGGAGGCATGCTCCGGATGTCGTTTATGGAGCATCTCGAAGAATTGCGGACCCGCTTGATTCGAGCCATTCTCGGGCTGGCCGTTGCCTTCTTTTTCAGTATGTTCTTTTCAAAAGAACTCTGGAAAATCGTTCAGGAACCTGCTGTTACTGCCCTCAAACACCTGCATGTGAACCCGCCCGAGCTGGTTACCACGACCCCGATGGAAGGATTCAACATCATCTGGCTCTGGATGCCGTTGCTGGTGTCGCTTTTTCTGGGCTCGCCTTGGGTGCTGTATCAGGTATGGGCCTTCATCTCGCCGGGGCTCTACAAGCGCGAGAAGCGTTGGGCTGTGCCATTCATTTTGTCCACAGCCGGACTGTTCATCGCAGGGGGATCTTTCGCCTACTTTGTCGCTTTCCGCTATGGCCTGGAGTTTCTGCTCGGCGTCGGCCTGGATGTCAACGTCAGGCCCATGGTGACGATCAACGAGTATTTCGATCTCTTTGTGAATGTCACGCTCGGCATCGGCCTTGTCTTCGAGATGCCGGTCATTATCTTTTTTCTGACCCTGCTTCGCCTGGCCTCGCCGCGTTTCCTGCTGCGCCACAGTCGTTACGCCATTCTCGGCATTACGATACTAGCCGCCGTGGTCACGCCCACGCCTGACGTTTTCAACATGATGATTTTTGCGGTGCCGATGGTCATGTTGTTCTTCGTCGGCGTTTTTGCCAGTTATCTGCTGGTCCTTAGGCGTGAAGGAAAGAAACTGCCATGGAGAAACATTCTTCTGATCCTCCTCGGAATGCTCTTGTTAAGCGCCGGAGTGGTTGCTTACTTTGTTTATCGTTATCACTACCACTTCGTTACGAAGTGGCCTTACTTTGGGAAGTAGCGCGGAGTTGTTCTAAAACTTCCAGAGCGCTACTCCTCCTAAAAGTCCATCCTCATTCGGAATGCGGGTGACCTGCTTCGGCAAGTCGAAATCAATTTTTGTGGCATTGCCGCCGCCGATGTAAAGGTGATCGTAATTGAAAAGCGATTCAATTTGAGGGATCGCTTTCGCCACCAGCTTATTCCAACGCTTGCGTCCGTATTTCTGCAATCCTCGCTTGCCAAGGAAGTCTTCATAGGTCTTGTCCTTGCGCCAGGGATGATGGGCCAGTTCAAGGCCGGGAACTAATTTGCCCTCGATATATAGGGAAGAACCGAAGCCCGTGCCGAGAGTAATGACAATCTCCACGCCCTTGCCCTCAATCGCCGCTAATCCCTGTACCGCCGCGTCGTTAGCCACCCGCACTGGCTTCTTCCAGCGTCGCGCGAGCACCTTCTGCAGTTCAAAGCCGACCCAGTTCGGGTCCAGGTTGTGCGCCGTCAAAGTCGCTCCCTTTTTCACCACGCCGGGGAACCCTACGGATACCCGGTCAAAATGCCCCAAACTATTGACAATCTCGTCCATAATGACCAGCACGGCATCCGGCGTCGCCGGGTGAGGCGTTTCATGGCGCAATCTTTCGCTGACAGGCTTGCCCTGCTGATTTAATAAACAGCCTTTAATTCCGGTTCCGCCTACGTCCAAGGCGAGCGTAATAGCTTCGGTTTCCGGCGCTGGCGACGGAACGTCTGTTAGTTTAGCTGACATATCGTTTTTTCCTTCTACCTTATAGAGAGTAACGGCACGCGTTACCAAGCATCGTATCGAACTGCTGCGGTATGTCCAAATCCGTAATGCTTTCCGGCATGGCTGGTAGTTTTTGCACCGAAAACGCCCGGTGTCACGTCTGTAAATCGTTGAATGAACAATAGCGGATGCGTATGGCAAGTGATTTGCTTACTCAAATGCGCAGCCTTTGTACAGGTGAAATGATCGCGAAAGACACGGAGTTCGCGGCTAACAGTGAACGGTTGGTTGGAGGATGGAAGTGATGGAGCGTAGATTTCGTTCTTTCTATATCGGAGCCCTGGCAGTTATTGGCGTTGGAGTTGTGGGAACAGTTCTAGTGCCAAAAGCGCACGCTGATGCTTGGGACAAAAAAACGATAGTCACGGTAAACGAGCCGGTAATCGCAGGAAACACAGTTCTGCAACCCGGCACTTACGTATGGAAGTTGCTGGATTCGCAATCCAACCGGCACATCGTTCAAATTTTTGACCGCGATCAGCGCCATATTGAAAGCACGATTCTAGCGATTCCGAATTACCGCCTGCAGCCCACGGGCAAAAGCCAGTTCGCGTTTTGGGAAACGCCTATAGGCGTTCCCAAAGCAGTTCGCGCTTGGTTCTATCCTGGAGACAACTTTGGACAAGAGTTTGCCTATCCGAAGAAGCTAGTGGATCAACTAGCTTCCGCAGCGCCCGTAGCAGTACCGCTGAACTACAAGGAAGCCGAACCGGCAGTTCCGGCTCCTGAACCAGCGCCTGCGCCGGAGGTGCAACCGGCCCCGGAACCAACGCCTGTGCCCGTTGCTCAACCGGCTCCGCAACCTGAGATGCAACAGCCGGTTGCCGATCAGCCCGTATCCGCGCCTGCACGACACCTGCCTCATACGGCAAGCCCTAGTGCCTTAATAGGGCTTGTTGGTCTAGGATTTCTGAGCCTTTCCGGCCTGATTTCGCTTTTCGCAAAAAAGGACGTTTAAATGGGTGCGAACAGTTCTCGGCATTCTTTTTACGGCTGGCGTTACGCTGTACGGGATCGTCCAAGAACCATCCGGCTTCACTATTTCCGATAATGTTGATCTAGTCCTTCTCGATGTAAGCGTGAAAGATGCTGGCGGAGGCTACGCCACAGGTTTAAAACGCGGTAACTTCCAGGTGTTTGACAATGGCGAGCCGCGCCCTCTCACTCATTTCAGCAGCGTCGATACACCGGTAACGGTCGGCTTGGTAGTTGATAACAGCGGCAGCATGCGGACCAAGCGCCCGGAAGTTGTTTCTTCGGGTTTAGCTTTTGCCAAAGAAAGCAATCCCCAGGATGAGTTTTTTGTCGTGAACTTCAATAATGCGGTGGTCGCGGGCCTTCCTGCCCGCCTGCCGTTCACCGACAATTTGCAAGTTCTGCGAGCTGCTTTGTACTACGGTGAACCGGCAGGGCAGACTGCGCTTTACGATGCCGTTGCTTATGCCCTTAAACACTTGGAGAAGGGCCGTCATGACAAGCGAACTTTGGTTGTAGTAAGCGATGGCGGCGATAACGTGAGCGTTACAAAGTTCCCTGAGCTTCTGCATCTATTGGAGAGTTCACGCGCTACCGTCTACACTGTCGGTTTGTACGATCCGGAAGACCGGAACACGCATCTCGCCGTACTGAAAAAGCTGTCAAGCATTAGCGGCGGCAAATTCTTTCAGCCTGCCACGGTTGCCGATATCCCCTCCGTCTTCAGCGGAATCGCCCAGGACATTCGGAACTGTTACACGCTTGGTTTTGCTCCGGGCAGTCGTAACCCCCACCGCGCTTTACATAAAGTAAAAGTGACGGCCCGTGACAACCATCGTAAATTGGTAGTGCGCACGCGGATCACCTACTCCATGGAGCCGTTTACTCAAGAAACAGGCCGGGGAGGCCCAGGAAAGCCATGACCCATCCTAATAGTCCTGTCATCGTCCGGCAGTCTTCGGCACAGCGATGGACAAAGCCGGGCTTGCACACTTACAATGCTCGTCGCCGCTTCAACGCCATTCGTGACCGCATCAGCCGTTTAAGCATTCTGCAGCTTTGCCTTGCAGCGTTAGGGTTGGCCGGAGTTGGTTACTACACTTACACGCTGGTGGATGAATATGTGTACCAATCCTTTCAGAATTGGGCTTTTGACCAGGGCATAGCGGGCCGCACGAATATGACCTTTGGTAATTACTTGAGTGAACGCACGCTTTTCGGTTTCCTGGCCCGCGAGAATCACCCCCCTGCGGCTCCGCCGGCCGTTAAAACAGAAGCGCCCGGCATAGCAGCGGCGAGCGCGCCTCCTATTCCCGTTCGCCCCGCTAATGGCGCATCGTTAGGCCGTCTCGAAATCCCCCGCTTGGGGGTTTCCGCAATAGTGCGTGAAGGCGTTGACGACAAAATTTTGCGCGTGGCTGTCGGTCACGTGCCTTCTAC
>CAXTWT010000158.1:0-3957 GCA_964247955.1 uncultured Bryobacteraceae bacterium
TAAAGGTTGTGAAAAGGACTGCTCTGGTAGCTCGGATCATTCCCAATCAGCTTCTGTAAGGCCGCCCGGTTTTCGGGAGTATCTGCCAGGCGGACAAACCCGTCCGCGCCTTCTGTGGAGCGGTCTGTTGCGAACTGCCGAAAAAATTCGGGCAGCGAACTCCAGTGAATCCGGGGATCATCGCCTTCCACCCACGTGCCGTCACCGGCAGGACGGGGAGCCAGGAGTTTCTTGGAAATCCAAACATCACGTCCCCCTTCCCAGTTTTGAAGAGTCCGGTCCGCGAACTCAGCGCGCCAGTGCAGCAAACGGGTGGAAGCGACTTCGATCACATCCGTCACACTGTACTTGCGTGATAGCAACGTATGGTCAAGGGGCCGGGTCAGCGGCACGTAGTACAGGGGATCGCGTAAGGTTGGGACAAAAACGCTCGCGGGCCTTGGTATAGCGCCGTCCAGTCCGCTCACTTCCCCACGAACTTCCTCCGCTGCCTGAAATGAACCTTTACTTAACGAAACGGCATTAAATAGCACGACCGTCGCCAGCACCGCCGTCAGCGTCCCAAATAGCAATGGTCTTCTGGCGCTGATTTGGAGAGCAACAGCAGCACCGATGTATAAAAACGGAAGCACGGGAACATAGCGGGACGTTGATCCCGGTTCGAAAACAAACACGGCGAAGAACAAAGCCGGAACCGCCGCGCTGAGAAACACAAGAAGCGTTGCCCGTCCGTTCTTCTTCCAAAGCGCTAAAAGCAGGACCGCCATTCCCGCATAGAACAGCAGCAGTTTCAAAAGCAGCGCGCCGATAAGCTGCGGAAGATGCACCGGATTATATGGATCATGGAAGAACCAGCGTTTCAGAAGGACGCCTCCGGAAGTCAGTTCGAACAGGGATCGCGGCACTCCGGTTCCGGCGCGCACAATGTTCAGGTGCTGCGACCAGCCATTATCCGCTTCCACGATCCATTTCCTGATGTCTCCCGCGCCGTGCGCGCCGTACGCCATTGCTCCTGCCGTGATCCCGGCGGCGCTGACAATAGCCGCCGTCAGGAGAAAAATAAGAGCGCTCCGCATCCTGCTTCTTCCGGCTTCCCCGGACGGCCATAGAAGAAGGGCCGCCACCATGCCTAAGCCGACAAAGGCGAAAGGGAACCACAACAGCACGCATACGGCATAGCTGAAACCAGTCGCTGCTGCTGCCATGGGGCTTGGCCTGTCCGCGTGTCTCACGAGTATCCATAAACTCAAACACTCGAAACAAAGCGCGGGAATATACGCGCTGCCAAGCGTAATATAACCGAGAAAACCGTTTGCGCCGCAGAACGCAATCGCAACTCCCGTGGCGAGCGGGGCCGAAACAAGACGGCGCAGGACCCCCCAGATCAAAAGCACTGTCCCAAGCGAGCAAAGGAAGTTCGTCCCGATGAAGAACCGAATAACGGCTTGCATTTCGGAATCACCGTAATGCGCCATAAACCAGGGTCCCATGGTCTTCAGCCCCAGGTAACCCCAGGGTCGCCACAGCAGATGGCCGAACTCCCAGAACTGGGCGGTCTGCCCGCGTGCGTGCTGAACAACATCGGCAGCGTAACGAAACGTGTCGCCGCCTTCCGTAGGCGTCACGATGCTGTAAAGCGCCAAGAATGAGGCAAGCAGGAGCAACAGCCAACCCGCTAACGGCATAGGCCGGGGGAGGGCAGAACCACGAGACGCGTCGCGTTCGTCTAGCGAGAGAGGCGCGGCTTCAGACATGCAAAGGTTCAGCTTCAAGTTTAGCTGATGTCGCGATACTGTAATGTATGCTCCGGCGTCATCTGCTTTTGTCAGGACTTCCGTTTTTTCTGCGCGCGCAGGCCCCGAAGGGAACCGCTGCTCCCTTAGATTTGCTGCGGGCCAACATCGAGCGTATTACCCGCACCGTCAACGCTAAGTGGGGTGTTTATATCAAGTGTCTGGAAACTGGCGAAGAGATTGCTTTGAATGCCGACAACCAGATGGACACCATGAGCGTTATTAAGATTCCGCTCATGGTCGAAGCTTTCCGGCAGATCGATGCCGGTAAGTTCAAATTATCGGATCGCATCACCCTGCGAAACGATGACAAGCGCCCCGGTACCGGCGTGATTCGGTCGATGGATGAAGGCGTTCCGTTGACGGTGAAAGATCTGTTGACTTTGATGATCATTGTCAGTGATAACACGGCAACCGATATGCTCTTTCGGCAGGTGGGCGGCATCGAGCCGGTGAATGCGCTCATGAAGCAGTACGGGCTTGAACAAACACGCGCCACCGGGACGGCAAAGGACTGGTTCGACGCTCTGCGAGCGGCTTCCAGCGCCGACGACTTTCACCGGGAAGCGAAGCACCCTTTCGGGCTATCCTCGCCGCGCGACATGGGCAGACTGCTGGAAAAGATCAAAACCGGCGGAGCGGTCAGCAAGGAAGCGAGTGATGGGATGCTGCGAATTATGCGCGGGCAGGTGTACCGGACCCGCCTGCCGAAGTACGTGACCGGCTTCAACATCCCACATAAAACAGGCGATTTTCTGCCCTATATCGGCAACGATGTCGGCATCTTCGAAAGCCTGACGCGAAATATCATCGTCAGCATCTTCACGGCAAACCATTTCGGGGTAGGAGCCGATTTGGAAGACGCCATTGGCCGGATCGGGGAACAGATCGCGGCCTATTACACGTATCGAGCTTGAAGCCGGTTGCTTACGAGGCCGCTCCTTTAAGCCAACACTGAGCCTGGCTTCTCCGGGTTGATGGCTGCACAACCAGCGATCAAAGCGACACGGCAGAGTCGTTGGTCGGCAGCAACAAGCACACTAACCTGTCCCAGTTGGCGCAGGTCAAGAGCGACAGCTAATTGCAAGGCGTCCAGGGTTCGAAGACCTTCCCATACCCCATACTGAATCAGGAGTCTTCTTGCGTTGTGAAAATGACGTCGCTCAACGGCTGGCGCGACCAGGATTCGCTGTTGTGCTATGTCGGCTCGAAAGCGTCGCCTTGCGATCTCCAGAGCGGGTTCATCGATTTCTCCTGTCCTCGTCTTAATCGCGAACACCGATTCCATCTCGACAACGGACAGGTATGAAACCAGCGACTTTGAACCCGGCTGTTGGATGATTTGATCCAAGTACTCGGAGCCGCGCTCTATGTGATAACGCTTTGCCAGTGCGCTGGTATCAAGAAAATAATTTGGCAATCAGCGCTCTTGCCGCAGGGCGATCACGGCTTCGGACAATGAGCCGGACATCATGGACAAAGCTTTCCGCACTTCTTCAAGGCTGACATCGTCGCGCTCGGCTTGCGCCCATTCCTCAGGCGTAAAGTAGTCCTTCACGTCCGGGTGAACTGCGGCAGCGTCAGTGATAGTCAGAGTCACTTGTTGATGCTCTTCTAGTGACGTCGGTTCCAGAAGCTGGAGAACACCATCCTTGTAAACTGCCCGAAGCCTCTTCGTCCATATGCCTCAGTTTAACCGGTTCGCTTTATGTTGCTACTCCGCCCGCAGCGTATCCGCTGGTTGAATGCGGCTGATGCGCAGGGTCGGCAGAAAGCTGGCAGCGCCGGCGATGATGGCTAATACCAGCGGAACAGTAATGAACGTCACCGGATCATAGGCGCTAATGCCGTAGATCTCGCTCGAAAGCACGCGCAATGCCACGAAAGAAAGCCCAATACCGGCCAGCAGCCCAGCTACAGCAGCAACGACTCCGGCAGAGCCTACGTGCAGCATCGCTCCTCCTACTGTCGATCCAAGTGCAATGCGGATGCCGATTTCGCGCGTGCGCTGCACAACAAGATTAGACACGAGCGCGTAGATGCCAATCGCTGACAGCAGAAGCGCCAGTCCAGCCAGAACCGTCAACAACAACACCTCCACGCGCTGCTTTTGCAACTGTTCATTTAGAATCTGCTGCATCGAGTAAAAGCCGGATACCGGCAG
>CAXTWT010000158.1:4057-6049 GCA_964247955.1 uncultured Bryobacteraceae bacterium
TCATCGAGCGATGCTTTGGCAGTCATGATATTGTGCGGGTCAAAGCCGGGAGGCCGCGTTTCCAAGTGAATCAGCGTGCGCACCAGCAGACCCGCCGCAGCCAGCAAAACTACCGTGAGCGCCACTTCCGCGCCGATCAACCCTTGGCGGAGGCGGCTTGATCCGCCCAGAACTGCGCGGCTCCCAGCAGCGATTGAAGAACGCAGATCAATGCGCCCTGTTTGTAATGCGGGCAGCGCGCCAAACAAAAGGCTGGTCACGAGCGACACGCCCAGAGTAAAGACAAGTACGCGTCCGTCGAGCGCAAATCCGCCTATCGGAATCATCGACGGAGGGAGAAATCCGCGAAGTGCGTTCAGAATCAGAGCCGCCAAACCCAGTCCGCCTGCCGCGCCCAGCAGAGCCAGCGCCAAATTTTCCAGCCAAAGTTGCCGCAGCACAGCGAAACCGGAAGCGCCCAATGCTAATCGGGTCGCAATCTCCTGGGTGCGGCGCGAGATGCGGACCAGCGCCAGTCCAGCCAGATTCGCGCAGGCAATCAGCAAAATAAAACTGACCGCCAGCATCAACACATTCACTTTTTGGCGCATGTCCCCGGCCAACTCCAGTTGAAGCGGACGCGCATAAATCCAGGCCCGGCCATGCCGTTTATTTTCAAACTCCAAAAATCCCGGTAGGCGGATATGACTGAGTTGTGCATTCACCTGCTGCCAAGTCCATCCCGGCTGAAGGCGGACCAGAATGCCGCAATTCGTGCCGCCGCATTCGCCGGTCGGAGCAGGCCGGAGAGGTGTGAACAGATCGGCATGACTGGGAGTTTGCGTGTTCGGCCCCAGAACCCCGACCACTGTGTAAGGTTCACCTTTGAGCTGGATCGCTTTGCCAATGAGTTGTGGGTCGGAATGGAACGTAAACGCCCACAGTCCGTAACTGAGTACAACTACCGAAGGCCCATGCGGACGGTCTTCTTCCTCGCTGAAACTGCGGCCCCGGTACAACGGAATGCCTAGCACGTCAAAGTAATGCGCCGAAACCCGGCTGCCCTGCAAGTAGCGTACGGCTCCGCCTGCTGCGGCTCCCGCTTGCAGATTCACGCCGTTGGCACCGCCGTGCGAAGCGAAAGTAACTCCCTTGACGTTGTCTTTCAGCAGTTGCCACCAGCCGCCGGTAAAATCGCTTTCGTCGTCGGAAACCGAGTTGGCGCTGCCTGGTCGAACTCCTTCATAGTGCCTGACCAGCGCCCCAATGCGTTCCGGCTGCGGATACGGCAGGGTGCGCAGCAATAAGCCGTTCACCATGCTGAACACAGCCGTATTGACGCCGACGCCAAGCGTCAGAGTAAGAACAACAGCCAGGGAAAAGCCCGGATACTTGTAAATCTGGCGCAAAGCAAAACGAAGATCTTGCAGCATGTTAAACCTTTAGACGATAAAGAAGGCGCTTTGTTCACCAAAAAGCAGAGGTGTAAACAGCTTGTTGGAAAGCGCTTACAACCGATGCAAACGCTCTCGGCTGTTCTTATGTGGGACGGACGTGTCCAGAGATGAACATAGACTCAGAACAACCAAACAACACTGTTCTGTCACACACAATTGTTGTTTTTCCTCTTCAGAGGAGGCACACTAGATGTGGGACTAGTTTCCATGCGCCAGAAGCGTACTCATGTTATTTTGTCGGAAGATCTTCTAGCCGAAGTTGATACGCTTGTCGGTCAGCGTGGCCGAAGCACCTTTTTAGCGGAAGTTCTGCGGCAGGAAGTTCAACGCCGCAAGCTGCTTCTTGCATTGCGGGAAGCAAAAGGTTGTTGGAAAAGAGAAGATCATCCCGAATTGCAAGACGGTTCCGAGGTATTTGTTGAGCGGTTACGCGCTGAAAACGACCAGCGATTAAAGTTCTCACGAAATGTCTGATGTCGCGCTTACTGCTTGACACGACTTTTTTGATTGGTGTGTTGAATGATCGCCGTGGACGGGCTGATCTGATGGAACAGTT
>CAXTWT010000158.1:6149-10812 GCA_964247955.1 uncultured Bryobacteraceae bacterium
ACCTGCCGGGATTGGGCCAGAATGTCGTTCATCTGATCCTTAATTTGAAGCTTCAGCTTCTTCAAACGCTGCTCCTCCAGTTCGTCCGCCTCAGTCACATGAGACTTGGACTCAATCTCCCCAATTTGACGCTTCAGTTGCGCATGCTGCTCACAAAGATCACGGAATTGTGTGTCCGTTGCGAGCAGGTGCGCTTTCAATTCTTCTTCTTGCGTGTGATTCTCCATCAAAGGTTCTCCTGTGTGGGATAAGCCACGCCGAGTCGGTTCTGCGTTGCAGAGAAAGAATCTGGCCCGGTGGGTTTGAGTGCATAGATTCACTCGCGGCCGGTCACGGGGCCAGCCGCACTCAAACATTAGCACTTTTTCATTTTCATGACAATAGCAGTTTCCGCAGGCGAACGGTAATATCCGGCGCGACGGCCTACTTCCGCAAATCCAAAACGGCGGTACAAAGCTTGCGCCGCTATGTTGGACTCCCGTACTTCCAGAAAGAAATCTCCTGCGCTCCGCAGTTCTTCCGCAAGCAGGGCGGAGCCGATCCCCATCCGACGAAAAGGGGGAGCAACAGCCAAGTTCAGAATCTCGCGCTCAGGAAGGAAATCGGGACCACCCGCAAAGGTTTGCCGCGAAACCAGGAATCCGGCAATCTGCCCCTCTATTTCGGCTACGGTCGTATCGTATTGGAAGAACTCAGGCGCTTTCCAATGCGGACGGGAAAATGATTGCCGCTCAATGGCAATCAACTGTTCGGCATCCTGGGGCCTTGCCGCACGGATCAATACTTCTGCAACTCCACAACGGTGCCGCTGGTTTTCAACTGCTCGTCCGGTTGTGCGGCGAAGTTGACCGACAGCCGGGGAGCGGGATGCTGTTCGCCGCACGTCAGGCCGAATTGCGAAACGTCTTTTAAAAGCAGCGAGGTAGACGCGCCGTCCTTGCTCTGTAGAATGATGCGGGCATTGTTGCCTAAGCAATCCACGCGGGTCAGCACGCCGCTCAACCGTTTGCGCGGGACTACATCAGCCCAAGGCACCACCGTTTCCGGGCGTGAACTGCCGGAGGCGGCATCCAATGCCCGATTTGCTTTTTCTTCTGCCGCCCGCACCCGGCTGGTTTGCGCCTGTTGCGCCCGCCGGTTGGCAATGTGAACCGCTTCCCGCTCCTGTTCGCGCGCTTTCTCGGCAGCATCGAGACGCGCTTCTTCGGAATCCATCCGCAACTGATGAATCCGCGCCCGTTCCGCTTCCGTCGGCGCGGCTTCCTCGGCCCGTAGCCAGGAACCCTGCGCGGAAGCGGCATGGCCGTCAGTCGTCTGAGTTTTCGCCAGCGTAATCCAATACTCCGGCTCGCGGCGATTCAATTCGATGGCGGATTTCAGCAGGGTCTCTTTTTCGCCCGCATTTTCTGTTAGCTGCGCCTGCAAATAAACCGGCTCTCCCCAGCGCGGATTCAATTGAGCGGCGCGTTTCAGCAGAGGAATTGCCTGCTCCGGCGGCAAGCCTTCCGCTGACGCGAGATACACCGGCGCGCTATGACTGCCCGCTTTTTTGGCTTCGTCCAAATCAGAACCGGGATCACTGCCTTCCAAGTGCGTTAACTGGGCTATGCCCTCAAAGCCAAGAGCAGCCGCAACCCCTCCCGCTTCGACGGCAGATCGGTAAGCCGCTTGCGCGCCTTTTTCATCACTCAACAGGCGACCATCCGCGAGATACACATCCATCACAGCATTGTCCAGGCTGTGCTCGCCGAAATCACGGCGCGGATCGAGGGGACGGCCCGACACCGCAACCGGCTGCCAATTTCCGGAGGCAAGCCGGGCAGCCGCCTCTTTTTCCAGGCTATCTGCGGGCTCATGAAACGCGTTCTGCTCGGCAGCCCGAAAAGTTCCGCCGCTTTGCAGCGATTTCAAAAAGATGTGAAAACTGGCGCTGTACTCGAATTTCGTAGCGAAAAGCTGAACCCGAGCCCAGTTGATATCCGGGTGAGGCGGCGTGCCTCCCCACGTCACATGGCTGCCCTTTGCCTGTAGGGTGTCGAATAACTGGCGCAAGCCGGACTCCACTTCGCCGGGCAGCCGGGGCGTATTGGAATCGAGCAGAATTCCGGCAATCTCAAACAAGGGAAGTTGGGTGCCCGGCTTTGTCACCAGGAGATACTGGCCGTGCAGAACTGCCGGATTGGCCCATCCAAACTCGCTATCGGGCGGAGGCTGACGCACGAATCCAAGCTCCCCGTGTCCGTTGCGCGCGGCGGCATTCTGCGGAGTGAACTGACCATTGGCTCCGGCGATTGCCGATTTTGTCAAAACTACCCGAATCGGCCACGTGCTCTGAAGATTCTGATTTTCCAGCAAACCGCCCAGCACCCACCGGACCTGCTCCAACTGGGTCAATGCTTCCCGCGCTGCCGCCGTGTCGCCGTCGGTATCGACATAAAACGGGCCGATATTCACTTCCGTCCAGCGGCTGCGCGCGGACAAGCCGGCAGCAAGGAAAAAAATAACGAGAGAAAGCTTACATACGCGGGGGAGCAGTAACAACAATAGCTTTTGCGGGCGAGTCGGATCTGCCGTGGTAAGAATGCGCTTCGGACGAATCGAAGTAGACACTATCTCCTGTCTCAAGAACGTGCTCTTCCGACTGATAGTTTATCGCAAGCACGCCGTGAAGCACATGGATCAACTCCGCGCCGTCATGGGAGTGCTTAGAAACTTCCGTAGCCTCCAGCTTCGGGAACTCCGCCAGATAAGCCGAGATGTTCTTATCCACCGCGCCATAAGCCAGCACTTCAAAATAGTAACCGGGAACGGGATTATCGGACAGCTCTGGAAACCGGAACCGTTCATTGGCTCGCACAATTGAAAATATCCGTTTGGAACGCTTTTCCCCAAAGAAGAAGTCCATGCCCACATCAAAAACCATGGCGATTCGGGCCAGGGTGGGGAGCGTGGGAATCAGCTTGCCGTTTTCTAATTGCGACAACATGGAAGCTGATAAGCCAGTATGTTTGCCAAGGTCCACTAGGGCAATCTTCTTTCGAAGACGCAACTGGCGCAATTTGTGTCCGATATCGTAGCTACCCAGCAGATGGCGAATCAAATCCTCATAATTTTCAGTGTTCTTTAATTTGATTTTATCCAAGTGAACAACCTGGTCAGAAATTTCTGTGACACTGAAATGAGATTCATCTCTATCAACTAAATTGCTTTTTTCAGGACTAAAGTCGTTCATAGAGGCTTAATTGGATGGATTCCCAAGCCCGACCGCAGATGCAAAACCGTAATTACTCCGGCGTCAGTGATGATGATCTCGTGGAGCAGTGTAAAGGCGGCAATCAAGCAGCTTTTGACGAACTAATGACTCGGTATCACCCTGCGGCGCTGAAAGTGGCGCTTTCCATTGTGCGGGACCGCCAGGACGCGGAAGACGAAGTGCAAAATGCTTTCTGGAAAGCTTTCGAGCATATCGGTCAATTTAACAAGGATGCAAAGTTTTCTACCTGGCTGACGCGCATCGTTGTGAATCAATGTTTGATGAAGCTGCGGCGTACCCGACGCACGCGCTACACCTATATTGACGACGTTCTGGTGGGAGAAGAGATCGTCAGCCTGGATTTGAAGGATACTCGGCGGACGCCGGAACAGGCGCTTGGGCGGTCTGAAGTGGCTAACGTGCTGTATGATGAGATCCGCCGCACGCCTCCCTTGCTGCGGAACGTGTTTCTTCTACGCGATGTGGAGCAAAGGCCCATGCCCGAAGTGGCGCAAACTTTGGGAATCTCTGTGGCAGCCGCGAAAAGTCGCCTGCTGCGGGCGAGAGCGGAACTCCGTAATCGAATGCGGCGGCACTATGGGGAGATTGGGCCGGCAACCCTGTTTGTTTAAAAGTCACATGAAATGAGAAAGCGGCGGAGAGAAGACTCTTCGCCGCTTTTCTGCCAGTTCTGAACGGAATTACTGCTTCTGGTCGGAAGTGGTTTTCTTGTCGTTCGGCACAACAGCGTTCTTGATTCCTTTGGCAATGCTTTTCGCCGCATGTCCCGTACTTACGCCCATCTTAGCGGCGCCATGGCCGACGCCCTTGCCGAAATCTGCGGCTCCGGCGCCCACTTCGCCTTGCTTGACATTGGTTGCCAGTTCTTTGCTGCCTTGTCCGATGTCCTTGCCGCCCTTACTATAGCCGTTCTTTACCTGTTCGCCGCCCATTTTCAGTTGGGTTGTCGACTTGGCATTCTTTACTCCCAGGGCATCGAGCGTCTTCGGACCAATCCGGCCATCAGCAGTAATGTTCTGCTGCGCCTGAAACTTCTTAACAGCCGAGCGGGTAGCGCGTCCATTAATGCCATCCACCGGTCCCGGATCAAGCCCTTTGTCTTTTAAAGCTTGCTGCACTTCCCGAATCGTGCTGTGGCTCTGCGCCACAACAGGAATAGCCGATAAAGAGAAGGCCAAAATAGATGAGGCTAAAATCTTTCGCATGTTTTCTCCTCCCCACTCTGCACGGGCAGAAGGGTTCAGTTTGTGACTGCTGAGCCGACCCTTTCGTCCCAATCCCAGCACCACTATCTTATTGCATTGGACTAGACGCAGCAGCGCAAAGTAACGCGTATGACAAGCCGGAAGCCATTAAATTGATTTAAAATTCACAAACTTTGCCTTGCGC
>CAXTWT010000159.1:0-7035 GCA_964247955.1 uncultured Bryobacteraceae bacterium
GCTGCCGTTCACGCCCGAGGTGCTTAACAACCCGAACGGCGTATCGTAAACGCCTGGACCGGTTTGCGAGACCCTAGAGGGCCGATCATTGAAAGATCCGTCTCCGTTATTGTCAAACCCGGTTATCAGGTTGTAGGGAAGGCCGGAGGAAAAAGTCAACTGCGTGTTCAGCGTCACCTTCCACGGGCAGTTAACGCTTCCGATCAGAAACAACTGCTGCTTTGGCTCCCAGGAAGCGCGCGCCATTTCACCACGGTCCGAGTAACTCGATTGCGGCAACAGCGTCGGCGTGTCCGCATCGGTCTTCAGATTGAATATCAGGTCACCCAGGAACAGCCCGAAATGTTTAAAGCTATGTTGGTCCACCCCGGCAAAGATGACTGACCCGCGCAGCTTGCCGGACGGCTCAAACACGAGGATATTCTGTCCCGGCGCGATGGGACGCGGCGCCAGCAAAGGATTCGCGGTCTCCGCTGTAACTTCCGGCGCGTTCACGTTTCTGGACCGCAGCAGATGCTGAGCGTTCACGTAGGAGATGCTTGCCTGCCCATGCCAGTGCTTCGGAAACTGGCGCTCTACCGCAAATTGCCATTGCAGCGACCGCGATTCCCCGATTCCTGCGCTTAATTCACGTGTTGTCCGCACTGAAATCGTGGCGGCGATGGGAATCAACGGATTGTTAAATGAGGGCGCATAGATTTGTTGTTGTGCTTGGTTATAACCGTTTAATCGGTAAGCCTCCGCAACTACTCCCGTATTAACGGGATCATAGAAAAGGCCGGCGTGCGCTCGAATCACCCACTTTTGTTTCCGGTCCGGCGACCAGGCGATACCAAGACGCGGCGCGAAGTTTCCGTAGCTGCCCGGCAGAGTCTGCAACGCATAGCGTAAGCCCAAGGCGAGGGAGAGATTGGGCCGCACTTTCCATTGATCCTGAAGGTAAAGCGCCGCCTGCCACTGCGAAAAGGAAACGCGTGGCGTCCCTCGCGTCAACGTATAGCTGGTGGGGAAGAAACCGGGCGCGCTGAGCAAAGCGCCTTCGTATTGTTGCAGCCCGGTAATTACTTGCCTTCCCTGGTTGCCGTAGAGAATCCCTCCGCCAAACAGATATGCTCCATTGAAAGTGTTCGGATCGTAATTACTTTCCAGCGTTCCAATCGCTGTCACGCCAAACCGCAGAGTGTGCTGCTTGCGCGTCCAACTCAAGTCGTCGTCCACCTCGATATCGCGCTCCCGATTCCGCAAGGCGCCCGCCGTTGACCCGCCGCTCACAAAAGCGCCCGCTACTGTTAAGCTGGGGGCCGTTGAGTACGGAGTCTGCTCCGCGTTTTTCCATGTCACCCCTACACGCGCCTGGTTCAAAAGAGTTGGGCCTAACACCAGGCTGTGGGTTAGCCGTAACGACTGTTCACTTAACATCGTGTCGTAACCGGCCTCGGGCAACACTAATCCGCCAACACCGTCATTGCCGGACCCATTGCGGTTAAGGGTGTAAGCGGCTACAAGCGTTTGTGTGGTGCGGGGTTGCCAATCGCTGCGAACGGTCCCATTCCAAAGCCGTTGCGGAGCCGGAACGTTCCGGTGAAACGGCGCCCCTGCTCCCAGATCGTTCGACGGCAGCACTGCATTCACCACGTTGTACTCATTGATGTCACGCTTTTCCAGCGCTGCAAAGAAATCACTTTTTCCTCGCTGAATCGGGCCTCCCAATTCAAATCCGTAGTTGCGCTTGCCTGCCGCCGCCGTGTTCTGTGACAACGAATCTTTTGCGTTAAAGGCTGAAGGACTTTCAGAATAAAAAACCGCTCCGTTTAACGTGTCGCCCGGCTTCGTTTGCACTTCAATTCGCCCGCCCTGATACGGCGGCTTCGCGTACTCGGCAGAAAACAGATCCGGATTGACGCGAATTGAAGTAATGGATGATTTCGGCGGCAGTTTGCTGTTATTCTGAAAGCCGTCCACGGAAACAATTGCCTGCCCCGGAGTGCCGCCGCTGCTCACCGCCAGCGCCTGTAACTGGCGTTGAAAGTCGTCCGGATCATCCGCCATGCCGCGAATATCTTTCTGCGTAAGAACTTTGACTCCGGCGGCGTGGTCCTCATCGGAAGAAACACCGGTGTCTTCCCCTACTTCCACAACTTGCCTTAGTTCGGCAATTTCAAGATGAACCGTTAGCTTGTTCGCCGCGTGCCCGTTTACGGTTTTCGGTGAGAAACCTTGGGCATCCACGTGGAGCCGGTACTCGGCGCGGCCGGAACAAGGAAAAAAGAACTCGCCTTTGTTATCTGTAGTGGCGCTCTGCGCAGGGAAAGTTAAAAGATTGACTTTAGCTCCCACCACCGCCATGCCGGCCGGGTCCATCACGGTTCCAGAAATGGGAACATCGACTGTCCCGCCTGGGCGGCACGGATCAGCTTTGGCTGCTTCATAACCGACCAGCAGCGCGCTGGCGATAAGGACATATTTCCGAGTCGCCGCACGAAGTTTAATGTTCTTATGTACCGGGAAGTTCATTGCAGTTGACAGGCAGTTGTGGACAGTTTTCAAACAATTCAGATATTTGAAGTGGGAGGCCTGGGGCACCCGGTTGAGTTCCGTATCCCAGGCCTCCGTTTGTTTTTACCCGCAGGAAGAGCTGGTGGTGCTGCTGCACAGCGACACCGTAACGTCGGCCGCTGCTGCCGCGTTAACATCCAACTGATCGAGTTCTTCGATTTTGAAGGTCTCGATTTCTAGTCCCTGCAAATCATCTGCAATACGTGTGCTTTCAATTTCTTGGTTCATAAATTCTCCTTAAATATTCTGTTTAGTGAAATGTGTTACTTGCTGACAACCTAACCGCAGGACGCGCTAGTCGTGCTGCTGCACAGAGATAGGTTCAGTGCGGCATTCACGTCCAACTCGTCTAATTCTTCAACCTTGAAAGTCTCGATTTCGAGCCCTTGCAGATCGTTAACATTACGCGAAACTTCTACTTCTTGCTCCATGGAGACTCCTTGTGCCGAATTCTTTGTTTGCCCGACCGCTCAGTTGGAAAAGCGCTTGTGGACCTATAAGGTTTGCTTGAGCAAAGCTGCCGCTGTATCGCCTGAACCGTCAAACTCACGCTGATGAATAATTTTTAGCTCAAGTAAGGTCTTGAATAGGGAAGGCTGGAAAAGTGATTAGTTTTCTTGCCAAGCGTTCGGATTAAGGCCGTTGCACCGGAAGCCGCACGGGAACTCTGTGGTCCCAGAGTCACTTTGATTTTGGCCGGCTAAGCCCGGCAACATTGTGAAAAAGCTACCTTTAACGCCTGGGAAAGAGTTCTCAGTTGAGTGCGGTCGGGAAGCTTTGATCCGATAGCAACTGGAAACCGGGAGATCAGTAACGTTTGAGCCTGCTTGTTAAGCATATTGACTTTTCGCCAGCTAAGGCTTCTATTTGGTTTCAGTGAGTACAGGCAAAACAGGAGTTCCGAAGCAGGGGGATGATTGCGCTTATGCGCAACAATGCCTGAGAGCGCCCTTGATTTCGACGCTGAGATATATCATGCTGTATCACAGAGGTAAACGAACATGGCGCAGCGATCCAAAGCCCGAGTCTTCATTAACGGTCGCAGCCAAGCCGTTCGCATTCCGGCCGAGTTCAGGTTTACAACCGACGAGGTGTACGTGCGTCGCGACCCACAGAGCGGAGACCTCATCCTTTCACAGGCGCCCGCCACCTGGGAGGAGGTTTATGCCAGTCTCGACAGCGCTGGGTTTTCGGAAGATTTTCTTGCTGATCGGGCTCAGGGTTCGACAGAAACCCGCGAAAATCTATGAGCCGACTGTACCTGCTGGACACCAACACCGTCATCTACATTCTGAAAGGCAAGTCGGCTGCAGCTCGCGCCAAGCTTTCCAAACTCGCTGCCGGGGAATTGGCCTGCATCTCCACAGTGACCGAAGCGGAGCTGCTATACGGGATCGCAAAATCGGGGAGTGGCGAGCAGCGGCGGAGGTCCTTAGAGTGGTTTCTCGCACGAATGAAAATTCTTCCATGGGGCAGGGCGGAAGCAGCCGCTTACGGCATTCTCCGCGCCAAACAAGAACAGCTTGGAAAGTCGCTTAGGCCACTGGACACCCAGATCGCGGCTCATGCGCTGGCAATCGGCGCGATAATCGTGACCAACGACAAGGTGTTCCAACAAGTTGAAAGTCTCTTGGGCGTAGAGAACTGGGCTACGGACCTATAGCGGAGTCACGACGGCGCATACGCGCTCATGGCTCGACAGAAACGAATCACTGCCAGTGCGGGGCAATCGCCGGATGGCTGCCTCGTTTCATCCGTTCGATGGTTGAGCGGGCTTTCACAGAACTGCCGCGCGCTGCCGGAAAAGAAGCGGCAGACTCAAAATTGGAATCGTGGCAGGTGTAATCCGGTGTTAGAACAAAGGCGTGCGTTTCCCCGGTAGCGTTTGTCCCCAGCCCGGCAATTTCGCCGACTTCATTTACGGCATAAGCGACATTTAGAGTCAGCGCGGCATCAGCCGGGACGAGAGTATTCAAGTCCTGTATCGCACCCCGGCCCTGCCGGACAAAGGCATGAGAGTAGCTGGCTGTGCTGGTGAAACTGACCGTTCCCGAACCGCCGACAACAATGCCCCGCGAGTTGATGTCCAGCGCAATGCTACCTGTATCGTCGCCCACTGTGCCGAGCAGTCGGCCCTCACCGTCCGGTCCCCAAATTGCAGCAATCGAATGGGCATCGCTCGGGTCGCTGACCGCTCCGACGATCTTTGAAGAGTCATTCAGCGCGACCGCCTCCACAAAGTTGCCGCCCAGCCGTCCCAACGAAATTCGCCTGCCCGCACCCTGCGAGCTTCGACGCCATAGGAAGGATTGAAAGTACTGGTTAGTGGAGTCGAAGGAAATTACCGCGATGTCGCCCTCACAATTGATGCTGGAGGGCGTGGAAAAACCTCCGCCGAATCCGCCCAAGTCTTCCATAACTCCATCCGCCCACAAAAAGGCGTCGGTTTGCGGGATTCCAAAGGGAGCGCCGGGAGGAGTGTTCAGGGACGAAGTGCCGACAACCATTGTGCGTGGGCGATTGCCGAGTATATCCCTCCAGGCAGGGCAACTATTCGCAAGAAAAGCAGCGGAGTCCGCGCCTCCCAGCGTCCCCAAGTCCTGCAACTGTCCGTTGCGCCAAATGACGGCGCGAGTCTGTGTTCCGGCATAAGTATAGGGGTCCGGGATCGCGTTATTTGCATATCCCACGATCAATCCGCGCTCGTCGATGAAGTTGGCCCAGCTCGCGTGGCCGTCCAGTTCAGGCAGCGGGTGAATGTCGGAGCCGCTCCAGAATACCGCATGATCGTACGGCTGGCCATTGAGCGGATTAATCTCACCCCTGTCCGCCGCGCCGACGACCACGCCCCAATCATTAATTCCATTAGCATTGTTTCCTCCTCCGCCGACATTGGCATTGGGGAAATCAGCCAGTTGATGCAATGTGCCGTCGCTCCAAAGGTACCCGGCGGCAAAGTTATCGGAGGTATGTGACGTACCTGCCAGTTGACCACGAATGTTGAGTACGGAAGGCGTGAAATTGACTTGGTCGAAGTTGTAGAAAAGACTTTCCGAACCGCCCAGTGTGCCGACATCATGAAGCTGATACCGGAGAACCGGTACGGCTTCAACGGCCTGAGAGGCGGCAGGGATAGCCGCTCCAAGATACAAAGCAGACCAGATCCATAGCGCGCCCGCGCTTCGTTTCAGCATGGTGTGTTTCTCCTTTTGCAGCCTCGAAGATAAACCGGACCAGGCGCGCCGGCACGCTCCATGTGACGAGCTGCAATGGGGAGGGCTGAAACGCGTGGAAGGAGAGTGAACCGATTAGATGGATTTGCCGAAAAGGTCACGCACACGGTTACGGTAGGTTCTGCTCATCCGAAGCTGCCGGCCGCCTTGGAGCAGCACAAAAAAGTCGCCGTGAAAGGAGTCGTGAAATTCAAGCACCCGATGGAGGTTGACAATAGTCGTGCGGTGAATGCGGGCAAAGCGCGAACGGGGCAAGGCGGCTTCAAAAGCCATAATGCTTTCGCGCAGGAGGTGCGACTTGCCGCCGCTATGCAGGTACACATAATTACCGGCAGACTCAATCCAGTCAATCGCGTCAATGGGAAGCCGGGAAATCTTTGCGCCGGATCGGATCAGGAGGGAGTCGGCGGCGCTGTCGGGGAACTGAGCCGACGAGTCTCGAGTATCGCAGCCCGTCAGCATTTCCCGCGCTCTTCCGACGGCAACTCTCAGCCGCGTGTCTTCCACCGGCTTGAGCAGATAATCGCAAGCTTGAATATCAAAGGCTCGAACCGCATACTGCTCATAAGCGGTCACAAAGATCACAGCGACGGAGCCTTTGTCTTTCAGCAACTTGAGCAACTCAAAGCCCCCTACCCGAGGCATTTCGATATCGAGGAATAGTAAGTCGGGCATTCCGCGCGAGATGACTTCCTGAGCCTGCTGCGCGCTGGCGCACTGGCCGACAACTTCGATGTCGGATTCCTGCAAAAGCAGCCGGTGGATGCGTTGACGCGCCAGTCTTTCATCATCGACAATCAGGGCGGCCAACTTACGCATGGGCGGGATCATATACAGTACGTTCCTTCACGGATTGGTGAAAAGGGATATTAATCAGCGCCAGCAGTCCTCCCCCCGGCGCCTTTTCCAGGGAGAAAGCATGGTGTTTGCCGTAAATTTTTTCCAGCCTGCGGCGCGTATTGCGAATGCCGGTTCCCTCCGCAAACGGGATGGAGATTGGCCGCATTCCGCTGCCGTTGTCGGTAACGCGCAATTCGAGACAAGCACCCCGCACAGCGGACTCAATCTCAACTCTGCCGTCCTGTTCGCGATCAGCAATTCCGTGTAGAATGGCGTTCTCGACCAGCGGCTGAAGAATGAGACTCGGAACGGCAGCGTTTTCGGTTCCGGGATCTAGCCGTATTCGAACCGTAAGCCGCTCTTCAAAACGAATCTTTTGCACCTCCAGGTAGCGCTCCAGGAAGTT
>CAXTWT010000159.1:7135-9523 GCA_964247955.1 uncultured Bryobacteraceae bacterium
CGACGCAGATACTCCAGGGAATGACCGACCAGCAGAACAACCCAGTACAGGATAGCTCCATAATCTACGGTGCTGATGAGAGAACGCAGCAAGGTATGAAGCGGTGACGGCGGAAACCAATGCGGAAAAATTCTGCTCAGCACCAGAATGTGAGCTGTTTGTATGAGTGAAGCGAAAACAATGCTGGCAAGCACATGGATTCCGAGATGGAGCCGCAAGCGCGGCCTTCTGAGCAGAAAGGTTCGCCCGAGCCACAGGATGGCAGGCGTCAGGAGCGCCCAGAAAAAGCAATAATCCAACTCAAAGAGGAGAGCATGGCTCCAGGCGCTCAAGGGACCATTCCCCACTCGCAGAACATAAACCTGCTCCCCCAGCAAAGTTCCGAAGATCGTCCAGCAAGCCAAGATCACACCGGCGATTTTCAGGCGCGGGCCTACAAGGTGACGAAAGGGGAATGGGTGCCCTGGCATAAAAGTGCGCCTGACCGCTGCCCTTAAGCCTACACAATTTCCCCCCTGAAAGAGCCTTCGGTTGCAAAGGCTTTAGCGCACCGGAGTCGGACGAGCATTTCCGGAAACAGTTGTTGCTGATGCAGCAGCAAGCTGCGACTTGTTTGCGGGGCAGGTGTTCCCTCCGACAACCGTGTTTACCGCGTTGTAAATATTGTTGTTATCAAGATCGTTTGGTGTTGCGCCAACCAGAATCCCGGCGCATGCTTCGTTGATCGTGTTGTTTTTGACGGTATTATTAATTCCACTCGAACCGCACCTGCTGTCCAAATGGATGCCGGACTCGGCGGCATGGGCAATCGTATTGCCGTTAATTGTGTTGTTACTGCTGCACACGTCAATGGCGTCAAAAATCAGAGTATTCAGGACCTGATTGCCGCTGATGGTGGTCTGATCAGCGAGGCCCTTGGGATTGTTCGGACCGGCCGCAGTGGAATCTGTGACCGTGACGATCCCGTATTGCGTTGTTCCAATTGTGTTGTTGCTGATCGTTACTCCTTGCGATGCGTAGATGATGATTCCCGAAGCCGCGTCGCCGGTGTCGCTGGACGTGTCCGGACTATAGATGTTGTCGATAATAGTGTTGCCGACGACCTTGCCCGCTGCGCCATCGCTGATCTGCACACCGTTCTCGCCGGCGCCTGTTGTTGGGCCCTGACCCGAGATGAAATTGTTCTGCACGATAAGGTTGGTCTCGGAACCGTCACCCGTAATCCCGTTCTTCTGGAAAGAATGCACGCTGCTGCCCTGGACCGTTACATTGGCATTGCCGGTACTGCCGTATCCGCTTTGGACGAAAATCCCTTCTCCGCTCTGACATCCGGTTAAACCAGGCGCGAGGGTCTGATTCCGCGTAGCCACTGCGGCCAGCGTCCCCGAAGCATTCTGGTAATAGATCCCACGAAGGTCTGGAGCGCAGCCGTTTATGCGATTGTTGCTGCCGTCAACCGTGATGTTGGCAATGTTGACGTTTTGAGCCTTCTGCACCAGAACCTGTGCGGCAACCGGCATTGAGGGCGGCATGTAAGAGTCAAACGCGTTTTGCACGACACCGTTGGCAGGCGAAGTAATCACGGCGGCATCGGCGGTTCCTGCCTGAACTCCGATCAAATTAAGATCTTTCGTAATCGTAACCTGCTCCGGATAATTACCAGGACAGATCAGAATTGTGGAGCCGGCAGGACTCGTATTTACGGCTTTCTGGATCGTCGCAAATTGCGCGGCACCTTTTGGCGCGCAGTTGCCGACGTAAACTGTAGCGGCCGCAAGCGTGCGTGTTCCAAAAGCGCAGTACGCAAGTAACACGGCAGAAAAGGGGAAAGGTAATCTTTGTGGCATTGAAATCCTCGACGGAAATGAGATTAATTGATAATTTGTTACGAGGAAACAAATCGGATTCCTCGTTTTCTTTAAAGCTGTACGAAATATTTCCGTATTCGGATGAGTTTTACAGCGGAAGAAATCAAATATTTATGATTTATGAGCGCGTCTTGATTTAATTTGCCGCCCTTTACCAGTGTGAAGCCGTCAGTTACGTGATGTCATACAGAAGAACAGTGTAGTTCTTCGAAGAGAGCGTTTCCTCGATTGTCGGCCAAAGCTTCTGGTGAACCGGAGTGGCAACCCATTTCTGGCGCTGTTCTTCGCTCTGAAATGTCAGGACGAATCGATAGTTCGCACCGGCGGGCGCGGACCCTTGTACCGTTCTGCGCAGCTTCAGCATCTTTCCGTCAATAAAGCCCGGCTGTTGAGAGGCTGCCGGTGCAAACTGCGTGTGAAAGATATGAAGCATTCGCTGCTCTTTAGCCGGATCGACCTCCAGATCCACGTGAAGCTGAATAGGCTTCCGGTCGCTTTGCGCAAAGGCAGGCAGCGCTGC
>CAXTWT010000159.1:9623-10747 GCA_964247955.1 uncultured Bryobacteraceae bacterium
GTGAATCTACTTTCATACCGTCCGGCAGTCCGGCTTCTTTTTCGGAAGTGACATCAAAGAAGATTTTCCCGTTTTTGACGCTTCCATCCGGTTGAATATCGTAACGCATCCATACTTTACGCTTTTCATCCGTGTTGCCGATGTACAGGCGTTTACCGTCCGGCGAGAAGGCAATGCCGTTCGGTCGTGTCAAATCCCGAACCACCGGCTCTACCTTCCCATCAGCAAAGCGAAACACGCCGTTGAATTTGATCTCCTTCGTCGGGTCGTCATCCTGCTTTACTAATCCATAAGGCGGATCAGTGAAGTAGAGCGCGCCGTCGTGCGCGTAGACCAGGTCATTTGGGCTGTTAAATCGCTTGCCTTCCCAACGATCCAAAAAAACGCTTACCTTGCGGTCCGGGCTGATTTGAACAATGCGCCGGTTGCCATGCTGACAAAGAAGAACCACGCCGTCTTTGCCGGCCACCATTCCGTTAGGGCCGATAAAAGACCCGGCAGGCGCATAACCGGGATCGTCTGCGCCGCCCGGTCGAAGGATCGCCACCACCTTTCCATCGGGCGACCATTGACGCACGACATTTCCAACCACATCGCTGAACCAAAGCACGCTGCCGGACTTCCACAGCGGTCCTTCCGTAAACTTGAATCCACCGGCAATCTTCTCGATTTTGGCGGAAGCGGGAACCAATTCGTCCAGCGCCGGATCAAGTCTGACGATTGATCCGACTGCGTTTGAAACTTCGGCGCTCGTCTCTGTCTCCGGGTGGGAGCAGGCGGCAAGGAGAACGAGGGTGGAAGCGGAGATCAATATTTTCATAACGCAAGTATTTAGAAGTAGAACTTCGCGGCTAACTGCATGATTCGCGGATCGCGCGCGGAAAGAATTCGCCCGAAGTTAACACTCGAAAACGAGGCGTTGGGATTGAGAAAATTTGGATGGTTCAGAGTATTGAACACTTCCCATCGGATCTCGAATCGCCTGCTCTCATCAATACGAATCTCTTTGAATAGGCCGCCATCCAAATTGGCAAGACCGGGGCCGGTCAGGATGTTGCGCCCGGCAGTTCCGAACGTGCCCAAGGCAGGCAGCGCAAAAGCCGTTACTGTATCAAAGTAGTGAG
>CAXTWT010000160.1:0-10711 GCA_964247955.1 uncultured Bryobacteraceae bacterium
TACAATCTGCTCATGGGCGTTGTCCTGCCGATAGGCAGAAGATCCGCGAAGCCGGTTGATCCATGCGCGCAGGCAATGGATAACCTGAGCTTTATTCGCAGCGCGATGGAGAATGCCGGTTCTTTCACGGCAGTGCCCGGCGTAGGCGGCATGCTGATGGGAGCCACGGCGCTGTTGGCCGCCTTTTCAGCGCATATCAGCCGCAGCCCTGTCGCGTGGCTCCAAATCTGGAGCGCCGAAGCGTTTCTGGCCTTCACTATTGCTCTCGGGTTTTCGTACCGGAAGGCGATGCGCGCGGGAACTCCCTTGCTGTCGCGTCCGTTCCGCCGTTTTGTTCTGGCGATGGCGCCGTCGATTTTCGTCGGCACCATCCTGAGCTTTGTGCTTTACAGCGCGAGCGGCATCCGCCTCTTGCCCGCTTTATGGCTTTTGTTGTACGGAGCAGGCGTGTCTTCCGGGGGCGCATTCTCGGTCCGCATCGTCCCTCTTATGGGAGCCTCGTTTCTGTTGCTGGGCGCGCTGGCCGCGCTTTCTTCTCCCGCCTGGACCGACGGGCTAATGGCTCTTGGATTCGGCGGCTTCCACCTTGTCTTCGGCTTTCTCATCGCAAGGAGATACGGTGGCTAGAGGAAACAGCAGCGCAGCGGCAAAGCTCCGACCGCAAGACCCGGAAACGGTGTTGCCTGGTTCGGGAGCCTGCACGCTCGACCGCATCATCCACGAACGCCTGCGGCTTGGCATCATCAGCGCCCTTTCTGTCAATTCAGTGCTGACCTTTGCCGAACTCAAAACGCTTCTCTCCACCACGGACGGGAACCTCAGCGTGCATGCCCGCAAACTGGAAGAAGCCGGTTATATCGCCTGTGACAAGAAGTTCGAAGGGCGCCTGCCGCGCACCGAATTTCGCTTGACTAAAAGGGGCCGCAGCGCGTTAGAAGCTTACCTGACGCACATGGAAAATCTGATTAAGGCCACGCGCGGCCAATAAAAAATTTGTCCTTATGCTTTATGAAACAAAGTAATTTGCATGTTGCCATCATTATGGATGGCAACGGCCGCTGGGCCCATCGCTGCGGACTGCCTCGTCTGGCAGGACATCACGCAGGAGCAGAGTCTCTCCGTTCCGTGGTCGAGGCTGCGCCCTCCTGCGGAATCGCGACCCTCACCGTATACGCCTTCTCTTCCGATAATTGGAAGCGTCCTCCGGAGGAGGTCAGTGGGCTGATGGCGCTGCTTGCGAGTTACCTCGAAGGGGAAACGCCGCGACTGCTCGCAAACGGCGTGCGGCTGTCCGTGATTGGCCGCCGTGACCGCTTGGCGCCCCAACTATTGACAGCCATTGCCGCCGCCGAAAACGCCACCGGCACCGGCAGTTGCTTGCATCTTCAGCTTGCCATCGACTACTCAGCCCGCGAGTCTATTCTTCGGGCCGCCAGGCTCGCAGCCGGTCAGTCGGTTACGTCCGAAGCGTTTGAAGAGCTTCTCGGCCAGCGTAAACCGGTCGATCTACTGATCCGAACCGGAGGCGAGCAGCGCCTTAGCGACTTTCTGCTTTGGGAGTGCGCTTATGCCGAACTGGTCTTCACCAAATGCATGTGGCCGGACTTCAACGCCGCTGAACTGCGCACAGCCGTGGCCGAATTTCATCTCCGCGACCGCCGATTCGGCGCAGTGAAAACCGCTTCCGAGCCGAAAAGGGAAGTGGTATCCGCGCCGGACCGCTATCGATTGCTTCATTAACAATTTTGGAGGGATACAGAAAATGTTTGTCCACCAATTCATCTTGCCCGCTCGAAAGACAACCAGGAGCCGTTATGATTACAGCTAGGATGACGGTACGAATTATCGAAGCCGAGATGGCCCGCGATGTACGCACAGTGTTAGACAAAGTGCAGCAAGGCAGCGAGGTAATCATCGAGCAGGAAAATCACCGGCCTGTTGCCGTGATCCGTTCGCCTCACCGCAGCGGTCGATTGATTACCGATATCCTGCGGGAAGCCCGGCAGCGCAATTTGACGGTCATGCTGGATGATGACTTTGGCAAAGATATGGAGGAAATTATCACCAGCCATTAGCAATCATGGAATCCACCCTCCTGAAAGTAGTGTTCGATTCCAGCGCCGTTCTTCGCGCCGTAGCACAATAAAAGTTCGCCCTCATTCATCTCTTTAAGGGATCTTATGGCAACGATAACGGCAACCCCGCGCTCTTCGGCAACTGTGCCCTGGTATATCTGGTGCGCTCTGGCCTCGGTTACTTCCGCCATGGTCGGGGCGCATTGGGATATCTCCTGGCATTCTTCAATTGGCCGCGACACGTTCTGGACACCGGCGCACATTGCCATTTACCTGTGCGGCGTGCTGGCCGGAATCGCGTTCGGCTATGTGATTCTATTCACCACGTTTCGGAAGAACTCGCCGCTCGCGCCGGCTTCCGTTCACATTCTCGGATTGCGCGCGCCTTTGGGAGCATTCATTGCTTCCTGGGGCGGCGTGGCTATGCTGACCTCGGCACCCTTTGACAACTGGTGGCACGATGCCTATGGCCTGGATGTCAAGATCGTTAGTCCGCCGCACATTGTTTTATTTGTCGGCGTTTATGCCGTGATGGTGGGAACAGCCGTTTTGATAGTGGGCCACTTGAATCGCGCTACGGGAAAGGAAAAGGTTCTTATCCGCCGCGCCTTCCTGTACCTGGGCGGCATCTTTACGGTAGGCATCATGGTGCTGCTGATGGAGCTGACCAGCCGCGTTCTTCTGCATAACGCGCTGCCTTACATTCTCGTTTCGATTCTTGTGCCGATTGTGATGGCAGCCAGTTCCCGGGCCACAGGGTCGAAGTATGCGGCCACGTTTGTTGCCGGTTTTTACACTCTTTTCCTTATTGCCTGCATCCAGATTTTACCGTTGTTTCCTGCCGAACCCAAGCTCGGGCCGGTGTACCAGCACGTCACGCACTTCATACCGCCGCAGTTTCCCATGCTGTTGATTGTTCCGGCGTTATTGCTTGACCTGTTCTGGCAGCGCGTAAAGGGTTGGAATACTTGGGCCGTCGCAGCAGTCAGCGCCGTTTTGTTTGTCGGGTCGCTCGTTGCGGTCGAATACCCGTTTGCCGGCTTCCTGATGTCCCCGGCTTCCCGCAACCGGTTTTTCGGAACTGCCTATTTTAACTACGGCGTGCCGCCGCACTCTTTTCTCGCTCGCAGTGTGTTCTACGTGACTGATTCTCCTCCGCAGTTCTTCGCAGGCATCCTGATGGCAATAGCCGTGTGTACATTAACCATGTGGTTCGGAATCAAGCGCGGCAATTGGCTGGCGGAGGTCCAGCGATAAGGACGTGAAAACACTTAGGAGCTCCTTGTTATTGGCTTGCCTGGGAGTGCTGGCGCAAGCGCATATAGGCAGCCCTGATATTTATCTTGACGGGCAGGCAGGGCCGTATAAATTATTCGTTACGGTGCGACCTCCGGTTGTTATTCCCGGCGTTGCTGAACTAGAGGTTCGGTCCCAAAGCGCAGGCGTGCGTGAAATCCAGGCTGTCCCGGTTCCTTTAGGGCCGGAAGGGACGCCCCTTGCCCCCGTGCCGGACAAGTTGAAAGTATCGGCGCAAGACCCGCAGTTCTTCACCGGCTCGTTGTGGATCATGGCTTCCGGTTCCTGGCAAGTAAGGCTTAGCGTAGATGGGCGGGACGGCACGGGCGCCTTAGCAGTGCCGGTGCCTGCGGCTGCGCTGACAACGAAATCCATGCCGCTCGGATTGGGTGCGATCTTGGCGCTTTTGACAATTCTGCTGGTGGGCGGACTGGTAACGATTGCGGGCGCATCGGTGCGCGAAGCGAAACTTTCGCCCGGCATGCGGCCCAACAGCGAACGGCTGCAACGCGCCCGGATCGCGATTGCCGTGACGTTGGCGACGGTTATCGGCATTCTTGCCTTTGGCAACTGGTGGTGGAGTTCTTCCGAAGCGCATTATCGCGAGAACGTGTATAAACCGATGGAGATGAACATCGAACTGAACAGCCACGGCGTTCTGACCCTGACGATGCACGATCCCGGCGCGCTTCCGCCGCAGGGCCAAAAACCTTTACGTTTGCGTCCCGCCTTTTTTGTCAGAACGGTAGACGACCTCGTTCCGGACCACGATCACCTGATGCACCTATACGCCATCCGTCAAGGGGGCTTGGACGTGGTCTACCATCTCCATCCCGAAATGACGGGCAGCGGCGTGTTTAAACTTTCTCTGCCGTCGATGGAACCCGGCGCTTACAAGCTGTACGCCGATATCGTACACGCGAACGGCTTTCCCGAAACCATGACGGCAACAATACAGGTGCCCGACGGATTGCCCGGACGCCCGCTCAGCGGCGATGACGCCAGCGGAAAAGCAAAGCCGTGGCAAGAGGCGTCCACAACCCAAACAAAATTTACTCTCCCGGACGGGTACACGATGGAATGGCTTCGTCCCGACAAACCGCTGCGGGCAAAAGAAGCCACCCCATTCCGTTTTCGCCTTCTCGACGCGGAGAGCAAGCCTGCGAAGGACATACAGTTGTACATGGGCATGCTGGGCCACGCGGCATTTGTCAAAACCGACGGCGCTGCCTTCGCTCACATTCATCCCACCGGCTCTGTAGCCATGGCGTCCTTTATGCTTGCCCAGAGTCAGTTAACAGACAGCGCCAAGGGGATGGATGACATGCCCGGCATGGATCATTCCGGTGGGCAGGCGCATGGGTCCTTGCCGAATGAAGTGATGTTTCCCTACGGATTTCCCAGTCCCGGCAGATACCGCATCTTTGTGCAAATGAAACGCAGCGGAGTAACTGAAACTGGAGTATTTGACGCTGCTGTAAGGTGACGTTTACTGCAAATGCACCACATGATCCGGCAGGGGGGCCGATTTTCCCACGAGACTTAAGATTGTAGATGCAAAATGGAGGCTGTCGTAAGGCTCCATTACGTGACGCTTCGGCAGACCGGCGCCTGCCATCATCCAGACGGAATGGGTCGAGATGCGAAAGAAACTTCCGTGATTGCCGCCCGGATTGAAATTGCGCGCGTTAAAGTTCCAGCCGTCGGCGGCAAAGATGTGAAAATCCGCTGCCACGAGAGCGCGGCGACGGCGCTCATAGCGCAGCAGCAAAGGATTCATTCCCGGCTCTCCCGGCACGTTGTCTCCGACCGGCGAGAGTTCTTCCGTGATTCCAATTACGCCGTTCGAATAGCGGCATTGATGAGTGGCTGCCAGCCATTCGCTGTCTGTGTGCCAGTCCGAGAGCCACGAGGCGCTGATCGCACCCGGAAGAAGCTGCAAATTGGCATCCTCGAATAAGTGGAGCGGCAATCCTGCTCGCCACTCTATTTTGGTCCATTGAATTTTACCCCGGCTGTCGGCTCCGAGATGCGAAACGGGCTGCGTTGCAATCCGGTTATCCGCATCCGTGAAGATCACGAGTTGCGAATCGTCATCGCCGTAGAGCCAGTAAGCGTGGACTGCTCCTGAATGATCGGGGAAAGATCCATCAGGCAGTCGCATTGTAACGAAATCGACCGGATGAACCGGCAAGGCAGACTGGGGGTTATTACGCACCCGCTGCTGCGCCAATAAAGGAAAATAATTAACGAAACGGAAGGAGCGCTCTTCGTCCAGCTTTCCATTGGCGTCGGTCACTAATCCGGAAGGTCCAGGGCCAACAATGTAATGCTGCATATCACCCACCGTATTGTTATCGCCCAGCTCCATCTCGGGAATATATTCCGCGACGTTGCCCGAAAAAGGCCGGTCCGCATCCACATGCAGATTCATCAAAGCGCGGAGGTGCTTCAGGAAGCCGCTGTAACCGGCACCCTCCTTTTCCCACATCTCCAAATCCCGGTTTTCTCGTATTGCTGCTTTGTCGCTGCCCTTTTCCTTATCTGTCGCTGACCATTTATGCGGAAGGCTTTTTACTTCTTCCTTGCGCTTCCCAATCACGGACTGCAAAGCCGCCACCTCTTCCTCCATCTCGGAAGCAGTTTTCGTCCAAACGGCGCGGTGACGCTCAACCGTTGCCAGCAGATACGCAACCGCCGCCCGGCGAATCTCCGGCGCGAGATCCCCACGCGTTAACTGAAGCAGAAGAATATGAATTTTGTTCAGGTCGTTGTTGCGCAAATGAACGGCGGCTCGTTCGTTGCCGTCGAGATCAAGCCATGCGGTCGGATACGACGAAGCCTTGCCGGAAAGATAAAAAGACGCCGTCGAAGGCGTGACCACCCGTTGCACCAGCGGATCAAGCCCCATGATTTTGTAGGAATCCAACTGGTGCCGATTCGTCACCACATGATGTCCGCCGCCTGCCGGACTGCTAAAGAAATCAGGAAGGCTGTAGCCCTGGCTGAACACATCAGGCCGGTTATTCATCCCATGATCGGATACGACAACGAAAACAGTTTGCCGGGCCAAAGGACTCTTCTCAATCACCGTCCAGATGCGCCCGGCCAATCCATCCAGGTGCTGCAAAACGTCCAGGAGCGCAGCCGGTTGATTAGTGGCATGCCCCTGGTGATCGGCGTCTCCGCTGAACATATCCAGGTAAAGCACGTCCGGCTGCTCGGCAGCGCTTTTTAGCTCGCGTTCTGTTTGCTGCCCCAGCAAGGAGTCCAGCGAAGGAGCGCCCACGCCTTCTATGGGAGACAAAAAAAGCTCTGATTTCACGCGGCGCGTCAGGACATCTTTGAGCGTAGTCCAGCGGACGCCGCGTTGAAAAAGCTGAAAGCCTTGGTATCGCTGGTCATAAGGAAAAGCATCAAGCACCAGCGGAATACCGGCCCGGTCCAACACCTCCACGCCGGGCATGTCGATCTGCCGCTTACGGGCGTACCCTATGTAAAACGGAAAGAAGTTCAAGTAATCATAGACACGACCGGTATAACGGTCATACTCGACGTTGCCGCGAATCACCGTATGGTGTCCCGTATCGAGCATCGACCAGGATGGAGCCGAAAGGCTGATGCCGCGAGTGTAGAAGTTTTCAAACACGATCCCGTTCTCCGCAAAGATGTGCGAGAACCAGGGCAGCCGGGACTTTCCCGTCTCCGGATCGATCTCCTGCATCGTGCGGTACAGGAGATCGCCGTTCAAGCCGTCAATTTTCAGAACAACGATGCGGCGCGCCTGAGCGGAAGCGGCCATTCCGCAACACGCAAGCAATACCGGAATGGCAAACCATCTCACTTCAGCGATTCTACGCCTTTAGCGGTGGCGCGAACCGAACCTGCCACAACCGGCCCGGAACCAATCCGATCCAGCTCCGGGCTTTGCCGGAACGCAATAATTGCGAGGGCGCAATCGGCTTGCAGGGTTTGGTCGCGTGACAAGCTTTTCAAGCGCTCCAGCGTGGCTACCGCATGGGCCTTAGTTTGCGGCGAGTCAACGCCGGACACCAGCTCACGCAACTGAACGACCGAAGACTGGATCTGCAAGGAATCGAAAGCGATCTCCGGCTCCGTGCCGTTCTTGACAACTGCGTCCAGGAATCCAAGATGGTAGCGGATACGGCGCTCGCTATCCAGAGCGGCAAGGGTAAACTGCTCCGGCTTCACGCGATGCGTGTAAAGGCCGAGCGTCGTCATATGCAAAACATTATGTGTCACGTTTGCTTTCGTGGATTCTCCAAAGTCAGCCAACTCAGCGCGACGTTCCTTTTCGAGACGTTCTGCCAATTTACTGCCTTCTTCCGACTGGCTTTGCAGTTGAGCATAATGGGCGCGGGCTGCTTGGATTTCACGGTTTGCGGAAGCTGCCAGCGGATTAACAGCCAGCGATTCCGCACGGCTCTGTAACTCTCGCCGCAAAGCGGGAGCAAGTTGATGATCCAGCGCTAACTCAGTGCGGAACTGAGAGTAACAGTCCAATCGGGCTTCCTGATCGACCGCAATGCCGCGACGCGACCACAGCATGTTGTAAGCCATTGCACCGACGTAGTAATACCAATTAGTAAAGTGCGAAAGACCGATCACGCCGGAGGTAATTTCATTCACCGTACGTTGAGCCATTTCATAACGCCGCACGCGAAGCTTGTCACGGAAGTCCACTAAGAGCAGCGGCTGCTTCGGGTAGTTCAGGCTGTACACGCTTAAGGGAAAGAGTTTTATCTGTTTCGCTCCCGATTCGCCTTGCGGCAGCAGCACGCCGTTTTCGTCAAGCGCGCGCACGTAAGCACGATTGTTCTGCCCATGGAGCTGCCGATCTGCCCAGGGATCTTTAATGTTCAGTATCTTCCAGATCGGCTTCAGCGAAGCGCCGCTCTGCGGAAGGGAACCGTCTAGGGGAAACCAGAGCATGCCGTGCTGATCCTTAGAGCCGGCCAAGCTGATCGGTTCAAAGTAAAGCCCGGTCTTTTCCGCAAACTGGCGCAATACCTCCCAATTCCGGCTTCGGATGCGTTCGTCCTCGAAACTGTTTTCTTCTCCAAATCGGGCTGCATGGCTGTCGTCCGCCAAACCGCCCAGCATTGTCTTGCGCAGTTCCAATCGAGCGATCACGGTGTTCAACTCTCCCGCAGTCAGCGCGGAAGAATCGTTCGATACCGGAGCCTTGCGTAAATAGCTGATTGCCGCTTCAATATGCAGCCGTTCGTAATCAACTTGATTCGCCCAGAAACTGCGCGAGGTAGCCCGCACCTCTTTCGTAAGCGGATCTAAAGCGGTCCACTGTACTAAGTTTCGACTCATGGCGGACATGGCGGGGTGCTGCGGCGCATTCAAATTAATGAGTGGAGTCAAATCGCGTGGACTGACCGATTTGGAACCGTCTCCGATACGCCAGTAAAAAAATGGAACAGCGGAAAGTATTTTTTGCCCTACACCAAGGCGGCTAGAAGAGAGTAGCCACACATACATGATCCGATCATTTTCCGGCGAGTTGTCGCCCAGGGTATCGCGCAATACAGAAACGAGCGGCAGATCCTCCCATGTATTGTTATGGAAAACACAGCCCCGACAAAACAAAGTAAGTAATTGAGACGTGTTAGCTACCGGGCTGGAAGTCCAGTAACATGCGCTTTTATCCGCATCTGACGCTCTGGTGATTTGCAGCCGCTGTGGTGCAATTTCGGCAGCCCCGGCGAAAGCGCAGACAAACAAGAAGACTACAACTATCGCACGCCAAATGAAGTACACAGAATCTCCTTGTTCCTTTGATGAAACAGAAGAGCAATTTAGCGGCCAGAAAATGTCCTAGCCTTTAATTCATGCTACGTTAGGAACGAGTGCATTTCGACACGGCTCTCAATCTGGCGTGGCTCCTGTTTGGGGCAATAGCACTAGCCATTACGCTAGGTCTATCCCGCCGTGTCTCTGCAGGGAAAGGTGTACTCTCCGGCTGGATTCACCTGATCGGGATGGCGGCTATTATCGTCGCATTATTTCCGTATATTTCCGCTACGGATGACATTCTGCGGATTGAACATTTCAATACGCAACAGGGACACCCCAAGGAGGGCAAGCATAGCAGCAGCGATGACCTGCTCCGGTTGTACGAAACCTTGGATTCTCCCCTTCTTAGCAATCCCTGCCGGATCATCCTTACTCTGATTTTTTTGTCGTTCCTGGCCGTTCCCGTCCACAGATTGATGCGGCGCAGTATCCCGCTCACAGCAGGCCGTTCACCCCCGCTGCCCTGCCCGGCTTAATTACAGAAATTTAAAGGCATAATTGAGGAGGACAGATGCAGCGCCACAAATGGCGTGTATTCATCAGTCTTCTGCTTGCTGCCGGATGCGCGGCTCAGACTGCCGCTCCGCCGCAAGCTTTAACATGGCAGGAGACTGTAGAAAGATTTCGAGCAGGCAATCCAACCTTGCTTGCTGGGCGGGTCAATATCGATGAGGCGCGCGCGGAGGAGATCACCGCTTATTTGCGGCCCAATCCGGATTTAAATTTAGGGCTGGACCAAATCACCCCGTTCTCGACCGATCCGTACCGACCAATAGCTAATACATACGCTTACGGCGGCATCAGTTATTTGCATGAACGGAGGCGCAAGCGCGAACTACGCTTAGAAAGCGCCCGAAAGGCGACGCTCATCGCCGTTTCCGCTCAAACAGATTTGGAACGCAACCTTCTTTTCAGCTTGCGGGACGCCTTTAACCGTATGCTGCTGGCGAAAGCCGTTGTGGGAATTGCCAAACAGAACCTCGAATATTACAACCGCCTTATCGATATCAATCGTGAGCGTTTCGAGGCGGGCGCTATCGCCAAGGTCGATTTTCAGCGTGTGGAGTTGCAGCAGGTGCAATTTCAAAGCGATCTGCAAACAGCGCTCGTCAACCTGCAAACCGCCAAAATTGATCTTCAGCAATTATTGCGCGATCGTACGCCGATTGACCAATTCGATGTAAGCCAGACGTTTGAGTTTTCCGAGCCGGTCACAACGTTGGAAGAGCTTCGCAGCATCGCGCTCGCAACGCGTCCCGATTTGAAGGAGGCGGAGCAGACCGTTGACAAAGCGAAAACGGATTACCGGCTGGCGGCGGCGAACGGATCGACAGATCCGACGTTCGGCCTCAGCGGTTCACATCAGCCCGCTCCCCTGAACACGTATTTCGGATTAAGCGTCACCATTCCCATACGCCTCTTCGACCGCAACCAAGGCGAGAAGCTGCGCACGCATTTAGACATCGGCAGAACGGAAAGATTACGGGACGCCGCGCAGATAGCCACGCTTCACG
>CAXTWT010000161.1:0-10645 GCA_964247955.1 uncultured Bryobacteraceae bacterium
TCACCGTTAGATGTGTTTAACAGACAGAAGTACCTGATGCGGCAAAGCTCAGAAGACCTCCGGAGTATTTCAGTCCCCTTCGCATCGGGGAACACTTCGCAACAGTTGCTGCTCTCGTTCTGGGATTGGCTTTTTTATACTTATTTCAGTCCCCTTCGCATCGGGGAACACTTCGCAACGGCTCGCCTACTGCCTTGATTTTCACGGTTTCTCCGTTAAGAATCCGGCTCTAATCACGAAGTTCATCTTTCTGTCTTTAAACCGTCCCAATCTTCGTAAAATCACCAAACGTCCGCACAGTAGTTCTGATATTCACATTCCTCGCACCGTTTCCGCACTTCCGTCGCTTCCGGCATGATCTGCTCCTCGCACACTTGCCTCATCTCCCGCACTGACCTCCAAAGCTGCTCCCGATCCTTTTCCTCCATCACATATTCGTACAGCCGCCCATCCGGAATCCGGTAAATAAACCCGCGCTGGGCAGGCAGCCCCAGCGCCCGCTCCGCCATAACCAGATACGCCGCCAACTGCGCCCGATGGTTTTCTCCCGGCTCACTTCCTGTCAGCTTAAAATCAACAATTGCAATCTGGTCCCGACCCTCCAGCAGCAGGTCCGCCTTTCCCGCCAGCCCTAACTCTCCATCCCGCAGCCAAAAGCCGAACCGCCGCCGCGCGTCTTCCAGCCGGTATTTCGCCAAGGTGCGCCGCACCTCCAGCTTTTCAAACATCTCCTCCGCCCGGCGCGCTTCCTGCATTTTAAACGTGGCCCGCCCACAGTTCTGCATGACATGCGCGAAGTACACAATCCGCCGGCAGTAGGACCACTGCTTCACATCCGTCACGGTCAGCTCCATCATTCGTCCTCCCCGGCGCGGAGCACGCGCAATTGCGGCCGCCCCGCATCCGCTTTCTCCCACTCATTCGCGTCTGTCCGGAAATTCTCATGAGTCCAGACATCCGCCAGGTCCGCTTCGCAAATAGGCACCATACGCACCCGCGCTGAACCCTTTCCAATCTCCCGCAGCAGCCGCAGCGCCAGTTCCTGCCGCCGGTTCCGGTTCAGCCTGCCGAAAAACGCGCTGAACTGAATCCGCTCCAGGCCATAATCCAGGCATGCCTCCGCCACCCGCGTCCGCACCCGGTCATCCTCCACGTCGTAGATGAGAAGGACCGAAACCTCCGGGCTGCCGCGCCCCACCAGCAGCGGCTTTAATACTCCTGAATATCGATTCTTTGCCACCGTCGCGCCTCCTCCCCTACCACCGGAACGAGAACGGCCGGTAGGGACGATGCTGCCGGACCGCGCTTGCCGCCAGCCGCGCCTGCATCTGAATAATGGACCGGATCTCGTGCTTCTTGCCCCGGTGCTGTTCCGTTGTATTCATGCGCAGCAGCACCCGCGACGCCACGTTCTCCCGTGACGGGCCATCGAGCAGCCCACGTTCCAGCCGCAGGACGCCGCCCTTATTCAGCCAGCCCAAAACCGCCCGGTCCACCACCGGCTGGCGGAACTCTTCCATCAAGTCCAGCACAAGCGACGGCTTGCCGCTCCGGTCCACGTGCAGCACCCCGGCAAACGGCTCCAGGCCCGCGTTCATCACCGCTCCCCAAACGTGCGCTTGCAAGATGCCGTATCCGTAGTTCAAGGCCGCGTTCACGCCATCCTGCGCCCCCCGGTGTTCGCGCCCGTCAAATCCTGCGTCTTCGGGCAGCAGGCGGGCGATCTGCCCCCAGTACATCCGCCCGGCCGTGCCTTCCAGCCCCATTAGTGCGCCCCGAACCTCGTCCGGCGCGGGGCCTTTCACTTCCAAAGCCTGTTGCCGCAAGCGCCGCAGAGTTTTCGCCGCCCGTTCCAGCTCCCAGCGCGTGCTTTCCTGACGGCTCTTGGCAAAATAGCGCAGAAGTTTTTCCTGGTTGCGGACTTTTCCCGCCACCAGCCACCGCGCAATTTCGACGCCTGTCTCATTCGTGGTCGCCAGCAACTGGCATCGTCTGGTTTCAACCGTAGCCGTGAGCAGGGGCGAAGTCACCAGGGCAAACGGTTTTCCGCTGGAATTCAGGCAGGCCAGCCGAATCCCACGGCTGCACAACTCTTCGAGCAGATCGCTCGAAAAACTCACGCCCCGCGACCCGACCACGATTTCCTGCAGCCGCATCATCGGCACCTGCGCGCAAACCGTTTTACCCTGCTTGACAACGACGCGCTCGCCCTTTTTGCCGATGTACAGACCGAAACCGCTGACGAGCAACTGGCTTCCCGACTCGGTAGCCAGCAGTGTCACGGTGTCATCTTTCGGCAGAAACGTTTCCTCGGCAGTCTCCGAAGCCGGAACGATCCAGTCGAAAGCAAGCTGCCGGGGAGCCGTCGATTCAAACTTTTCCGTAATCCAGTTGAACTGCTCTGCTGCCGGAAGTTTCCGGGAAAGAAGAGGCGAAGAAATCCAGGATGCTTGTGCGCTCATGAGGGATAAACGTTATCATAAATTCGGAGCGCAAAGTCATCAATTTTTCTCTTTACGCCATCCGTTTTTATTTCCGCGCCCTCGATCCCATTCACTTTCCGCCCGGCAAAGCCGGGAACATCTTCCGAGGCGCGTTCGGCCACATCTTCCGCCGCATCGCCTGCGTGCCGCAATGCACCAGCGCGAAAGCCTGCGAGTGGCGTGAAACTTGCTCATATGCCCGTCTATTTGAGCCATGCGCTATAAGCTCTGGTCCAAGCGGTCTCGCCGATTGGCCACGGCCTTTTGTTTTACGAGCCATGCACCTGGACGGAAGGACAATTGCACCCGATACAACCTTCTTCCTGGATCTGAATCTTTTCGACGTTCACCATCCTGTTATTTCCTATCTCGTCCTGACCTTTGCTCAATTGGCTCGTGAGGGGTTGGGGCCAAGTCGTGGCCGTGTCGAACTGACATCGGTTTATTTGCTGACCGAATTGGGACAAATTGGCTCAATCGTCTTTAAAGACAGCTTGATAACTGCTGAAGAGTCTTCGTCTCCATTACGACTGAACCTCACGTCTGCTTCTGACAAGGAAACAAACATGATTCATCGGTTGCGTATTCTGTTCGTTACTCCGACGGAACTGAAAAGCGATGGACAGCTTGCCTTGCGTCCGGAATTTTCTATTCTTATCTCTCGCATTCGAGACCGGCTCAGCACTTTGCGCAGGCTCTATGGTCCCGGCCCGCTTGAGTTAGATTTCCAAGCATTCGGCGAACAATCAAAAACGATCCACCTAGTTGGTTGTAAGCTGAACTACATCGATCTCAACCGTTACAGCAGCCGCACCGGGCAGACTCACTCCATTGGCGGCTTTACCGGCGAAGTCGAGTATGAAGGAAACCTCGGCCCCTTTCTGCCTTTTCTCTACGCCGCGCAGTGGACTGGCGTCGGTCGCCAAACCGTTTGGGGAAAAGGGAAAATCGTCGTAATTCAAACCTCAATTTAGCTGCTATTAGAGCTGTTTTTGTCCAGTTCTGATAAATTAGCATCAATAGCAAAGTTAAACAAATTCATTCATGGATTTAACTGGCAATCCATTCGTTGATACGGGCCTAATGGTCCTCACGGCATTGGCGGAAAAGAACGATGTCAGCTCGCTCTCTTTTGCTGATCTGCGCCGAGTGTTTGGTACAGGCGAGCAGTTGGCGCTCGATAATGAAAGATTAAAGTGTCTTCCTATAGTGTTTTTTAATGGGCCTCTTACACAGCCCGTTTACAAGAAAGCGGGAAAGAGTAAACAGATCTACAGCAGAATTGTTGGTCAACTGCTAGACCATGCTGAACAAGAGGGCAAAATTGGCCGGCGCTGTGATTTGACAGGCATCAAAACCGACTTTGATTTTCGTGCTATTTGTGCCAACGCCTTGGGGCAAGCCGGTTCGACCGTGCCGGAACAAAAATGGCTGGGGCGTGACTGGATTCCGTTAGGTGGCAGTCTCGGCAACGATGCCCAAGCTCTTCCCGGAGCTTCGTGCCCGCTTCATGTGAGTGCATTGGCACTATTTGCCCTTCAATACCTTCCGCTCGGTGTATTTCTGTTCAAAGGAAAGTTGACCTGCTATCAATCAACAGCAACATTGCTCACTCAAGCTCTGGTCACCGACAACGTCAGCAGAAATCAGGATCAGCTTTCCCAGGGTGTTACCGAGATTCTCGGAAAGGGCGCTGGCACTGGCATCTTACTTGACCGTTTGATGAACTACTTTGAGTCGGTTCAAGATGTTATGCGCGCTGAAGCGTTGCCCGTCAACACGGAACTGCTCCTTTGGCTGTTTTCAAATTTTGGAACAGGGGCTGATTGCCGTACGGAGCCGGTTCCGGAGAAGGCTTTAAAGTTTGTATACGACGCGGGTCTAGCAGGCTTCAACTCTGAAATTCGACGGCTGTTGGCAAATGACGGGAAAGATCCACGCTGGCAACTCTTTGAATGCATCCGTTCTGAACGCGATTATTCCGGCTTATACCCATTCAAGAAATGGGCTGGCGCTTCTCAGGAATTTTATGAACTGTACCAGCGCAAGATTCGTAATGTTCCTCCTGCTGCTCTTGCTGTCGCGCGCAAGCTTGCCTCTTTAATTACTAGAGGAAGTGACGCTAAGCGTTTGAAGGAAATCAAAAAGTCGGATTTCGTCAATGCCGTGTCCGGGCGAAATCTCGTCCGCAAACTCATTGTTGAAAACCTGAGCATGGAAGACTATGAGGCCCTCTTTCCAAGCCAACATCATCCTATACGCGTTGATTCTGCTGGCTGGCAACTGCTTCGCTTCTACCTTTCACGGCAGAATACTCCGAATGAGCCGATTTCAACTATCACATCAGTCATGAAAACCACGCATCCCAAAATCATTCAAATCGCCGAGACTTATAGAAATGTTGATCCCAATAAAATCAGAAATCTTTTGGGCCGCATGTCGCGGAGAGAGGTTGGAATTAGCTGGCTCCGAGATAAATTTTGTCAGCTAGCAGAAGAAAAGCCAAAGTTTAATTTAGGCGATTGGGACGAATTCGTTTCTGATGACGAAGGAAAGTTTGTCGGTTTTGAATTGTTTTTTCAACTGCGCCTTTACCTTTCGAATCTTTACCGGGAAGTAACCGAAAATTCAAAGAAAGAAGTTGCCTGAAATTGCTGACTCACATTGCCGGAACTTTCTTAATTCATGCGGATGCCAGTTTCCTGAACGGAGCTGGTTTGGGAGAAGGGGAAAACCGGAACGTTACCGTCCCAAAAACATTAAAAGATTACAAGGACGATGTTCCTTATGTGTCCTCACAAGCCTGGAAGCGTTGGCTTCGCAATACCCTGATAGAAGAAACCGGCTGGCCTGCCAGTGAGCTTGTCGCTATAAAAAAAGCGAAAAAGAATCGACCTCAAAGATTGCGGGCAAGCTCGATCCGGTCACCTATCCCGAAGACGACCTGTTCGGCTACATGCGGGCGCAGGAGAGCCAAGGTAAGGCAGCAAAGCAGAGTCCAGACGCGGACACGGGCGAAATGGAGGAAGACAACGAAGAGAGCGAAAAGAAAGCCCCCAAGGTGAAGGCGCTTGTTCGCGCTTCCCCCTTCAGCGCGTCACTGCTTGTTTCCATTCGCAAGAAGGGTTGGCGCGGGCGTGATGAAGGCTTTGTTCACTTGAAGGAAGGAACGCCGCTGCCTTATACAACGGAGTTCTACACCACTCATTTGCAGGGTATTTTCTGCTTGGCTCATCACCGGGTCGGACGGTTTCAAAACGTGGGTGACCGGATCGAGTTGGAGGAGGCAAAGGGGAAAAAGTATCTCACTGACGGAAAACTGAAAGCTATTACTGGTGGTTACGAACTTGCTGATGTGCAACAAATCTCTAAGGACCGCTCCGGCGCTCTCCTCAAAGCTCTCTCGGTTTTAAGAGGAGGCGCGAAGCAAGCCGCGTTTGGCACCGATATCGCTCCCAAACTCCTTATCCTTGCCGGTCTCAGTTGCGGTAATCCAATCTTCAATCACCTGTTTTCTGATGAACAACCAACAGGCTTGATTTTCAAAATAGACTTATTCACCGAGTTGCTACGCGACTATGCGGACCGTATTACCACGCCCGTTTACATCGGCCTTCGTTCCGGGTATCTCCAAAATGAGGAAGAAGTCCGCGCTTTAGCAAAGGTCCACGAGCTTGAGCGGGGGGCAGTCGAAGTGAGAATCTCAACTCCGCGTGAAGCAGCAGAGGCCATTGCAAACCTGCTCTGAATATGGATGCCTTGCATGTGCGGCTTCAGGCGCTGAGTGCCTCTTATTCGTATCCTTTCCTGAAAAGCGGAACACAGCTCACGCTTCCTGCTCCCCCATTTTCGAGCATTCTGGGCAATCTCAGCGCCTGCTCCGGCCGCCCGGTGGGACCGGAAGAAACGCTCATCGCCATGGAGTTCGAATCACATGGCCGCACCATTGACCTGGAACGGACCAGACGCTTGCAAACGGAAAAGAAGCTGGGTCGTCTCAGTGAGAACCCCGAACAGGGCATCGCTAAACGGGAATTTCATGTTCGCCCTCAACTCGATCTCTACCTGACGGAACTCTCTTTTGAGAAATCATTCCTGGAACCCGTGGCTGTGCCTTGCCTGGGCCGGTCACAGGATATTGCGTGGATCTGCTTTGCCCGCAAGATTGAACTGAGGCCCGCTACGCAAGGGAAGCTTGGCTCAACGCTGCTCCGCTTTCCGAACACACAAGTTGGCGGTCTGATCCTGCCCCCTCTCGTAGACTTCTACCTAAACCATCAACTGGGCCATGTGCGTCAGGCCGGGCGCTATTCGCGCTACCAGTATGTTCCTGCCGGCGCATCGCTAAAGTCTACTCCTGACTGCAACCTTTATCACCCCAGCGATAGTGGTAGCCCCGATCATGTCATTACTCTCCACAAACTCTGCGACTAATGCTGCTTGCTAAAAGTGCGACTGAACAAAACGAAGCGGAAACTCTGCTGGACCATTCGCGCCAAGTTGTTCGAATGGCCCGTAAGCTTTATGCGCGGCTGCCGCTTCCGGTAAGGATCGACGCAAGTTTGGAACCTGATCTGGAAGCAGCAGCAGCCGTACACGATATCGGCAAGGCTGCTATCGGGTTTCAACAGATGCTTGAGGGCAAACGTCCCAACTGGAATGGCTGGCGGCATGAGGCGCTTTCCGCCGTTTTCGCATCCAATCTCCGCGTTGCCGAAGAAGTAGTTTTTGCGGTTCTCACGCATCATCGGCAGATTCCTGGAGACGCGCAAGCTGAGAGTGGAGGGCGGCTGCGCTGGCAAGGTGGCCTGCCTGAGGATTGGGTTCCCATGCTCCGGGAATGGGAAATCAACTACCTTTCTGCCCTTGCATGTTGGCGGCAGCTTTGTATGGAGTTTGGGCGGGAAGAGCTGCTGTCGGGAAGCGATCAACAACTTACCGGAGTGGCGCTCGATCCGGCTTGGCTCAATCATAAACCGCTCCGTAAACAAGGTAAATGTATATCAGCTTCGCGTCGTATTCGAGCTTCACTGCTTCGCGGACTTCTCATGGGTGCTGACCATTTGGCCTCTGCCGGACATCAGGGACTTCCTGAGACCATAAATCTTGCTGCTTTCTCGCCTACTTTCACCCTGAGAGATTTTCAGAAAAACTGCGCGATTAGAGGTCACCTGATATTGCGTGCGCCAACCGGAAGCGGAAAAACCGAAGCTTCTCTGATCTGGGCTGCAAAAAACCAAGTTGAAAACGGCAGATTCTTCTACACGCTCCCCTATACGGCGGCACTCAACGCCATGTATCTGCGTTTGCAGAAAGAATTCCCGGAACAAAAAGCGTCCATTGGACTCCTGCACGGGCGCGCTGCTCACCATCTTTACACCTCAGCCGAGCAGGACTTTCCTTCTGATAAAACGCGGGCCACTGCCGAAGCACAAGGACGCGCACGTTTGGCAAAAGAGATGTATTTTCCCGCCCGTGTCTGCACGCCACACCAGCTCCTGAAGTTTAGTTTGCGCGGCAAAGGCTGGGAACAGATGCTTGCGGAAATACCGGGATCGTGCATTGTGTTTGACGAAGTTCATAGTTACAATCCGGCGCTTGCTGGGCAGACTCTTGCCACGGCGCGGCTTTTTGCCTCAATGGGAGCCAGCCTGATGTTTATTTCCGCCACCCTGCCGCGTTTTTTGCAAGAAGAAATTCAAGAGTTGATACCGGCAATCATTAAGTCGCCCGACCCAAACTCCCAAAGCGATTAGCCGGTTTTAAATAGGAAGCGTCACATCGTCCATGTTGTTGATGGAAACTTAGAAAGCCTGTTGCCCCGCATGGAAGAGGAAGTTAGGAGCGGTCGCAAGGCATTAATTGTTTGTAACCATGTGCGCTCGGCTCAAACTTTAGCTAAAGCTCTGCGTGCAAGCCTCAGCGGTAGTGGAAAGGAGGTGTGCCTTTTTCATGGTCGTTTCAACATGCGAGATCGAAAAGCCAAGGAAACAGCGCTCTCTTCCGCTGCTCTGCCCGATGTACTTGTTGCTACACAAGTCGTTGAAGTCAGTCTAGACATCAGTTTTGATGTCGGCTTTCTCGAACCGGCGCCCATTGATGCGCTTGCCCAACGCATGGGCCGGGTCAACCGTAAGGGATCAGTTCCTCCTGCCCCTATCTTCATAGCCGGAAAGCCAATAAGCGGCCACCCGCTGTATGATACTGATCGAACTCAGCGTACTGTAGAACTTCTGGCGGGTATAACTGAACCTATCTCCGAACAGGATCTGACCGCAATCTGTGACAACGTGTATCAGCACGGCTATGTAGGTAAAGACCAGATGGAATTTGAAAAGCGGCTAAACAGCCAATTATTTACCCGCTTTGAGGAAAAGCTTGTCGCGGGTGAGCATCAAAATTGGATTGATCAGGTCATTGAAGACCAAAATGGCCGGGCGGATGTTCTGCCAAAAGAATTAAAAAGCAAATATGACACTTTGATTCAGCAAAAGCTTTGGTTAGAGGCCGATGCGCTATTGGTTAACGTCTATACTGCTAACTTGTCAAAGTTCATCTGCAAAGAATCTGACCCTTGGACAATTGACTTGCCTTACTCTGAGCATGATGGACTCCGGGCACCCTAATTGAACTGTGTTTTTCAATTGGATGATTCAACTTTTTTACGCAGGACTACTTCGCGATGGAAACAAAGGCCCATAATGCGCATTGCTGCTCTTTACGATATTCATGCTAATCTTCCTGCGCTGGAAGCGGTGCTTGGGGAAGTCCGTCATGCAGGAGTAGACCAAGTTGTGGTTGGGGGCGATGTGCTGCCGGGTCCGATGCCGCGCGAAACTATGGAATATTTACTCGGCCTCGATCTTCCCGTGCAGTTTATCTACGGCAATGGCGAGGTGGCCGTACTCGAACAAATGGCGGGCAGGGAACTGACCGCTGTCCCGGAACCGTATCGGCCCATTATGCATTGGACGGCGCAGCAGCTTTCCCCTGCCGATCAGCAGGTATTAGCAAGTTGGCCTCGGACTCTCAGCATTGCTGTTTCCGGGATTGGCACGGTGCTGTTTTGCCATGCTACTCCACGCAACGAAAATGAGATTTTTACCCGCTCCACGCCGGAAGAACGCCTGCTGCCGGTCTTTGCAGGAGTGGACGCGTCCTTGATCGTGTGCGGCCATACCCACATGCAATTTGATCGAACGGTGGGACGGACGCGGGTGGTCAATGCGGGCAGCGTGGGGATGCCGTTTGGGAAACCGGGCGCTTATTGGCTCCTGCTGGGACGCGATGTGGAGTTCCGGCACACGCCCTACAATCTCGCGGGAGCGGCGGAGCGCATTTGCAACACAGCTTATCCGCAAGCGAGGGAGTTTGCGGCGCATAACGTCCTGGAACCACCTACGGAAGAAGAAATGCTCAAGGCATTTACCCGTGCTGAACTACGGTAAAAGCGTCAAGGTAATCATTTGGAATGACGCCGAACATTTTTCTCATTCGTTCTGGCGGAGGAAGAGGGATTCGAACCCCCGGAACCCTTTCGAGTTCAACGGTTTTCAAGACCGCCGGATTAAACCGCTCTCCCATTCCTCCGGTATCCATCTTACCTGATCTCTTCCGGCTGACGCGACATCGAGCCGGCAATTAAGTATTGACTTCCGTTTTGATTTGCCTTACATTGTTAGACAAATGGCTAAACCTGATTCTCTTGGTCAGTTTGAGCAGCTCGTACTCACGGCAATTCTGGCGCTCCGCGAAGATGCTTATGGTGTAACAATCCACTCCAAAGTTCAGGAACTGGCCCGGCCCAAAGCCGTCTCCCTCGGGGCAGTTTATGTCACTCTCGACCGGTTGGAAGACAAAGGTCTGATTGCATCCCGGCTGTCTGATCCGACGCCCGAGCGCGGCGGCCGCGCCAAGCGCTGTTATCGATTGGAAGCGCTCGGGGAGCGCGCCTTGCAGGAATCAGCAATGACCGCGAAACGTGTCTGGGACGTGATCGCGGAGGTTTGGGGCAAGGAGTGGGCTAAAGAGTGGGGAAAACGGTGGGGGAAGGAGGCGAACTGATGCGTTCCGGTCCATCGAAAATCGCTGAGACGGTCGTTGCCGTTTTTGTTCCGCCTGCCTGCCGAGAGGAGGTGCTGGGCGATTTGCACGAGCGGTAT
>CAXTWT010000162.1:0-10618 GCA_964247955.1 uncultured Bryobacteraceae bacterium
CCAGTTCAAAGATCTCCTGCTTGAAATAGGGCATCTCCTGCGCAGAGTGGCTGTTATTGAACGCTATCAAGTCAGCCAGCGTTTGGACAGACAGTCCGGTTCGCGTGGCGAGATAAGCGTTAACATCGGCTTTGAAATCGTACAACAGAACGGTAAATTCAGGCGAATTAGAATTGATCTCGTCGGCGCTGGGCGGGTCGGCTGGATCGACGAGCGTCGCGCCGGCGTCTCGTAGGGCCTGGAGCGCCGTCTCAAAAGTCGCATCCGTGAAATAGCTGTAGCCGGTTACATACTTCCGCAGGACGCCGATGCGCGCGCCCTGCAATCCCTTGGGGTTTAGAAATTGAGTGTAATCAGTATAGAACTTCCCCTGGCTTGCTGCCGTAGCGGGATCTCGGGAATCGACTCCCACCAGCGCGCCCAGCACAATCGCTGCGTCGGTAACTGTCCGGCAGTGCGGGCCGACCGTGTCCTGATTATGGGAGATGGGAACCACGCCTGCCCGGCTGGTTAATCCAACGGTTGGTTTGATGGCAGCTACGCCGCAGTTATTGGCGGGGCTCACAATAGAACCGTCGGTTTCGGTCCCTAAGCCGGCAACGCAAAAGTTTGCGGATACTGACGCCGCCGAGCCGGAACTGGAGCCGCTTGGATTTCGGTCCAGATAATACGGGGTGTTCGTTTGGCCGCCGACACCGCTCCACCCGCTAATGGAGCGAGTGGAGCGGAAGTTAGCCCATTCGCTGAGATTTGTTTTGCCCAGAATGATAGCGCCGGCGGCTCGAAGGCGAGCGGCTACGGTGGCGTCCCGCGAGGGCGCAGGACCTACCAGGGCTAGCGAGCCTGCGGTTGTCTGCATCTTATCGGCGGTATCGATGTTGCCTTTCAGGAAAACCGGTATCCCATGCAATGGGCCGCGAACGCCTATCAAGCTGCGCTCCCGGTCGAGAACTCGGGCAATGGCAAGCGCATCCGGGTTCAGTTCGAGAACGGAGTTTACCGTAGGGCCGCGCCGGTCGAGTTGGTTGATGCGGCTGAGATACTTTTGGACCAAGACCACCGACGTAAGATTTCCGCTAGACAGGGCCGCTTGCAGGTTGGCAATCGTAACCTCTTCCAGTTCGCTGGCGACTGTGTTGGTCTGTTGACTGGCATCCGGCGAAACGTCTTCAGCGCGTCCCAGGGTTGTAAACGCGGCTGCTGCGCTGAGTAAACCGGCTCCTAAAAAGGAGCGCCGATTTAACTCCTTTCCGATGCCGAGTTGTTCCTTATCAACGTTTTCTCCTGAGCCGTTCTTGAGAGTACGATCGCTGCTATCATCCTTCTGATTCATGGCAATGTTCCTTTCTGTTTGTGAAACAGCACTATTTCTCCACTCGATGTGGATCAGAGGATTATACTTTTGTTCTTTTCAGTTGTAAACGTAAATCTCCGTGTTAGTATCCCGTTACGACTGTTGCTGAATACCGTTTTCATTCACTACTTTGTTTGGAGGGTCGAAAGGAATGCGGACAATAAAGCGAGTTTCTCCCGGCTTTGATTCGAAAGAAACGTCGCCGCGATGGTTGCGCGCGATGCGGCCCACTGTATCGAGGCCGAGGCCGGTTCCTTCGCCGACTCCTTTGGTGGTGAAAAAGGGTTCGAAGATGCGGTTTTTGACGTTGTCGGGAATGCCGGGCCCGTTGTCGATCACTTCCACTCGGGCGCAGTTGCCGTCGCGAAGGGTACGGATCAGGAGCCTGCCCTTTCCGTTCATGGCGTCGGCGGCGTTGACAATCAGGTTGGTCCAGATCTGATTGAGTTCGCTGCCGTGGGCGTAGACCTCGGGCAGGGAGCGGTCATACTCGCGAACAATCTCGATACCGTTTTTGAGGCGATGGCGCAGCATCACCAAAGTGTTTTCAATACCCTGATGGATGTCCAGCTTTTGCTGGGGCATCTGATCCATGTAGGAATACTCCTTGATGGAGCGGACCAATTCCAAGATGCGGGCGGTGCTGTTTTCAATTTCGTCCGTTAAACGGCTGATGGTGAAGGCGGCGGTCAGGCGGATCAGCGCATTGTTTAAGAACTGCGGGGGCACGTGACGCGCTACGTCTTCAAGGGTGTCTTTTGTGCAGCCGAGATCAACCAGGGCGGTGGCGAGATCCCAAACGGATTCCACGTGATGCGTTTGCAGCCAAGCAGAGATTTCCTCTTCACGGTCGCTGCGCTCCAGGGTGTCCAATGGCGTTTGCGGACCGGCCTGCTTTGCCCAGTCGCATTCGAGCGAGGCGAGAAACACCCGCGAGTCCTGGGGCAAGCCGTCTTTGTCCAGCCTTAAAGCGGCGGCGCGGACGGACCCTAGGGCTTTATGGAGATTATCGGCAGCGCGGCGGGCAGCAGAAGCAGGGTTGTTCAGCTCATGCGCGAGTCCGGCGGAGAGTTTGCCGAGCGCCGTCAGTTTTTCGAGCTGCTGGTCGGCGGCGGTGCTTTCGCGGATACGGTCGGCGAGAACGTTGACCAGTCTTCCTTGCAGCACGGGAAGCTGATGCAGCATCTCGTCGAAGTGCTGTTTATGCAGCCTGGCAATGCGACTCGGAACGACCGCTCTTCCGGTAGAAGGGAAATGGGTTAAGCGCGAGAAGGGAAGCAGCCCTACAACTTGACCGGCACGGGCAACGTAAACACGCCCGTCGTCTCGTTCCGAACGCAATTCTCCGCGCAGCATAACAGCCAAGTGTTCCGCCGGTTCTCCTTGGCGGAAAATGATCTCGCCTGTTTCGAAATCAAACACCTCCATATGAGACGCCAGCCACTCCAGCCCCTCGGGGGGGAGGTCGGCGAAAGTGCTGACCGATCTCAACTCATTAATCGAGACAGGCAGTGAAGAGTGAAGCTGGCTGAGTGCGCTTTCCATATCAGATTTTGCTCAGGTATTGATGAACGAATTGAATCGCGATAGAACCCTCGCCGACTCCGGAAGCGACGCGCTTGACGGAACCGTGGCGGACATCGCCCACGGCAAACACGCCGGGAACGTTGGTTTCGAGCAGTCCGGGGTCGCGGTCGAGCGGCCAGCTCTTAGGGCGTTTTCCGTCGTGAAGCAAGTCCTGGCCGGTGAGAATGAAGCCGCGCTCGTCGCGCTCTACTGCGCCGTCGAGCCAGGCGGTGCGAGGCTCCGCGCCGATAAAGATGAAGAGAGCGGAGGCGGGCACGCGGCGGGTGTCGCCGGATGTTTTGCAGGCAATAGTAATCTCTTCGAGATGATCTCCGCCGTGAACCTCAGTGATTTGCGTGCCGGTTTCAACGTGGATGTTTTCAGTTTGCGCAATTTGATCGATCAGGTATTGCGACATGGTGGCGGCCAGGGATGGGCCGCGCACGAGCATGATGACACGGCTGGCGAATTTAGAGAAGAACATGGCCGCTTGACCAGCAGAATTCGCGCCGCCCACCAGGTACACATCTTCATCCTTGCAGGAGACGGCTTCGGTAGAGCCGGCGCCGTAATAAATGCCCGCTCCCTGCAAGCGGTCTTCGCCGGGAATGCCGAGCTTGCGCCATTGCACGCCCATAGCAAGGATCAGAGCGTGGCAAGACAGTTCCGTGCCGTCATTGAGGCGAACGTAGCGGTAAGGATTGTCGGCGCGAAGCGAACTGGCTTCCTGAGGAGAAACGATCTCCACTCCAAACCGGCGCGCTTGATCCACCGCGCGGCGGGCAAACACGGAACCGGACAGGCCGGAAGGAAAGCCCAGATAATTTTCGATCCTGGAACTCAAACCGGCCTGGCCGCCGGGAGCTTCCCGTTCGATCATCACAGTTTTGAGACCTTCGGATGCGCCGTAAACAGAAGCCGCTAATCCGGCGGGACCGCCGCCGATGATGGCAACATCGTAGAATTGGAGACCTGCCCGTGTATGCAGCCCCAGTCTTTCAGCAACCTGCTGCGGGGCGGGTTGCTGCAATGGCTCGCCGGTGGGAAAGATAACGGTGGGGAGTTTGGGAACCTGGCCGTTAAAGGTTTCGAGGAGGCGACGCACTTCGGGCACGCGGTCAGCGGCTTCCGCATCAAGCCACTGATACGGCACCTGATTGCGGGCGAGAAAGTCCCGCATCTCATAGGACTGGGGAGACCAACGCGTGCCGAGTACTCGCACTCCTTCAAATGGAGGACGGTAGTTGGCGTACCAGTCATCAAGCAGGTCATCAAGAATGGGGTACAGATTTTGCTCGGGCGGATGCCAGGGTTTCAGCAAGTAATGATTAAGTTGCACATCATTGATGGCCTTAATGGCGGCTTCCGTATCCGCATAGGCGGTGAGGAGAACGCGCTTGGCGTCGGGGTAAAACTTGATTGCTTCCGTCAGGGTTTCGATGCCGTTCATTTGCGGCATACGATGATCTACCAGGAAAAGGGCGACAGGTTCATTGCGCTGCTGCAAACGCTTCAGAAGATCGAGTGCGCTCCTTCCGGAGTCTGCCCGTAAGATGCGGTACTTTTCGCTGTAACGCTGGCGCAGATCGCGCTCAATGGAGAGAAGTACGTCAGGGTCGTCGTCAATAGTGAGGATGACAGGTCGAGCCATGATGAATTGTCTTTAGTGGATGAAGCTCACTGGAGAACCGTTGCACCGGCAACCCCGTCCGCCAGCTCGTATGTGATGTGGTCCACATAACACCAACCCCAGGTTTCGCCCGGTTCAATGGATCGGATGATGGGGTGGTGAGAACCGTGGAAGTGCTTGGTGGCGTGCTTGTTTTTGGACGAATCGCAGCAGCCGACGTGACCGCAGGACAGGCAGATGCGTAAATGAACCCAACTATCGCCGGTTTTCACGCATTCGTCACAAACATGGTGGGAGGGTTGAAGGTCGTGGGCTTCCTTCAGATGTCCGCAGGGTTTCATGTAAGGTCGATGCTCGGAAGGGAAAGGAAGCGTCAGGAAAATATTTGAGGTTCGGTTCGAACACCCCGCTGCGCTGGGTGCTCTTAGCTTATAGAAGGCGGAATGAATGATCGATTCCGGGCGGGAAGCTCGACTAGTATTACAGGCAAGCACGGGAGATCGGGAAGAGCTGGAGATTCTGCTTTCCGGCATGCAGCCGTATTTGTTTCGCTATATCTTGCGCCTGGTCGGGCGAACGGCGGCGGACGATGTGCTGCAGGAAACTTTTTTGCAAATCTGCCGGGATCTGAAATGGCTGCGCGACCCGGAATTGATTCGGCCTTGGGCTTATCGGATTGCGAGCCGGGCTTCGTTTGCTCTTCTGAAGCGCGAGCGCCGGTATTCGCACTTCGAGACCGAGGGCGCTTCCCCCGATGAAGTCGTTTCGCCGTCCGAACCTGCCGCGCAGTTGTTTCGTGACGTACCGGATTTGCTCGAAGAAGTCTCGCCTGCCAGTCGAGCGGTGCTGACCTTGCATTACGTGGAGGATCTGCCGATTGAAGAGGCGGCAGCCATTCTTGATATCAGCGTCGGAACCGCAAAGTCCCGTTTAGCCTACGGTCTTTCGCAGCTCCGCAAAATTTTGGAAAGGAAGTAAATGAACATGACTCAACTATCAACGGAAGTTCTCCGAAACTCACTCAACCAAGTCGACCGGGAGCGCAAGCGCGCCAAATGGCTTCTATTTGGACTACTCCTGATAACATTCCTGTTTTGGTTTGCCATGATGTTTTCTAAGGATGACCACACGGGCCTGCCGTTCGGATTGGCCGCCGTCATGGGCAGCGTTTTTGTGGCGGGCATGATGGCTACTAAAGCTTCACACGATAACACACGGGCGATTCTCAAAGCGATTGAATTGCTCTCCGGTGAAAAACGGAACGGTTGAGGCAATACACGATGCTTGAGGAATCTATTTATTTTTCCAAGTTCACCGTGATAGTTCCTTTCATTTCACCGCTGGCGATCAATCCAGGCAAACCGCGCTACTGGTGGGTTGCCGCCCCACCCTGAGCCGACAACTTGGTATCCTGCGGATTGCAAAAACGTTGATACACTAAAAGGCTGCTCGTTGCGAGAGCGGCTTCCGTAAGCGCCCAGAATCAACCGTCCTCCTGGAGCTACGCAATGGTGAAGAAGGCGGCGTACAAATTCTTTTAAATAATTCTGTGGCACGCAATCCCAAAGCGTATAAACATAAGCGTGATAATGAGAAGGACGCCAGTCCCAGGCATTCGCAACTTCGAAGTTGCTGGCAAACTGAGGAAGACGTTGTCGCGCGAGTTCGATCAATCCGCTGCTTTGATCAACGCCAAAGGGCGTAACTTCAAAACCACGGTCTTTGCCCCAATTCCTGAGACATTGGAGCAGATATCCGTTCGCGCATCCGATGTCCAGCAGTTCGCCGCTTCCCTGGAACGCATCGAGAATCGGTTCGCGCTCACAACGCCAACGTTCTGCGCCTCCTTGAAATCCTGACTGGCGAATCGGATCGTCATTGGCCAGGTACGCTTCCCCAAGCTGCCGCAATTTGCTCAAAAACTCTAACGGCAGATGGATACGGCTTTTATCGGAAGCATCAAGAGATTCACATTTAACGCAGTTGAACTTATGGCCGAGAAACTGCCTGCGGCCTTCTTCCTTTGTGACCCAGGGCCGTACGGTCCAGGGCGGCTTGTGACGGACATGGCGGGCGTGTCCGCAATCGAGGTCCGCCACCCAGTCGCCGTGTTCGTCCTGATGAAAGCCGATGATAGTTCGCTCCACTTACACAGCTTCGGCGTGCGGGTGCTGCCAGGGCTGGCGGTAAGGGCGCGCTAACACTTTACTAGCTTCGTCATCGTTCTTTATCTGTTGCCGTTGCGCGTCCCAATGGATGGTGCGGCCCAGCTGCAGGGAGTTGTTGGCGAGAATGCAGGAGGCAGTGGAGATGTAACCCTCCTCGATGGTCGAGATCGGTTTCGTGCGCGTGTCAATCGCGTGCAGCAGATTTTTCATGTGATAGCGGACAGCCGGGGCTACCGGTATTTCCAGGTCTTTTTCGGTTTTGTCCTCCGGGTATTGTTCCAGCTCGTATGTCACGTCACGGTGAACGGGCTGGCCTCCGCCGAGCGGAAGGAAGTCGTAGCCATTCACGCTGGCTTTCAGGGTGCCTTTATCTCCATAAAAGATTGCGCCCCAGGGATACTTGGGGTCGGCGGATTCTCCCCAACTGCGATGCTGCCAAACGACCCGCAGATCAGGAAAGTCGAAAGTGGCCGTTTGCGTATCGGTGATGTTCGCCTTGCTCGCTTTATCAACGAAAATGCCGCCGGTGGAAGCAACTTGGGTGGGCCAGCCGAGGCCGAGCATCCAGCGGGTCATGTCGAGCATGTGAACGCACATATCGCCCACGATGCCGTTGCCGTACTCCATGAAAGCGCGCCAGGTACGCGGATGCGTCAGCTTGTTGTAAGGGCGCATCGGGGCGGGGCCGGTCCACATTTCATAGTCGAGGTAGGACGGAGGTGGCGTGTCGGGCGGGTTTTCACCCGAGCGCATATGGTAGTAGCAGCAGATTTCCACCAGCGAGATTTTGCCGAGCTTGCCTTCGTCGATGAAGCGCTCCTTGGCTTCCACAAGGTGCGGCGTGCTGCGGCGCTGCAAACCGACCTGCACGACGCGCCCATACTTTTCGGCTGCTGCGGCCATGGCCTGACCTTCGCGCACATCCGCGCTGATGGGTTTCTGTACATAGATATCCGCGCCGGACTTAGCGGCATCAATCATGATGAGCGCGTGCCAATGGTCCGGGGGCGCAATGAGAACGATGTCGAGATCCTTTTCCTTAAGCATTTGCCGGTAATCGCTGTAAGCGCGCGGCTTTTTCTTCGACGTTTGCCGGGACGCCACAATGTCCACGGCTCCGGCGAGCATCTGTTTATCAACATCGCAAAGGGAAACGACCTCCACGGGGGCGACTTGAATCAGGCGCAAAAGATCGATTTTGCCGTACCAGCCGCAGCCGATTAGCCCGACTCTGCGCCGCTTTTCCTGCGCGAACGCGTACTTGCCTGCGTTGGCGGCGGTGATACCGGCTGCCGTTAATTGTAAGAACTCTCGACGATTCATAGCTTCCGTTTAAAAGTTTAATCCTATCGCCCCGAACTTTCGCCTGTTTTTATCTCATCTATGCGCTACGTTGGCTGAAGTGAACTTTCGAGTTCGGCGGGATTTCGCGAAGCTTTGGGCAGGCCAGACGGTTTCGGAGGTGTGCTCGCGAATCACTCGCGAAGGCTTGCCCTTAACGGCCTTGCTGACTCTGGGTGCGAGCGCGGCGCAGATGGGCGTGCTTTCTGCCATCAGCAGCGCGGCGGTTTTGGTTTTCAGCCTGGGCGCGGGCGTCCTGGTGGACCGTTGGAAAAAGCGTCCGGTGATGATCGCTGCCGACCTGGGGCGCGCCGGATTGTTGGGCTTGGTTCCCCTCGCCGCGTTTACTCATGCCTTATCCATTACGTCGCTGATGGCGGTTGCCGCTCTCGCTGGAACGTTGACGGTCTTGTTTGATGTTGCGTATCAGTCGTATCTGCCCGTTTTGGTGGAATCAGAGGAGTTGCTCGAAAGCAATAAGCGCCTGAGCATCTCCAGTTCCGCTGCTGAGATGCTTGGGCCTGCGCTGGCGGGCGTTTTGGTGCAGGCAATTACCGCGCCGGTCGCCATTCTTCTGGATGCGTTATCGTTTCTCGTTTCCGCTGGGTCCGTTTGGGCGATTCAAAAGCCGGAGGCGGCGCCGGAACGGAAGAGCGGCGTTCCGGTTTTACGGGAAGCCTCCGACGGGATGCGATTTGTCTGGACTCATCCGGCTCTTCGCGCCTTACTGCTTCGCTCGGCGACAGCGTTTCTCGCGATGGGACTTATTTTTCCGCTGTATCTGCTGAATGCCATACGGATCGTGCATTTGAGCACCTCGGCGCTTGGCGTTTCTATTGCGCTCGGCGGAGCGGGTGGACTGGTGGGAGCGTTTGTCGCGGGGCGCTTGCCTGCCAGACATGGTTTGGGTCCCACATTCTGGGGAACGGCGGTGCTGATCGGCTGCGCGCAATTGTTGATTCCGCTTTCGTCACAATTTCCGCATGCCGGATTTGCTTGCCTCTGCCTGCAGCAGTTCGTGGGCGACATGATGTGGACAATCTATATCGTGAATGAGACGACGCTGCGGCAGCTTCTGGCTCCTGAGCAGATGCTGGGACGGGTGAATGCAGCCATGCAGCTTGCTTCGCGGGGAATGCTGCCGTTTGGAGCACTGGGCGGCGGATTTCTCGCCGAACGGTTGGGAGTTCCGTTGACACTATGGGCTGGGGCGGCAGGGGTTCTGTTGTCGTGCCTTTGGCTAATTCCTTTGCGCAGAAGCCGGGAAATCCGGGGATTGCCGCCGGATTCGACAAGGGAATGAGCAGTTTTGTGGGAATTTAAATTTAGGCGCGAGGCGCGGCTTTGCCTGCCCTACAGCTATGCAGACGATAACAGATAAACAATATGCGGTTGAGTTGCTGGACCGGCTGGACCCCGGTCAACTGGCTGCTGTTGTCCAATTGCTGAAAGTAATGGCTGATCCGCTTTCGCGCAAGCTGGCGAATGCGCCGCTTGATGACGAGCCGCTTACAGAAGACGAGCGTCAGGCGGTAGCTGAAGCTGATGCTTGGCTATTGCATCATGAGCCAATTTCCAACGAAGAAGTACTGGCCGAGTTTAGTCTTACTTTAGCTGATTGGGAAGAAATGGGCCGAACACCGTTGCCCCCGGATTCCAATGGCTAAACGGGTTGTTTGGACTGAACAGGCCAAGGCCGATGTGCGTGCTATTGACCAGTAGACAGCATTGAGAATACTACGCAGCTTGGGGCGCTTTGCGCAAAGTGAACAAGGCGACGCTCTGAGATTGCAAGACGTTAAGCCGCCGCTATTCCGTTTTCGTGCTCAAGATTATCGCGTGTTCTTCCGTGACCAAGGCGATTCTATTGTAATTACTCGCGTTCTGCACCGCCGTGAGGCGTATCGGGATTAGCGCTGTAGAACGTTTCATGGTTCAATAAACCATGCTCCTGCGTCGTCAGGCTCAACTCCTGCTTGCCGTTTCTTTTGCTCTTCCCGTTTGGTGCGCGAAGAAGCCGATTGTGGAAACGGATCTGCTGAAAATTCAGCGAATCACTGAAGTAAAGATTACTCCCGACGGCGTGCTGGCTGTGTACGGCGTGCAATCCATTCATACGGATCGTCCCGCTACTCCGGGCGGCGATCCGACGTATAGCTACCGGGTCAATTTGTGGATGAGCGACTTGCGCGACAGCGGATCGAAGCCGGTGCAGATTACTTCGGGCGACCGGAACGACAGCGCCCTGGAGATCAGTCCCGATGGATCGCAACTGGCTTTCGTGCGCGCGGACGCCAAAAAGCATCCGCAAGTGTGGGTGATGCCGCTGCGAACTCCCGGCGAACCGCGAATGATAACGAACCTGGAACACGGCGCTGAGTCGCCGCGCTGGCGCAAGGACGGCAAAGCCTTGCTCATGAGCAGCGCTCTTCCCCTTTCTCAACTGCCGGGTAAGCCTACATTTGATTCCGAAAGGCCGGGGCGGGACTGGTGGGATTTCGACCGTCCGGCTCCGAAGGCAGAGGAAAAGGTCAACGGGAGTCCCGATGGAGATTTGCG
>CAXTWT010000163.1:0-10567 GCA_964247955.1 uncultured Bryobacteraceae bacterium
CGCAAGGTTACTTGTTTCTTGCGTGCTTTCTAGAACTCGGGAGCAGGGATCATGCGCGCCAGTTGCTCGGGAGTTGCTGGCGGGATGTCGGAATAGTCGATCTCGGAATCCGGCATCTCGGCCAAGCGCCGCAGTCGCTTTTCGTCTTCGGCTGTTCTATTCTGAGCGAGCTTCAAAATATCGGCGGCGCTCATTCTTGTCCGCTTTCCGGGCTGAGATGAGGCGGATAATTTCTTGGCCATCATGATTCCTTTCTATATGAACAGCAAACACGATTACTAGCTGATTGACACAAGCGATCCAAATTCGGCTCGAACAATGCTTGCTCATCGCAAGCTGAAGCTGGGCAGCCCTTCCATAACAGGATTCCAGCCAGACCCGTAAGTCTACAATGTAAAGTTGGAATCTTTCCACGCCAAACGCGCTGCAATCATTTACAACCCCACTGCCAGGGGGCTGTCACGACATCGGGACCTATTTACACGGAGTACGGATGCGCTGAAGTGCCAGGGCATGTCAGTGCAGCTGGTGCCGACAACTGCTCCCGGCAGCGCTTCCCTGCAAGCCCGGCAGCAGATCGAAAACGGATGTGACTTGATTATTGCGGCTGGAGGGGACGGAACCATCAATGAAGTAGCCAATGGCATGTTGCATTCGAAAGTTCCACTTGCTATTCTGCCCGGCGGAACAGCGAACGTGCTGGCGCGGGAGCTGCGGCTGCCGACGCATATGGAGCGCGCGGCAAACTCCTTTCCGCAACTGAAGCTGCACCGCATTGCCGCTGGAGGTTTGCGGTTCGACGGTTCTAAACAGCGCGGCTTTCTTTGCATGGCGGGAGCCGGTTTGGATGCCGAAATCATTTCCCGCTTGAACTTGGACTTAAAGGCCGTTGCCGGTAAGCTGGCCTATTACGTTTGCGGTTTTGCACAAGTGCTGCGAACTTTGCCCGAATTCGAAGTGATCGTTGACGGCAAGCATTACCGCGCCAGTTTCGCGCTGATTAGCCGGGTAAGAAATTACGGCGGCGACATGGAGATCGCACGCGGCGCATCCCTGTTCCGTAACGATTTCGAAGTGGTGCTGTTTCGCGGCACGAAGGCCGTGCGTTATCTTCCCTATCTGGCTGCCGTGACTCTCGGCCAAGCGGCGCGCATGAGCGGCTGCACCGTTCTGCATGGGCGAACGGTGACTTGCCAAAAGCCGTCGGGCGAGCCGGTCTATGTGCAGGTGGACGGCGAACTGGCGGGCAAGCTGCCTATGACTGCTGAGATTATTCCCGATGCCTTGACGCTGCTGGTTCCGCCGCAATATCATGCGCGCGAACAGTCTCTTGTGGCTGCTGTTCCGGTTTGCGCCTGATCGCTGTGCATGGATAACGTAACGCATTCGCTCACCGGATGGGCGATGTCCCGCGCGGGACTGGATCGGCTCTGCCCTAAGGCGGCGACCCTGCTGATCCTTTCGGCTAACACGCCGGACATCGACATCCTGGCGTTAACGCGAAGCCCGCTGAGCTATTTCGAAGCGCATCGCGGCTACACTCACTCGCTGCTGTTGCTGCCGCTCATGGCGGTTCTGCCGGTGCTGGCCGTGTCCGCCGTGTTCCGCCAGAAACTTCCCTGGCTGCGCGCCTGGCTGCTGTGCTGCCTGGGAGTAGGGAGCCATCTGCTGATTGACTGGACAAACAATTACGGCATCCGTTTGCTCCTGCCGTTCTCGTCGCGCTGGTTCCATCTCGACCTCAATTCGCTGTATGACGGCATCATCATAACTGCCCTGCTGCTCCCTGCCGTATGGCCCTTCGTTGTCTGGCTGGTCAGCCGGGAGATGGGAGACCGCACGCCGCCGGGGCGGGGCATCGCCCTGTTTGCGCTGGTCTTTTTTGTCGTTTTCGATTGCTTTCGCGCCACTCTGCACCACCGTGTTGTGGCAAAGCTGGAATCCCGTTTGTACGACGAAGCAGCGCCGGTTCGAACAGCCGCTTTCCCTGAACCATTGAATCCGCTTCATTGGCACGGCGTTGTGGAAACCAACGGAGGATATCTTTCCGTGCCGGTGGACGCCTACGCGGAATTGGACCTTACGAATGCGCAATCTTACTTTAAGCCTGCCGTTACGCCCACCATCGAGCATGCGAAAGCGGAGGAGCCTTTCCGCTATTTCCTTTACTTTGCCCGATTCCCGGTTTGGTCCGAAACACCGGTCGAAGTTGACGGAAAACCGGGGGTGCGGGTGGAACTGACGGATCTGCGCTTCGGTAGTCCTGGAGCCGGTTCCTTTCACTGCATTGCGCTGGCAGATAGCCGAAGTCAAATTGTGCAAAGCTGGTTTACCTACGGCTCAGGGGCAGACTTAGGATGGCGAACAGGAAAGGGCACTCAGTCTCCCCCATAGATTCTCGCGGCGGTGCGAAAGGTTTGCGCATGCGCCCTTACCGTGTTTTCAATCGGGTCTGAATAGCCGCCGCCGAGCGTGATCACCAGCGGCACGCCGGTTTTGCGGGTCTCGCTAATCACAGTAATATCGCGTTCCGCTAAACCCGCCATCGTGAGCGACAACCGGCCCAAGCGGTCGGAGGCAAGCCCATCCACTCCGGATTGGAAAAAGATCAGTTGCGGATCGAAATCCCACACGCACGGCAGCGCGGATTGGAGAGCCGACAGGTATTGAGCATCGCCCGTGCCGTCCGGCAGCGGAAGGTCTAAAGTGCTGCTCTGCTTACGAAGGGGAAAGTTTCGCTCCCCATGCAGCGATAACGTAAACACGTCTGGGTCGCTCTCGAAAATAGCGGCGGTTCCGTCGCCCTGGTGAACATCCAGATCGATAATGGCGGCTCGTTTGATGCCGTATTCCTCCCGTGCCCGACAAATGGCAATCGCCAGATCGTTAAAGACGCAGAAGCCCGATCCTTCGCTGCGGTAGGCGTGATGCGTGCCGCCAGCCAGCGTGCCTCCAAAGCCTAACCGGAGCGCCGCATCCGTCGCTGCAAGAGTGCTGCCGACACTCCCCAGTGTTCGAACGACAAGTTCACGCGACCAGGGGAATCCAATCCGGCGCATGACGGGCGGGTCCAGGCTGCCGTCGAGAAATCGGAGAGTGTAGTCAGGGCTGTGGACTCGCAGGACGTCATCCGGCGCAGCCAGATCCGCCGGGTGCAGACGGAAGCGGCTGTCAAGCGAAAGTTCTTCCCGCAGCAGGCGGTATTTCGCTAAGGGAAATTTGTGGCCGGGAGGAAGGGGAAAGCCGTAATGATCACAGTAGAAAAGGGCCAGCGGCGTCCGCGCCTCGGAATCGGAAGTGGGAAGCAATCTCAAGCATAAGCATTCGGATTCGGCGTTGAAGAGAAACTACTGTATCGCCTTGCCGGCGCATCCGAGATTGCTGAAGTACTGCGGGCGGAAAATTTGGGAGCTTTGCGAATCCAAAGCGAACTTCACGGATGCCGGATGACCATTGACCTGGGTAATCACGCCCTTGTTGTTTCGCTCTGTCCACTGCGCTTGCATCTGGCCGCCGGAGTCCGGGAGGCGTTCGCCATCGTCGAGTAGACGCCAGATTGCCCAAAGGCCATGAGTGTTTTCGATATCAAACTCGGAATTGCCTCCAAAACTAACTCCTAAATGAGCCGACGCCGCCGTCCCCGGCCAGGTAAACGCTTGCGAGTGCGCCCCGTTTGTTAGGTCCGTGGAAAGCATTTGCCCGTGAATACTGAGCGTCACGTGCGTAACATCGGGCGAAGGCAGCACCTGCATGGAAAAACCGGCGCTCGGCTGTTGCGAGTCAGGCTTGTACATGGCCTTTGACATACGGGCTGCCCGGTTGAAGAAACGCAGAAAACTATCGGTAACAGCCCCCTGCTGCCCCGGAGCGCGCACATAATCATCTCCGGCGAGAACCAGATACTGCTTGAGATGAGCGTTATACAACTGCCATAGTTGCCCATCCTGCGGCTTCAAAAAGCCGTTTACCTCTCCCAGCGTGGCGTCTACATCTGATTTTTTGAACGGGTATTTGTTCAGTATCGGGCGGATGGAATTGCACATCCCGGCTGCTGCTGCGTTTGCCGCCGCGCCCACTCCCGCTTTCAGCAGAGGCGGAACCGAGGCGATGGGGTCGCGAAGAAGCTGCGCTGTTTGGGAAAGAACGTTCGACTTAGGATCTGCCGCATCAGGAGTGAAGTTGAGAGCAAGGCTCTTGACAATGTTTTCCGCTTGCGTGACGGCATTATTGGCGGCGTCGATATTGCCGGGAGCGGCATTCTCAATGGGACCCACGGTCTGCAAAGCGGTTTGCAGATTAATCAATCCCTGCATGTACGGGCTGTTGGCCGGGTTCACCAGCTTGCCTGAACAGCCGAGAGGAGTGATAAACTGCACCGGCTGAAACGCTCCCGCCGCCGTCTTCGTGTTTTCGGAAGCCACGCACAGCACCCGCAGCAGCGCAGACTCCGGGCTGCTGAGCTTGGCAAGTTTGCTCGCGGCATCCGGCACGTCTTTAAAAGGCGCGAGCGATGTGGCATGGAGGTACTCTCTCCAAATCCTTGCCAAATCGCGCCCATACTGTTCCCCGAGATTTGTGATTAATTTTTGGCGATCCTGCGCCGCATTGATCGGCTCTCCTAATACCCATTCCTCGCCCCGGAAAGAACGTGCCGGATCTTCCAGCGCCTTGGCAAAGATCGCCGCGCCGGTTTGCGTAAACGCCGGTTCCACGCGATACGTATTGAGCACCGTTTCCGCAGAACCGGGATAATCCACATTGAAAACAATTGGTTTTTGCCCCCGGCCTGCCTCGGCCAGCAGCGCCTGGTAGATACGCTCCTCTCCTTTGAAGCGTTTTAAGAAGGCGCGGGCATTCTCAACGGCAACGTCGTCAGGCTTGTCATAGCGGGGAAACGGGTTGGCGTCCCGCAACTCATCGGCATAAAATTCAAAATTCCTGCGCACCAGATACTGGCGGTCGTTGTCTACGGTTTGGCCGTTGTACCAATACTGCGACAGAACAGGCGGGAGAAAATCCGCCGTACTTTTTTCGTGATGATTCGTCGTGATCAGATATGCTTTCAGGGCGTTATAAAGATAGCTGTATTCCTGCGCTGCTTGGCCTTCCGGCTTCATGCAGACCCCGACAAGCGTTTCCTGCGTGGGCGCTAACAGGAGCTTGCGGAAGAGAGCATAGTATGTGGTGCGCAGCGGTTGCCGGATGGCGTCTCCGGCATACAGAAAAGCGCCGTAGCGGAAGGGAGCGCCTTCGCGCCCGTAGCGGTTCAATGTGTCGAGCGTGTCGCGTACTCGCGTTAAGCGCTGTAATGAATCGAGCGCGGCCAACCGGCCCGAAGGCAGACCGGCTGCGGGAACCCCACGGGCCGATTCCACCGCGTTGCTCACCAATGCACGGTTATTGCTGTACGAAACAATCAGCCAAGTCGCCGCTGATAGGGCCAAAGCGGTAGTCGCCCCTAACAAGACGCGACGCGCAAAATTCACTTTGACATTCTGCTGCGTCACCGCCGCAGCCGGTTGATCGGCCAAAATAACATGCGAGAATAAGCGGCCTAAAAAGACCCATTGCGGGATGCGGCGCGCCCCCGCTGCTCCCGTTTGCGGCTCAACCAAGCCGAGCGCAGCTTTCGCGCGTGGGTTGAAGATGCGCGTGGCGCCTGTATCCAGCCCCGCTCCTTCTTCGACAACCGGCGCTTGCGCGGCGGGAACGAGGTCGGCAACTGTGATCGGGCGGACGCCGGTGAAGTAGAACCCGCGCAGAAAAGGCGTTGTTCCTAACTGGCTTGGGCGGCAAAGGTCAACCAGAAAGGGGACCAGCAGCGGTTTCAGCTTGGCAAACTCCCTTGGAAATTCGTATACGTTCGGAAGCTTCGCAGGGTCGTGCTCTCGCGCTAAATAATTAGGGCGACGGTCCGAAAGCTCGTAATAAAGCTCCTGAAAGGCGTTTGTCACACGGCGGGTTTGAGCTTCGGCATAGACGCCTCCGCCTCCTGCCGGCTCCATCGGCAGAGCAGCGCCGAAGATGTCCGATGCTTCCCCATCCGTCAGGTTTTCGGCGAAGTCCCGGAAGTAGGGAATCTTGTCAATCTTCGTAAAGAGAACATAAACCGGAAAACTTGATCCGAGTTCCGCCGAGAGTTCGCCGAGAATTTTTTGGAATTGCCGCGACTTCGCCGCCAGCGTTTCGGCTCCGCCTTCTTGCAGGAAAGTCTCCGTGTCTACGGTGATCACAACGGATCGGGTAGGAGTCTGCTTTGCTGAAAAAGCAGAGTTCATTCGCTGGGGAGCAAATTTTTTGAACAGCTTGCGCCGCGCCGCTTCGTCGCCCACCAGAGCGCCCGCCGGGTCGATAAAAAGAGTTTGCCGTGAATACCAGAGATTCAGGGCGCGAGTGGGCGTAACAACATCATTCTGATCCTGATAGGCAGCCCCGGCCAGAAGTTCAGGCTCCAAGCCCCCCTTTGCCAGAATGCTTGTTTTGGCCGAGCCGCTGTCACCCAGAAGGAACACTGCCGGAAGAGCATTCAACTGCTTAACGCCCTGCGCCGTTCGCATCCGCTGCGCCCCTTCCGCGAAAGCATCGTCAATATCTGTGCCGGCCGTGCTTGGCGCATCTTCCTCTGGCGACGGACGCAAAAAGAAGTAACCAATCAAACCGGCAATGCCGATGAGCCAAAGACCCGCCTGGAGATAGTATAGGATCGGCGGCTGCAAGCCCAGCGTGGAACTGAGCTTCCAGGTCAGGGCCAACCACGCGACCAGAGCAAGAACGGCGACGTAAGTAGGTCGGGAGACTTTCATAGTGCGTCCTAAAGACTGGTTGCGGCGGCAATCGTCTGCAACTCGCTTGCCGAAGACGAAAGAAGAAACTTAAAGATAATGAATAACAATAGTGCGAGAAAGACCGATCCGACAGCGGCCCATTTCAAGACGGGAACCCACCGGTCGCCTTCCACGACGTTAACTTCCGACGGGGACGGGGCCGAGGGTTGCGAGTTGCCCCGAATGCGCCGGATCTTTTCCTCGATTTGGCCCAGAATGGCGCGGATTCCAGCAGATCCGCTCGCGGCGCTAAAGCGTCCGCGAAAGCCGAGCAACAGGCAAAGCTGATGAATTTCGAGCAGATCCGCCAGCGGCTCCGAGTCTGGCCGGGTCAACAAACGCTCCACATTGCGAAAGAAAATCTCCCCGGCAGTATGGATGCCGTAGAGTTCTTCCTGCAACGGCTTGCGCGGCCAATCGGCAAACAACGGATTTTGTGAATTCAAAACAGATTCATCGAGAAACGCTACGACGGCAAACGTAGCGACGCGGGCATCTTCGAGCGGATAACCGCAGCGTAATCCTTCCTGTTCCGCCGCTTTGAGGGCATTGCGAACTTGGCTGCGAAACGCTTCCGGGTCTCCGACGCGCTGCCGGTTGGCCCGCAACCGTACCACAACAGTCAGAACCTCCGCATAAATCAGGGGGAAGCGATCCGACCGCCGCCGTTGTCCGTTCTCAGCGGGTATGGCGGGTATTTGCGATAAAGCGGGCATTTAACTTTCCAGTAGCACGAGAAGTTCCAACTCCGGATTCGGAATCTCGCCTGGAACGTAAACTCCGATTTTACGGGTTTCGACCAAGTGGTCCCAGCAAGGCCCGCTGCGGTTGATCGTAAAGTACTGATTTGTCATGCGCGGCGAGAGTGCGGCGGGTGGCGTCTCGCTGTGCGTGAGACGCAATCCCGGCAGCGCTCTCCGAACCAGCTCCGGCACGAACTTTGCTGAACAAACCTTGACCAGCGCCGGTGTGCCGGTAATCAGTTCCGCCTCGCCGGTGTTTGACGCGAGCGAAAGAAACCATCGCGTCGTCCCCCAAAGGCGCGTGTCTTGAATGTCCGCTTCCCAAAAGTAGCGGTCCACTTGCTGGAGCTTCACGGTGACGCAGTTTGTGGGCAGGACTAACTCCAAATGCCGGCGTATGTGCAGATCGAGCGGTTCGAAACAGGCTTGGAGGTCGAGGTGGTCGTAGATCGGCAATTTTGCGGAAGAGGACTGAAGACTGAAAGTGCAGAGAGCGCCTCCCAGCCGCAGCATTTCAAGATACAGCTCTTCGGGATGTCCTTGCTTGGAAAAATATAAGTGGCGAAGCGTAGCAAGGGCGCTGTTCACGGCATGCAGAAACCAGAAACTGGAGGTTTGCTGCGCCGACATGCCGCTCGATTGGCGGTCAAAGCCTCCCACGGAACCGGTAAATGCCGTGCTTTTCTCCGTCAGTATGTCGAGCAGCCGCCGAACGGTTTCGAGCAAGGCGGGGCTTGCGCCAAAGCGGATCACCGGCGGAATGAATTTTTCATCCAGTGCAAAGCGGCCTGCGCCGTCCCGCCGGATGCGCGCAAGGGGCAGCAATTGCCAGCTATCCTCCGTTTCGTGCTCGAAAAGCAGCCGGATGTTTTTGCGGCCAAAGCGCACCGGCTTCTCGTCGCCGCCCAAAACCTCATCGGCGACTATCCGCTCTTCGGCAAGGAATCGGGCGCTTTTCGCTTCTCCAGGTTCCAGAGCCGTATTGCCGCCGAGATTGCGACGTCGGGGGACAGCCAAATACGCCAGCAGAGTGTCGGCAGTGGGCGGAAAAACTTTTTCCATTTCTCGCGCTTCGGGCAGGGGATCAGAGGAGGGCATATCAAACGTCAACCCGTCCTCAAACACGCCGCGAGCGTGCCCCAGAAGCAAGGCGCCGTTGCGAAGAGCTTCGGCATTCAACTCGTAACCCAGCAGCCCGAAAGCCGCAAACCAGAGCGAGTCCGCCGCAAAGTGGATGGTGTCTTCGAAATACCGGCTTTGCGCCTGAAAGTGATGGGGCCCCAGGTACATGCCTTCGGCCCAGACGATTCTTGAAAGATTCCTCACGGTAGAGGTTTTCCCGATTCTCTATCATAGTGGCAATCCAAACCCGGCGGTGACAGAATCGTAAGAACGGCTTGTATGGAACCTATCGAATTCCTTGGCGGCAAGTACAACGGCGGTGAGCAAATCCTGCCGGGCGCTATTCAGACCTACCGCGCAACGGAGTCAGCTACGGGACGATCCGTTTTCGTACACCGCATTACAAGCGGAGACGATGCCGCGCAACAAGTGCTGCTGTACCGCTCCATGGCGGCGGCGCTGGTGCGGTCGCCGTCGGTGCGCAGCATGGTCCTGGATATGCGAGACGAAGGCAGCGATTGGTATGTAGTGACGGAAACAGCTCCACAATGCCTGCTATTGCGCGAGTGGCTGCAGTTTGAGTTGGGCAGCGCAATGAAGGGCAGTGATGCGACAAAGATAGGAGCGGCACAGCCTCCTCTCGCCTCTGCGGCTCCGCTTGGCGCGTCTCCGAAAGCTAACAACGAACCGGGAGAGTTTACACAGTTTTTCAGTGGCGGCCTGCCAGCTCCGCCGCTAAAAACAGGGGACGGTGAGCGTGCGTCCCAATCGGACTCGCCGCGTAATTCGGACAGGCCCGCCCGGAGCGGATTTGTTCAGCGGCCTAACACGCCGATGCCTTTCATTCCGCCTGCGGCTCCGCGCGGTGCTGATGGAGGAGAGTTTACCCGTTTGTTTTCGGAGGAACGGGCAGGCACAGCGAAGGAAACCCTTCGGCCACCGCGAGAGCAGCCCAAAGCGCTCACTGACTCAATTGCGCCCCAAGCTGGAGAATACACGCAACTCTTCGGCAAAGGAGCTGCTCCGCCGTCGCTCCAGGAGCCGTCGGCATTAGGAAGAAGCGCCCCGGCACACAGCGATGACCCTTTATTTTCTTCCGAGAGAGCCAGACCGAACGGCCCGAAGGCAGGAACCTTGCCGGGACCCAGTGAGTACACTCGTGTATTAGGAGACCGTCATCCTGCGCCGAAGCTGACCGGGCAAACTCCCAAAATCCCGTCTTCCGCAGAAGCAGGGGGAGCGGTGAAAGCCGCAGCAGGCGTAAAGACGAAGAACAGCAAAATGATCGTCTTCTTGGCGGCGCTCGGTCTGCTCGCGTTGCTGCTGATCTTCCTGGTGATTCTATTTTTAAAGAAATGAAACTTCTACCCTGCGCGACTTTACTGCTGGCTGCCGTTCCTGTTTGGGGGCAATCTGCCTCCTCAGCAGGAGGAAACCAACAAACATCGGCTCACACGAATTTTTCAGGACGCTGGCGCATGGATAAAGATAAAAGCGACTTTGGAACTTTTGCCAAGCCGGACATCGTGGTGCGCGTCATTGATCAGCGCGATCCGACGATGAACGTGCATACGGTTCAAACCAATGGGCAGAAAACGTCGACCGTTGACGCAGTATATACGACTGACGGATCAGTTGCAAACAATGTGATTAACGGTCGTGACGCCGCCAGCAAGTCCTTTTGGGACGGCAAAGCGTTGGTAATTAGAACCAATATGAAAACGGCGAAGAACGAAGATGAAGAGATTGAAGATCGCTATGAGCTATCGGACGACGGCCAAACGTTAACAACTACCAGCCATGTTACGACGGCAAAAGGAGAGGTCACCATGACCATGGTTTGCTCAAGGGAAAAAACCTCTCCGCCTGCCTGAATGC
>CAXTWT010000164.1:0-10549 GCA_964247955.1 uncultured Bryobacteraceae bacterium
GGGCGCATCAACAGCATCGTTAATATTCACAATCCGTCAATCGAGTTCCACACCGTGGATCGTAGTCTCAATACCGGCGCAACGGTGATCCTGGTGGCGGGCGGCGGCCATAACACCCTAAATGTGGGCAGCGAGAGCGCTGACTTTGTTCCCTTCTTCTACAACTACGGCGTCAACACCGTTATTCTGCGGAATCGCCTGCGCCGGGACGGCTACAACGTGCAGACCGATGCCGTGAACGATGCGCTCCAGGCCATTCGCCTCGTGCGGGCGCATTCCGGTGAACTGCACCTCGATCCGCATAAGATCGGCATCATGGGCTTCTCGGCGGGCGCGGAGTTAGCTACAGCAGCGGCAGTCTTGTTCCCAGACTTCGATGCCAAAAACAGCGGTTCCGGCGATCCTTCAGTGGGAACTTCCGCGCGTCCCGACTTCGTGGGCGTCATCTATCCCGGACCCTCGCCCTTTGCTCATAATCGCACACCTCCGCCGGTTCCGCGCAATGTTCCTCCGGCTTTCGTCGTCTGCGGCAGTTCGGGAGATCGCGTGCATGCGGTCTGGGCGGTCGAGTACTTCAGCGCGATGCTGGCCCTGGGTGTGCCCAATATAGAGATGCACCTTTACGGTAACGGCCGCCACCCCGGCGACCCGCTACCTGATGGCAGCCGCATGACCGGCGGCTTAACGGACCGCAACGACATACCGTTCGGCACGTGGCAGTACCGCTTCATTGACTGGTTTCGTGATCTCGGCTTTTTAGGGAAACCCGACATCGAAACCAAAGCAGCCAGGGATGTCACCGCGTTTACCAATGAGACTACCAAATGAGAGTTCATACCCGAAATAGCAAATTAGGATTCATTATTAAAAGTGGCTTCGTTTTTCTGCTGGGCGGGGCGGTTTCCTGGGCGGCAGAGGGGCCACCGACCTGGGCTTACGGCACACAGGACAAAACAGGCAACTCGACTACAGGAACTAAAGCCGCGCAAACGCCTAAACCTGCGCCGGACAACAGCCTGAAGCATCTTCCCGGCAGTGCCTCGGGCTTTATGCAGTCACAGATCAGTGATCATTTCGGCCCCGCCGATTGGTATCCGGGCGATCATCCCCCGATGCCGGAGATCGTGGCCCACGGTCGCAAGCCCGGCGTTTGGGCTTGCTCTCTGTGTCATTACCCAAACGGCAAGGGCCGTCCGGAAAATGCGGGAGTTTCCGGCCTCCCCCTTTCCTACTTCATCCAGCAGATGAATGAGTTTCGAAACGGCCTGCGCAAGAGCGCCGACGTGCGGAAAACGAATACAAACCTTATGGTTGCGTATGCGCAAGCCATGACGGAAGAAGAAATCAAAGCCGCTGCCGACTACTTCGGCTCCATGAAATGGACTCCCTGGATCAGAGTGGTCGAAACGGACAGTGTTCCGCAAACGCGTCTCTCCGTCGGCATGTTTCTTCCTTTGGAGGGCGGTAAGCGAGAGCCTCTCGGCCAACGCATTATTGAAACGCCGGAGCAGCCGGAAGCCACTGAGGCGTTGCGAGATCCCCGATCCGGTTTCATCGCTTACGTGCCGTTCGGCAGTATTGAGAAGGGCAAAGCACTGGTAACAACGGGGACTGGCAGAACGGTTGCCTGCGGCGTTTGCCATGGAACAGATTTGAAGGGACTTGGCCCTGTACCCGGCATTGCCGGACGTTCCCCGAGTTATCTCGTTCGGCAATTGTATGACATGCAGCAAGGCACGCGAAAGGGCGAGTGGACGGACCTGATGAAACCGGTCGTCGGTCGGCTGAGCGAGGAAGACATGCTGAACATTGCGGCTTATACCGCGTCGCGGACCCCTTAAAGCCGCAGCGTTGCAGGATGCGTTTACTATGATGAAGTTGAGGGGTTGCAACGCGGGTAATCGTGTTGCAGCGACCGATGCATCCCTTTTCCAACATCAGCACGCCCGGGTGGCGAAATCGGCAGACGCAAAGGACTTAAAATCCTTTTCGCCGTAAGGCGAGTGCGGGTTCAAGTCCCGCCCCGGGCACCAAAACTTCCACTAGAAATCTCTACGGAGTCTTCGTGTGCTTAAACCCGTTTCTGAAGTGGTTGCATCACTCTTGTTCGTATTGACCTCGGATTGGTCCTCATGTTCAATGTCACGAAGGAGTGGAGGAGGAATCAGTTCTGGAGGTATCGGCAGATCTTCTACACTCACCACTTGAACTCCCCATCGTTCGCCAATCGCTTGCACATCTCTATCGTCAGAGATAATCTTTGATGCACTTGCAACAAGGGCTATTGCTACAATCTGGCGGTCATATTTGACTTTCGTCCAATCAGCCCTACTTCCCTCGCGCTTATCTCCTGCCGCAATCGCTTGGGCGGTTCTTTGACCGACTTCCACGGCAGCCGCGATATCAAAAGCCTCTATACGGAACCAAGGAGAGGCCCGAACCGTTTTTAGGAATTCGTCGGTTTTCTCAACGGACTTCACCAGAAACTCGCTGAGCGCAGGTGTTGGAATAATGATTAACTCGCCACTTTGGGCTATCTGTTCAATAAGCGCTTCAAGCCGCTCTTTAGCATGTCTTATTGGTTTGTTGTTTCTTCCAGTTGGAACAGCAGCATTGGGTAAGAAAAGTAATGACAGGGTCGTACTGTCGAATACGATCACTGTTATCCGTGCCTCAAATCAGACATCAACTCGTACGAGTCTCCGCTAACATCTGCAAATATGCCGCGAATAGACTCAACTGCCTGACTAAGGGTGTGCTGATCGAGCAGTATAAAATCTTTGGCCGTAAAGCTGGCCATTCTCCAACCTTCGCCAGAAATCCGATACCACTCACCTTCGCCAAATAGCCTTACATTTCCTGCCAAAAGGTGGACGACCAGCCGACGCGCCAATTCAATACTGGCCTCACACTTAAAAATTTTATCCCTGTTCCGCAGATGGATGTTAACGGTTTCATCTTTCCCGCCCACCTGATAAATCTGGCCTTCAATACTGCCACTCCTACGTATTGGACCTAACCTTTCCCGCGAAGCGCGTCTTCTTCCAGGAAATTCGATAAGCTTAGAGCCACCGAGTTGAATATCAGCAACGGCATTGTCCTCAGCTAACAAAGTATCCAAATCTTGGTAGGCTTTAGCCGCAGCTTTAGGAGAGCAACCGCTGACCACGTCGTTGAGCCGGGTTTGGATCTTTGGAATTGCCGTATGATCTGCAAACGCAACAAGCTGAGCGCTTCCGTCCTGTACTTCTGAAAAATGCACATTGGCATCGTTACCGAGCAACTCTGAAAATTCAGTGAGGTACCGGGCAAGACGTGACATGGGGAGAGTTTCACGTCGAAAAGCGTCAATTGTTAATCTGATTTCTTTCTGCTTCTCCATATTGCCCTCCTTCCAGTACTCCTCAGAATTGTATCTAAATCAATTCTGCCTTATTATGTGCAGCACACTTGAGCAGAACGCAAAAGGGGCCCGCCGCGAACCGCTCGGCCCTTTTCTTTGGCTAAACTACTGGTCTATTTCGGGCAACCGAGAGCCGTGACCCGATCTTGGGGTATCGGCTTGACGTTCTTGACAGCCGGAGGCAGGCTGGTGCTGCCGCGCGGTACCAAGTAGATTTCAACGCGGCGGTTTCTGTCCGCTTCGGTTGTTTGTGAGCCACGGCGTTCCTTGATGTTCGAAGTACCGCACTGGCCCAGTCTGGTTTCGGAGCTTTGGTCGGTTCCGACCGCATCGTAGCGGATGCGTGAAGGATCAACCTTGGCGCAGGTGCCGGTTCCGCCGCTCAGTACAGCAGCAGCGTTCAGGACACGCTGTTCATCGAGCGAAGTCGCCGGTTGCGCAGCCGCACCGCGACGGCCTCTCCGGCCACGAGCAGCGGCGGCAGGAGCATTGGCTGCCTCGTCGTTGTCGCGATGGCCCACCAGCACGATATCGTAGTCGCCGCTGGACAGTCTCGGCGCGGCGTCGTCAATCAGAAGGCGCTTGCCGCAGTTGTTCACGCGAGCGTTGTTCTTCGCGAAGATCACATCATCGAGTCGGATGAACTGTGGCGGGCAATTCACCGTAATGGTGGTGGTTTGCGAAGCGGTCTTGCCGGTTTCGGTTGTCACCGTCAAGGTCGCCGTTACCGTCTTAGTCTGGTTCTGCGCGCCGCCCTCGAAGTTCAGGGTTGACGAGTCGAACGTAGCGTTCGGAGTGTTGCCGTTGGTAACGCTGCCTTCGCTGACAGTCCAGTTATAAGTGAGGTTGCCGCCGCAAGCCGAAGGCGTCACGTTGCTGGTGAGTTGCGTGGTATGCGTGCCGTTCCTATCCGCAGCGCAAGATAGCGTGGTCGGATTGGCTGTGACGCTGGTAATTGTCGGTGTATCGTCGCTTACCGTAATCGTAGCTGTCGCAGTCACAGGCTGAGCCGGTGGCGGCGTGGGCGGTTGAACCCAGCAGCGTACTGGTATGTTCTTCGGACGTTCCATCGGGGCTGGCGGAGGAGTGGTATCCCGCACCGTAACCTGAACGTTGAAGCTGCCCGTGTTGTTAGGCGTAAAGGTAAAGTCGGGGCTGTCGCTGCCCTGTGCCTGACCGTTCAGAGTCCAGGCATAAGAAAGCTTCTGGTTGCCTGTGGCCTGGATGTTGGCATGCAGCGTAACCGGTTTGCCTTGGCAAATCGTTCCTTCGGCACCCGTAATCGTCGGCGTAGCCAACGGCGCAGGCGGTGCAGGCGGAGGCGGCAACGGCGGGCACTTGCTCTGACCCAGATAAAATACTAAACCGATTGTGCCCTGAAAATTGTTAATAATGTCCCGAGCGGGAATGTAGATGCCGCCCGTGGGATAGTTGGGCAAATCGTAAGTAGGATTACGCGAGGTAATGCCGCGCGCGTCAATCCGCAAGCCGAAGTGATCGCTGAGGTGGAACTTCACGCCGCCACCATAGAAGCCGCCCACTTGCAGATTATCGTTCAAATTGGCTGAACCAAAAAGAGCATTTACCCCAGCTTGACGGGCTAGACCTTTCGCCGTTGCGGTCGGGGTGAACTGAATGCCAGCTACGCCGGCCGTTAAGTACGGCTGAACCCGCGAGCCGCGAGGCGTCAGGTTAAAAACCGGACCGAGACCGAACGTGTAATTGCGAGATCCGAAACTGTAGGTCGGAAGCGGGTTTGTAGTTCCAGGGTAAAACCCGTTCGAATTACGAAACTCCACATTCGCCTGAGAAAATTCAAAAAAGCCTTCTATGCCAAGGTACTTCGAGGGATTAACAGCCCCGCGCAAACCAGCAATTCCACCGGTAACCAGGTGAGTGGTTAAGCCTCGATTTACTTGTCCAAATGTACTGATACCGCCAAACGGATCGATTTCGACCAGGTCAGGCATAGCATCCTCACCCCCGGACGACGTTCTCGCCGTTCGACTATTTGTTGTCTGATTGTTCGTGCTGTTCTGTGCAAACGCGCCTGAACTCCATGTCAGGGCGGCACACAAGATCGCCGAACTTAGCGGCCTAAATATAAGCCGAGTTTCCATCCTTCTCCTCCAAAGCAGAGTACAACCTAACACCGATTATCGATGATATCGACTGTAGTTTCACAACTTTTATTTCGTAAAATCAACAAACTACAGCCGGTAAGTTAAAAGAAATACAGTGCAACTAAGAGAAACCATAGGTTTGTTCCAGTTATCCTGTTTGCCAAAGTTGTAACTTGACTCCCTCATAAGGACTCAAGCTAATTACATTAAGAGGTAAGCTTTCAGTGTTTTGTGGAAGCAATCAGCATATAGACTTGAAACAGTCATACGAACGCCGCAAGTTGATTCTTGCCTGACAAACACACAATCCGAAAAAGATATGGTAACTGAGTTACAGGCCAAAGTGCGAGAGCAAAGTTGCTAGTCGCGATAAATCACTCCCAAATCGTTGGTTAATCCAAAGATGCGGCTGGAGGACATGTCAGCTTTCCAAAGCTGCCGTATGCGGGCCAGCGGGAGAGTTGTTCCTACTTCAGTCCAGGAAGCTCCGGCATCTTTGCTTTGGTATAAGCGCCCGTACTCAACAGCAAAGGCGGTTTTGTCCAGACCGTTACAGATGACGGAAGTGACGGTGGAAGCGGGCAAACCGTTGGGATTCTTGAACCACTTCCCGCCGCCATCCTGGGAATAATACAGGCCAACACGGGTAGCTACCAGCAGAAAAGAGTCATCATCACCGCCGATAGCAACATGATTCACATCGGATGAGGGAAGCGAAAAGGGCAGTTGGGTCCAGTGTTCCCCGGCATCCTTCGATTGGTAAAGACCATTAGCGGTTCGCGCAATCACAAAGGAAGCAGAGGGACCATGGCCAAAGTAAAGCGCGGTCACAGCAGTTGAGCCTGGAATTTCCGCCAATGTCCAGTGTTCCGCAACGTCCTCACTTCTTAAGAGACCAAGGTCTGTGGCGGCAAAAAGCACAGTTTTTGCATCAACTTTCGTCGAGTAAAGCCCGCTTACCTCAGACACAGACACCTCGCGAATGAGCGGCTTCGGCTTTACCGACCTGACAGGCCGCGCCGTTCGGGCGGTTATTCTGGCGCGAGCGGACTTGGATTTGCCGGAACTCGTTCTGGCAGCGGGGACAGGCTTCTCCTCGGTTACCGGAGGCGGATTCTGCACTAAGCGAATGGGCAGGGCTTTCCAGGTCATCCCGGCATCAACGGATTTGTACATCTGATGGGGGCTGGCCGCTAACAAGGTTCGGTCTTCGTCGGGAATCCCTGTAATCGTGCTTAAATGTACTCCATTTAAGGTACGAATACCTTTCAGTTGCGACCACGACTCGCCATTGTTCAAGCTGGTAAATAACCCGGTCGTTTCCCCTTCCTGAGTTTCCAACGCTACAATCTTTTTGCCGGAAACCGTAATGGAGCTAATCACCCGATTCACGAAACCGTTATTGATCGGAGCGATCGTTTCGCCTCCGTTTTCCGATTTAGCAATACCTTCGTAGTCTAAAGCCAGATAAACTCTTTGCGGCTGGGAAGGGTCCAGCGCCAGCCAGTTAATCTGCGTGTTGATCAAAGTTTTCCAGGCTGTGCCGCGATTGGGAGATTTAAACAGTCCGGTAGTAGTTCCGGCGTAGATCAAGGAAGCATTTGACGGGTCTCCGCGTATCACATGGGTGCGACGCGAGGTGTTGGGAATGCCCAGCAGTTTATGCCACAAGTCACCCCGGTCAGAGCTGGCGTAAATGCCGCTGCAGGCACTGGCCAGTAAGTTGGCGGGGTTCGTGGGATCAACATAGATGGAAAAAACATCGGAGTCGTCAATCATGCCGGTGTGAATGGAAGTCCAGGTTTTCCCGCCATCCACGCTCTTCCACGGCAAGTGACTGGTTCCGGCGTACATGACATTGGGATCGTGCGCGTCCATGGCGACAGCGGTAACCTGCGCCATTTCGGAGTTCGACGGGTCGGAGATGCGTTTCCAGGTTTTGCCGCAATCATCACTGAGCATGACCCCGTTCTGAGTGCCGGCGAGGAAGCGGGACGGCTGACTTACCGCAAAGGTGATCGCACGAACGCCGTAACGGGAAATGTCTTTCACGGCAGCCCATGTCCCCCCGGCGTCATGACTTTCATACATGCCGCCGCCATCAGCGGCGATAATGCCGACCAGATAATGATTAGTATCCGCCGGATCAACCAGAATAGAAGTCAGCTCACTTAAGTGCCGCTTGGGGAAGTTGACAACTTTCCAGCTCCCACCGGCGTCTGTGCTTTTAAACATCAGCGATTCCCGCGCGCCGGCCAGAACAACGTTGGGGTTGGAGGGATCAACGGCCACGCTCGTAGCCGTGCCGCCGAATGGTCCGGCAATCTTCCAGTCGCTGGTGGTTTCGCCAGCGGCAAAGGCGAGAGCCGCGAGACCTGCGATACCGGCAGCCATCGCGACATAGTGCAGCTTACTTTGAATCATTTTTGATAAATCTTGTTCTAGATAACTATTGTGGACCAGCGGCAGTGAGAAATCTCATGCGGGGATAGGTTGAAGTTGCGCCGGATTGGGAATAATATTTCTGTCCTCGGCGCCCGCGCCCTGCACAACAATAAGGCTGCGGTTTCTAATGAGGTCCTTAGAAAGGATCTGGAATCGATCAGCAAGGCTCTTACCCACGATAACAAGTCCCCTAGGAAGGAGATCAAGAATTTCCTGCCCATCTAATGGAGTGACCGAAAGAGTTTGGATGCCGGCTGCGGCTGTTTTTTCGGATTCGCGCACCATTGCTTCGAGAGAGCCTTCTATGCTTTCGTCCGCCAGCAGCACGGCCTGGAGCGGCTCGCGCCGTCCACGCGCCATTTCCGTGGCAAGCTCCCAGGCGGATTTTCCGTCCTTTGATCCGTCAAGCAAACAGACCAGAGAAGCCTGCGCCGACGGCAAACCTCCAAGAAGAACTGCCACGTTGACCGGCAGCGCTTTCGCCCGTTCCAGCACGCGGCTGACAACGCCTCTTTGCGGATATCCGCCAAAAAGAGAGCGCCGGGATTCCAGCAGCAGCCAGCGCACATGCAGCTTTTCGGCCGTGTACAGAATGTCGCTTACAGGGTCAGTAGTCCATACGGCTTGGGGAGTCACCACGGTTCCGCGCGACCAGGCCAAATCGAGAGCAGCAGCCAGAGCGGGTGATCGCGAAGGGGCCAGTTCCTCTGTTTCGCCCAGCCGGGAGCGGACACTGCTTTCGGCGGAACGCACGAGAGCAAGGACACGCGGCGGCGGCGCTGTGGGAGAGTTCATGGTAAGAGCGATGTTCAGCAGGTTCGCCACTCCGCTCGGGTGAGACACGGGAACCAGAATGCCCGATCTTTCATTAACGGCTGCCGCGATCCGCGATGCTTCCTCAATGGCGACAGCTTCTTTCTCCAGGTAGCGTCGCGGCATGATGAAGTGCAGAATAGGCGTGGTGGCAAAGGTTGTCGCCAAAGCCATCAAAACAAGCATGGCGAACAAGGTCGGCGAAATGACGTGGAGTTCCAGGCCAATGTTCAGCACGATCAATTCCATCAGTCCTCGGGTATTCATGAGAACACCCAAAGCTGACGATTCACGCCAGCCCAGGCCGCTGAGTCTGGCTGCTATCGTGCTGCCGCCGAATTTTCCTATTGACGCGATCAGGATGATGACGGCGCAGAAGATCCACTGCTCCCGTCCGCTAACCAGTCCGATCTGCGTGCGCAGGCCGGTAAAGGCAAAAAAAGCAGGCAGGAGAAAGACAACTACGAAGTCTTCCAGCTTTTCCGTCAAATCCCGGGCAATGGAACTGTTAGGCGGAATGATCGCTCCTAGAATAAAGGCTCCGAAGATGGCATGAATGCCGATGGACTCGGTTGTGAGGGAAGACAGCAGAATCGCCAGGAGAATCAGGGCCAGTATGCCTTGCGTGAGTCGGCCTTTTCCGTCGAGCGAGTGTGATAACCGGATAACGACCGGGCGCACAAGAAACACCATGACCGCTATGTAAAGGAGGGCCATCAGAATGGTGCGGACCGCACTGCCGGCCCGCGATTGGGTAACGCTGACAACAAAAGCGAGCAAACACCAGGCGCTGACGTCATCGATAGCGGCGCAGGTCAGCGTAAGGGTGCCCATCCTGGTTTTATGAATGCGGCGGTCTGTAAGAATCCGGGCCAGAACCGGGAAAGCCGTGACAGACATGGATGCGCCTAAAAACAGCGAAAAAGCAGTAAACGAAACGTCGCTCGTGGAAAGCCGGGGGTACAGGAGCAAGGCAAGCACAGCGCCTGACAGGAACGGCACGACGATGCTCGCGTGGGAAATGGCGATTGTGGAATGAGCCTTGGTGCGCAGCATCGACAGATCGAGTTCCAGGCCCACAAGAAACATGTAAAGGATGACTCCCATCTGGGAAATCACATTGAGGAGCGGCGCAACCGAGTGCGGCAGAATATAGGCGAAGAAAGTAGGAGCGATGTGGCCCAATAGCGATGGACCCAGCAAAATGCCTGCAATCATTTCGCCCACTACCGGCGGCTGGTGAACCAGGCGAAAAAGCGCCCCTAAGCTTCGCGCAGTGGCGATCACCAGGGCAAGCGCCAACAGAACATGGAGAAAGTCATTGACGTGAATCGTTGAAACAGTGCTGTTTTCGGGGTGGAGCGGAAGAGGCGCGGAAAGGGTGTCTCCGTAGGCGCGAATAAAAAGATAGATGATGACTACGGCTACCAGCGCCAGGAAGTACCCGATATAAGAGCGGACCTGCGGCGAAAAGGCTCGGGAAGTCGCTGTCATATTGAACATTGTCGCTTGCCGTGGTGTGTGCCATTTGCTCATAACGGGCTTTGTCAGGTATGCTAAAAAGGATAATTCATTAAGCAGGGGTAGCTTGTAAGTTAATGGCAAATACAGTATCGGCGTTGAAGCGCGTCCGGGTCACCGAAAGAAGGACAGCGGTCAATCGCATGCGAAAGTCGCGGCTGCGGCATCAGATTCGGGCCATGCGCCGTTTATTGGAACAGAAAGACACGCAAGGCGCAGCGAAGATGCTGCCGCAAACATTCTC
>CAXTWT010000165.1:0-10547 GCA_964247955.1 uncultured Bryobacteraceae bacterium
CCGGCACTGGGACCGGCAGCAACTAAGTTTTAGCAGAGTACAAGTAACGGAGGTTAACGCGATGAAGAGATTTCTGTCCGCCGCGCTTCTGGCAGGCACGCTGGCGCTAGGCGCTGCGAATGCACAGGTGTTTGTTCGTATTGGCCCGCCGCCTCCGCCGCGACGGGAGTTTGTCCCGGTTCGCCCAGGGCCGCAATACATCTGGGTAGCGGGATTCCACCGCTGGGACGGGGCGCAATATGTTTACGTGCCCGGACGGTGGGTGCTTCCGCCTCAGCCCTACTATCACCGGTGGGTGCCGGGACACTGGAGAAATACCCCGCGCGGTTGGGTGTGGATTGAAGGCCACTGGCGATAAAGACTAATCACCCTGCATCGACGCGTGATGCAGGGCTGAGAAGAAAGTAAAAGGGGAGGCCGTAGCTGCTTTACTCTGCGCTCCGGCTTCCGCTTCCGCATACCACCCTTTGTTAGAAGCGACTCCATCAACTGCCTTTAGCAGACACTGCAATCAAACCCTTTCACGAGTTGATCAACATTCGAGCGCTCCTCCGCACAATAATTTGAGAGCTTGTTCACACAGTTGCACCGTTGTGAACTGCTCTGCATTGGCAGACTTGTAGAAGTACTTGCCGTCTCTTGTTGAAAATGCGTCGTTGACGGTCCACTTACCGCCAGCGCCGCCGATTAAAATGGAGATGCCGAAGCTGATCGGATGGGGGTCTCTTGCAATCTCCTTGGCGACGCGTAACATCTTATCGGTTCCGGGAACAGTCACCACGAAAAAGTATCTTGTTATCAAACAAAGCAGTGGGCCAGAGGTGCATTCCTTGCGAGCGTTCATCCGTTCGCAGCTCTGATAAAGCTCTCGGCCTACTGACATCCATACAGCATTAACATCTTGCATTCGGGTTAACGTTGTTTGAATTATGTCATTACCATCAGAAACGCTTCCATGCTGGGGAGTCGTGAGCATGAGGACTAATGTACCTGTTTTCGCATCCAAATAGCCGCCTCATCATATTGACAAGGCAAGTGCTACGAACTTCATGATCGTGTTACCTGCTCAATAGCTGCCAAACGGAAGGGAAAACAACCATCACGGATGCTCTGACGAAAGCGCGGCGATATCTTCAGCATTATGCGCGAGGCCGATATCGTGACGAGTTTGAATGGAAAACGGTCGTTTGGTCGAACGAATTTTACGAAACGGAAGGGGAAGCCTCTATACCGCTTGATCAAGCCCATGCCTACGAAAGCTTTCACGCTGCTCACCTCCACTCTTACTCGGAAGAGATCGATCAGTACACGGCGAATGCTTGTCGCCTCGGCGCTGACCTGCTGGATTATGGACCTAATGCGACAACACCGGGACCAGGGAAGCCGTACCGCAAAAAGGCCGAAAGCATCTATCTCTCGCTTTTAAAGTCCAAAGATCCGGTGCGGACAGCGAGCGCCCGAGTGGCGCTTTACAATCTCCGTCACGGCCGTGTTCCTGGATTTGGAACACCTTCATCGCCTCCTATTGATTGGTAATGCCTTAAAAACTTTTTGTATTGGCGCCTTGTAATCCCAATCCGCTATCAGCTACACTCGTTACAAAGCACAGTAGTCACCTCTGAGCGTTTGCTTCTCAAGCAAACCCAGCCCTCCTTGAGGTGTATTCCCCGTTGACATCCGTTCCCTGTTGAAGTTTTGCGGCCACTCGCGGCTGCGCGCCAAGTCCTGCAGAATCATTTTCTAAGGAGTTCAGGTGTCTTCCATCAGACTGCATTGTTGTTACGGATTCTTATCCTTTCTTCTGGCTGCTTCTTTACATGCACAGTCTTACCAGGGCAGCGTTCGCGGCACGGTCACCGACGCGCAAAATGCTTCGATTACAAATGTCGTTGTTCAACTGACAGATCAAGCTACGAATGATACGCGCAGCACGGTAACAAACGGCGCGGGCGAATATGTATTTACTGCTGTGACTCCCGCGACTTACTCGCTGATCGTGGAAAGCCCGAACTTCAAAAAATTTGTGCGGCGCGACCTGATTGTGCCGACGCAGGAAACTGTAACTGCCGACGTGAAGATGGAACTTGGCTCCACCACGCAAACGGTGGAAGTCAACGAAGAAGTCCCGCTGCTCGAAACCGGCAACGCTTCGAACGGCCAGGTGCTCGATTCACAGAAGATGACCGATCTGCCGAACCTGGGTCGCAATCCATTTCTGCTTTCCAAGCTCTCGACCAATGTCGTTCCGGTCGGCGATCCACGCTTTAATCGTTTCCAGGATCAAAGTGGTTCCTCGGCTATCTCCATTGCGGGCGGTCCGATTCGCGGCAACAACTATCTCATCGACGGCGTTCCCGTTACCGATTCTGTGAACCGTGCCGTCATTATCCCGTCCATCGAAGGCACGCAGGAGATGAAGCTTCAGGAAAACACATATGATGCAACCATGGGACGCACCGGCGGCGGAGTGTTTAATACGCTTTTGCGGTCCGGCTCGAATGGGCTTCACGGCTCGCTGCTCGGCTACACCCGGCAAACTGACTGGCTTGCCAACAACTTCTTCTATAACGCTTCCGGCAGACCACGGGCGGACCAGCCGTTCTATAACTGGGGCGGCTCAGTCGGCGGCCCGGTCGTGATCCCCAAAGTTTACAACGGTAAAGACAAGACCTTCTTCTACTTAACAACGGAAAGTTACCGGCAGAAATCTCCGCTCAGCGACGGGTACACGCTGCCGACTGCATCCGAAAAGACAGGCAACTTTTACGGGAGCAAAAACATCATCTATGACCCGTTAAGTTCCCGCGCCTGCACGCCTGCCGATAACTGCCCCGCGAATGCTTCGACCGTGCGCAACCCGTTTGCTGGTAACATCATTCCTTCCAACCGGATCAATCCCATTGGGCAAAATGTTCTGAACACTCTGCCCAATCCGCAAACCGGCGTAGTCGACGGCGTGAACTTCACGGGTATTGATACCCTGACGGACCGCGCTGACGAGTACATGGCGAAGCTGGACCACCAGATTCTTTCCTGGTGGAAGATGAACGCTTCTTACTTGCATTACAAGAGCCGCGAACCGGGCGGCAACACCCTGGGATCGATTCTGGCCGCCAGCAACGGGTCGCCTTATCTGCTGTATCGCAAGGTGGACGCAACGCAAGTGAACAGCATCATGACGATCAATCCCACCACGGTTCTCAGCCTGCGTTTCGGCTTTAATCGTTTCCCGAACATTACTAACCCATACAGCATTGGCGTCAGCCCCGCCACTCTCGGCTTTCCGTCCAGCTACACCAATGCGCTGCAAGCGCAATACCTGCCGGAGTTTGACTTCAGCAGCAACAGCAACAACTTCAGCAACGTTTCGCCCAGCAACACCGTCTTCTACTCGCGCAATTTCCTGGCGAGCATGTCGAAATTCGTGGGCCGTCACAGCTTCACCTTCGGCTTCGATTACCGCGCCATTCACACGGACTTTCTGAACCTCAGCAATGCCGCCGGCGATTTTGCTTTTAACGGCATCTTTACCCAGCAGTACCCGACGCAGAGTAATAAAACCGGCCTGGATTTCGCTGACGCTCTTCTCGGCTATCCCGCTTCAGGAAGCGTGAGCACGGCAACAAAGCTGTACACGCACGTCAACTACTGGGCGGGTTATCTCCAGGATGATTGGCGCGTCACGGACAAACTGACTCTGAATCTGGGACTCCGTTATGAGTTCGAGACCGGAATCTATGAGGATAACGATAACTGGGTGGTCGGCTTCAACGGCGCTGCCACGAATCCGCTTGCCGCGAGTGTCACCGGCATCACTCCCAAAGGAGTGATTGAATATGCTCGAACCAATGGCAACGGTAGTATGTGCTGCAACCCTTCGGTCAAGAAGTTTGGGCCTCGCGTGGGCTTCGCCTATCAGCTTGATCCAAAAACCACGGTGCGCGGCGGCAGCGGCATCTTCTATGCTCCTACCCGTTTCGCAGATGACCCGAGCCTCGCGGTCGGCTACACGCAAACTACCAGCTACGTTGCGAGCAACGACGGTAACGCCACTCCCGCCAACTCGCTCACCAATCCCTTTCCGGGCGGCATCCTGCAGCCGGTTGGCAAGAGCCAAGGCGCGTTAACCGGAGTCGGAAACAGCTTCAACTTCCTCGACCAGAATCGTAGTTCCGGCATTGTTTATCAATACTCCCTGGACCTCCAACGCGAAATCTTTAAAGGCGTGGTGATGGAAATCGGCTATATCGGTTCCCGCTCCACCCATCTGCAAACTTCTTCCACGTCGGCAGGCGCATTCAACATTAATCAGGTACCGGACCAATACCTTTCACTCGGCTCCGCGTTGGGCAATCCGGTGGCGAATCCTTACCACGTATCCGGCGGCCCCGGATTCTTCAATTCTTCTACGGTGCCTTACGCGCAACTGCTGAAACCCTACTCGGAATACAGCAGCGTCAATATCCTCACGAATCCCAGTTCAGCCCGGTATAACTCCATGATCGTGAAAGCGCAAAAGCGGCTTTCGGCGGGACTCACCTTCCTGTCGGCGTTTACCTGGTCCAAGAACATGGACAATGAGTTTGCCAGCGGAAACTTCTTCAGCGGCAGTTCCAGCGCTCCGCAGGATGCCTACAACCTAGCGGCGGAGTACAGCTTGGCCGTTACCGATACGCCCCTGCGCTGGGCTAACACCGTCTCTTACTATCTGCCGTTCGGCAAAGGCAAGATGCTGCTGACCAATGCCAATAAGTTTACCGATTTAGCGGTTGGCGGCTGGCAGATCAATTTCACAAACATCTATCAAACCGGTTTCCCGCTGGCGATCTACCAGGCAACCAACAATAACTCAATTCTCGGCGCCGGCGTGCAAAGGCCGAATGCGACGGGCATTTCGCCGGTAGTATCGGGCAGCGTGGAATCCCGGCTCACCGGTTACATTAATCCAGCAGCCTTCTCGTCCGCTGCATCCTACACATACGGCAACTTGGCGAGAACCATTGATTATCGCGGTCCTGGCATGAAAAACTGGGATATCTCGCTATTTAAGAATTTCGCCATTACGGAACGGTTTAATGCGGAGTTCCGAGCGGAAGCGTTAAACGCTTTCAATTCGCCGGAATTTCCGAACCCGAATACCAAGTATGGAAGTCAAAGTTTTGGGACGATCACCAGCCAGGTGAACTTCTCGCGTCTGCTGCAACTTGGCGTTCGCTTCGCTTTTTAGATATGATGAACGGGACCATGTTCGTCTCCGTTTTGGTATAGGGCCAACCAGGAATTAGTCAATTAGGAGAGGAAATGTCCGCTACTTTAAACGCTGAACTGCGCGCCGATTTTGTTCGACGCGGTTTCACACGCCGGAACTTTGGGCGAATTGCATCCGTTCTGACCGCCGGGGCGGCGCTGCCGTTCTATAATGAACCGGCGCTTGCCCAGTTGTCGATGGTGCGCAACATGCCGCCCGACGCGGTCAAAATCAACGCCAACGAAAACCCGCTTGGACCTTGTCCGGAGGCCGCCGATGCCATCCATAATGCGGTTAAAAAGGGCGGTCGTTATATGTACGAGGATACATATGATCTGGCGGAAACCCTGGCCGGTGTCGAAGGGGTGAAGTTTAGTTACAAGCCGGAAGAAAGCTATGTTGATGTATATGCCGGATCGAGCGCCCCGCTGCATCAGGCCGTGTTGGCTTTCTGCTCCAAGGATCGTCCGTTTGTAAAGGCCGATCCTGGTTATGAAGCCGGGGAACGGGCTGCTAAATTCATCGGAGCCAAAACCGTCAACGTTCCGCTGAAGCAGGGTACCTGGGATCACGACGTGAAGGCCATGCTCGCAGCCGCGCCCAACGGCGGCCTTTACTACGTTTGCAATCCGAATAACCCGACCGGCACCCTGACCAAGCGCGCCGACATCGAGTGGCTGGTCGCCAACAAGCCGAAAGACGCAGTGGTGCTGGTTGACGAAGCTTACATCCATATTTCGCCGAATGCCGTTCCCTGCACGGATTTGGTTTCGCAGGACAAGGATGTTCTCATTCTCCGCACCTTTTCGAAGCTCTACGGAATGGCTGGCCTCCGCGCCGGCGCAGCGATAGGGCGCCCCGATATCCTCGAAAAGATCAAGCCTTACAGCGCGGGCGCTATGCCGATCACAGGCATGGTAGGCGCAACCGCCAGCTTGAAAGTGAAGGATCTGGTGCAGAAGCGCCGCAAGATCATGGGCGACAATCGCGAAGACACCTTCAACTTCCTGACAGCTAAGAACGTCGAATTTATTCCTTCCGAAAGCAACTGCTTCATGATGAATGTGAAGCGCCCCGGCACCTCCTTCGCCAAAGATATGGCGGCGCAGAATGTTTATATCGGTCGTGCCTGGCCGGTATGGAAGGAATGGGTCCGCGTAACGGTGGGCACCAGGGACGAAATGGCTAAATTCAAGGAAGCTTTCGTCAAAGTCTACAACGCCTAGGGTCTGTGTTCTGAGTGGCATGGTGGGCGTCGATTTTCCGGCGCCCGCGTTTTAACAGGCGGAAAACCTCGTTCGTTCTACCCGCCATCCAAAGGTAGAACTCTTTGACTTTCCGACGAATTCAATACGATTGGTGTACTTTAGCCGGAGATCTATCCGGAGGCATGATCGCTGCCCTGATTGCTCTTCCTTACGGTTTGGCAATGGCCAGCTTAATGGGCTTGCCGCCCGTTTTGGGGCTGGTCACTTCGGTTGCTACGGCTCCTATTACTGCCCTGCTCGGACGTAATCCCGTGCTCATCGGCGGTACGGCCAGCGCCACGGTTCCCTTTATCGCGCAAGCTGTTCACTCGCAAGGCGTGGGCGGAGCCGCCAAAGTCTGCATGGCCGCTTCCGTTTTCATGCTCGTTTTTTGCGTCATGCGCTTGGGCCGCTACATTCAACTGGTTCCGCAGTCGGTTGTCACCGGCTTCTCCTGCGGCATTGGCGCGATGATGTTTCTTTCGCAGCTGGGCGTCATGCTGGGGGTCAAAGCCGTGGTGGATCGTACTTCCAACAACATGCTCCTGCAAAGCTGGCATGTGCTGTCCCAGGCGGCCCACACGCAATGGAGCGCCGTAATTATCAGCGTCGCCGTGATCGTTGTCGCTCTCGTCTGCCATTATCGCTTCCCGAAAGCCCCCGCGCCGCTAATCGGCGTGCTGACCTCCGTGGCCATTGCCGCTGTCTTTGGCCTGCATCAAAGAACCGTGGGCAGGCTGCCTTTGGAAATTCCCAAATTCGCCGGTTTTTCCTGGACGCCCACGGATGTGCTGAGCGTCCTACCTGCCGCTTTCGGCCTTGCGTTTGTTTCCTCCGTCAACATCCTGATTACCTCCCGCGTGGTCGAGCACTTTCAGGGTCGTCACAAGCACCTGAAACGCGCCGACGCGGATGCGGAACTCGGAGCGTACGGAATCGCCAACATGGTGGCGGGAGTGTTTGCCGCGCCGATGAGCGTCGGCATTCCGGCGCGCAGCCTTGCCAGCGTGCGCTGCGGCGGCACCACCCGGATGTCTAACATTTTTCACGCCGCTTTTATCCTGGCGTTTATCGGATTGGGCGCGGACTATATCTCACACATCCCTATTCCCGCGCTGGCGGGCGTAACCGCCTATATCGGCATCTGTCTGCTCGAATGGAGCACTTGGCGACGTTTGCACCGGATGCGCCGCACGGATGCCTTGGCGTTTTTATCGACAGCCGCTGCCGTGCTGGTCGTCAATGCCGTCCTGGCGGTTGCTATCGGCTGCTCGTTTTACCTGATTCGCTATATATATTGCCGCGTAAAAGAAACACAGGAAAAGCGCGTCACATCACTGCCGCCACTTCACGCCACGGTCGGCCTTGAGATTCAGCGACAGCAGCATAGGTGATCTCCCCGCGATACGTGTTGACGCCTTCCTTGATCGCGGAACTCGCCTCGCAAGCTCCTTCTAAACCGTGGTTGGCAAGCGTCAGTAGATAGGGCACGGTAGCGTTTGTTAAGCCGAAAGTGGAGGTGTGCGGAACGGCAGCGGGCATGTTGGAAACGCAGTAATGCAGCACGCCGTCAACGTAGTAAACCGGATCGGTATGCGTGGTGGCATGGGCGGTTTCGACGCATCCGCCCTGGTCGATAGCCACGTCCACGATCACCGCGCCGGGCTTCATCTGTGAAATCATTTCGCGGCGCACCAGCTTCGGAGCCGCTGCGCCTGGAATCAACACCGCGCCTACCACCAAGTCAGCTTGCCGAATCGCTTCGCGGATGGTATGAGTGTTCGAGGCCAGGGTGTGGATGGAGTTGAAGTAAATATCATCGAGTTCGCGCAGGCGGTTCAGGTTGCGGTCGATAATCGTGACATTCGCCCCCAGGCCGCAAGCCATCTTTGCGGCGTTATGCCCGACAATGCCGCCGCCGATCACTACCACATTGGCAGCCGATACGCCCGCGATGCCGCCCAGCAGAATGCCCCGTCCGCCGTTCGGTTTTTCCAAGTATTGCGCGCCCACCTGCACCGCCATGCGTCCGGCTATCTCGCTCATGGGAGTGAGAAGCGGCAGCGAATTGTCACGTTCGCGAATTGTCTCATAGGCAACGGCATTGACACGCGCTTCGAGCAGCGCTTCCGTCAACTCCGGCAAGGGAGCAAGGTGCAGATAGGTAAACAGAATCAGCCCCGGACGGAAAAAAGGGTACTCGGATGCTTGCGGCTCCTTGACCTTGACGACAAGATCGGATTTGCTCCAAACTTCGGAAGCTTTTTGGACAATAATTGCGCCCGCTTCGGCGTACTCTTCATCAGGGATCGAACTGCCGATGCCTGCCCGCGTTTCCACCAGCACTTCATGCCCGTTTTCGCGCAAAGCCGTTACGGTGCTGGGCACGCAGCCGACACGAGTTTCATGATCTTTAATTTCTTTAGGAACGCCAATAACCAACGGTGTAAATCCTTCTTCTTACCAGTTTATCGGCGGCGATTCGGGCGGAGGAAGCGCCGTAGTTGTTGGGGAAGGATCGGGCGCCGGCTGGAGCGGCACCGCACTGGCTGTAGAACCATCGTGGCGCGGACCCAATCCCAAGCCGTTCAAGCTCAGAGCGGTAATCTTGCCGTCGTCCGGCAATTTCTGATCGGCTTGAAATCTTCGCAAAGCGTCGGTGGAATCATCCCCCCAGGTTCCGTTGATCTCGCCCTTGAAGTAGCCCCGCTCCGCCAGCGCCTGCTGAATCTGCTGATAACGCTCCGGGTCGGGATGCAACTGGTAGCTGGGCGGCGGCGGCACTCGCGGCGTATGGACAATTGCCGCACTGCTGCGGCCCCGCGCTCTTCCCGCTTTCACCAAACGCGATGATCCCTTGATTGCCGGCTTGGATGAGGCTTTCCCTGCTGCTTTCGCCGTCTTCCCTTTGCCCGAAGCTTTCTTGGGCACAGCCGCTGTTGAGGGATGCTTAGCGCGACTGGTGGGAACACCCGCCGCCGACAGCGTGGCTGTTCCCAAAAGAACAAGGGACAGAACCCATCGCATAGGAAACCTAATTTTATCAGGAAACCGCTGCTGTCGTCACGCCAGGGTTGGCTCAGTGCAACGGCATGTTCGGACGTTGTTGGGAAATGAATTCACCGATGGCCGACACGAGTCTATCGATACGCTCATCGAGCGCACGCCCGCGACGGCGGTCTTCCTCGATTTCCGCTTCGTGGCGCACCAGCCATTCGGCATGTTCCTTCAAGCGGCGGGCGGCAGCGGATTCGAGGTGGGCGTGAACCAGCAGGGCGTCTTCCATCTCCACCCGCGCCTGTTCGAGCGCGGTCAGGCGTTTTTCAACGCTCGGCTGGTCGTTACCGTTCGGGTTGTGTGGTGTATTATCAGGCATAGATTGTTAAATAGGGCGGCGCAAGGTTGTCGAGGCGCCACGCCGCCTTTTTATTTTCCTCTATTCATTCTTTTAAGGGGAAGGAGTGCTTAATTCCCCGCCGCTGTGAGCTCCGGTTGCGGATGTTCTCCCCAAATGTACTGGCTGAACCACTCGTAGTTATGCTCCATCACCGCAAGCTGTTGTTTGGGCTTGTTAATAGGATGTCCGAAGCCTTTATACAGGATCAGCTTGCACGGAACTCCACGGTCCCGAAGCGCCTGGTACAGCTCAAAAGCGTTGGGCGGCGGAACGCGCTTGTCCTGGTCGCCGTGCTGGATGAGCGTCGGCGTTTTCGCGTTTTTGACGTAAGTGATCGGCGACGTCTTGCGGTAAATCTCCGGGTCTTCCCACGGAGTGGCCTTCAGATACTGGCGGGTAAACGGATGAATGTCGGTGTTGACGTAATAAGTCATCCAGTCGGTGATGCCCGCGCCCACCGAAACGGCCTTGAAGCGATCACTATACGTAGTGATGAAAGCCGAAATATAGCCTCCCTGGCTCCAGCCCATCGCGCCTACGCGATCTTTGTCGACCAGCCCTTTTGCAATCAGCGAGTCAACTCCTGAAATTACGTCCGCGTAATCTCCCAAACCTAAGTTTCTGACGTTCAGCGAGCGGAACTTCTCGCCGTATC
>CAXTWT010000166.1:0-10378 GCA_964247955.1 uncultured Bryobacteraceae bacterium
TCTCCTTTCTTGACGAAGCGCCCCAGTTCCTTCCATTTGCCGAAGCTGGCGAGCGGTCCGGGTTCGATACCCCGCTCGGCACATTGCCACAGGGCAAAAATCCGATTGCCTAACGAGTACTGCCCATAAAAACGGCGGTACGCATCACTGACCATACCGGGTTCCTTGACGGCCCTCTCCAGCAGTTTGGCCCATTCGAGTTGGTTAGATTGCGTCATCCTCAAAATCTCCTTGGCGGCTCTGGCTGCTTTGCCGTGCGCCTTTACCTTCCATAGGCAGAGCCCATGCGAAGTGTCTGGGAGTTTTCCAGGTTTTGGAAACTGGCTGGCCAGTTTTTTGTCCGAGGCTCCGAAAAAGTTTTGCCGCCTTTGCAAAAGTTTTTTGGATACGGCAAACCCGAAGGGCCAGGGCCTGGAAAACTCCCAGACCGGAGCGTTACATCATGCCTGAGGGAAGGGAAAGGAGACGGTACCTGGAGAAAACGACGATATTTTTAGGCGCGGCGAAGCAGCTTGTTTTCAGATTACTTGCCGCATTTATGCCGAACTCGGCATGAATACAGACCTCCGCTGTGAATGTGCAAGACTTGGTACGAATGCATCAGCGTCGGAGTTGAAGATGTCTCCAGAGCCGTTTGAAGACTACATTTGGGCTGACCCAGAACGAGTGCTGGCCCCTACCAAAGAAGATCGGATGGTGCGTGCTCTGGAGGAGTCTGCGGAAGAAAGACTCTGTGCGTGTTGGGCGGACGAAGCACTGCAAGCCTGTCTCAATTACCACCCAGAACAGTCCGTTTATTATCGGGAACTGTTTACGAGAACGCGAGTCGAAGTGAATCAATACTTGTCTGTTCTTGACGAACTGATGATCCGTGGGGTCGATGAGTTGCGAATGGCAGGTCGTGAGTGCAGCAAAGATTTATTTGTTGATCCGCGCGCGGAGGTCAAGGCAATCCTAGCAGTTGATTTAGCATTAGAGAGTTTTAACAAACCATTAGACCTGATGGACAGACCTCCAGAGGTCCAGCAGCATCTACCCACCATTCGGCATTTGGAGCTGGCAGTTCGCTGCTACGAGCACGCAATTAGCCGCATCGAAAATCTGCTTCTTCGTTTCACAAACCCCAAGGAGAAGCTAGTGTGCGGATATTCCACCAAAAAGCTTAAAGAAATTCTTCGGGTGACCCGGAAAGAGTTATTCGTTTGTTTCAATACAACAGAAGAGCAGTGGGAGGCAGCGCTAGACAAACTTCCAGAGCCGGAACCGTCTCCTGATTGGAAGCCCAGTGCTGAGGCGAAAGATCCTCATCATTTGGATCTTCTCTTAGGCCGCGCCCCGGTCGGCAATCTGCCGATTAGGGAGATAATGCCGCCCGCAGCAAAACGTCGCTCTGGAATCAGTCACAATAAGGGTGAGAAAAAGCTTTTGGCTCAAGGTAATGCTAATGGCCGGTGAGCGCTTCAGAGGTCTATAGCTATTCAGTATTTGCTTTTCCAGAACCGAACGGCGAGAACTGCTAGCAGTATAAAGACAGCGCACGCCAGCAGAACCCAATTGCGCCGTTTCTTTTTCCAATCCGCTCCATATGCCAGGACCTCTTTAAAGCAAGGTGAGCACCCACTGATATGTTGATAGGCCGGATCGTTCAAAAGGATTTGGTCACGGCCTATAGCTCGTAAGACGCTCTTCTCGGGGCACCCTTGACGTTGTGGATTGGGAAAGGCAGTTAGAAAAGCCTTCCTAATCAGATCTACTTCTTTTTGCTTTACCATGATCGTCCTCCATTGAATGTTCTCAATCCGCCACACCTAGTGAACGTTGAATTGATCTTTTGATAGCAGCTACAGACGTATCATGTATTTCCTTAACGCTTTGGTATTGAAATAGATAATGTAGCTCCTCGGGGGCGGCTCCGGCAATGTATAGAGCCTGCGCCTTCTGAGTGCTTGCTAATGCATCGTCACATCTGCCTAATGCTTCACAAGCAAAGGCCCTCCAGAGCAGGAGCGGAACATCTTCCGGCTTCTCCTGCAAACCTTCTTCAAATACGATTAACGCTTGATCGGCTTCCCCCAGGAGAAACAAATTAATACCCAGCTCCGTCCAACAGCGTACTGCTGTTGGATTGGTGTGAACGGCAGTGAGGCACGCATTCACGGCTAACGCCAGCCGGTGATTGTTCTGCTCCTTTGGATCGTTCGGGCAAGAGGAGGCAATCAACCGAAGTGCCACAGCCACGTTAAACCATGCGATGGGATTTTCTGGGTGGCGCAGGTGATGCGTCAGCGTTAAACCCAATAGCTTGATGGCGTCAGAGTCCGATGGAAGCAGTGCGCCTTGTTCTCTGAGCTTTTCTAAAAACGACGAAGCGTAGCGCCTGATATGACCTTTGTATGGGCGAATCCCGAAAGAGCACTCGACGACGCCGCGAAGGAGCGGCGTCATGGCTTCCAGGTAGGCAGATTCTGGAATTTGTGGCGAAGTTGCGTGCTCGTTACTCATGCGGACAAAGTAGCTAACTCCTCACTGCTGCTGGAGTTGAGAAGCAAGAATTGATACTGGTTGCCTTCACTAGGGGGCGAATACAATCGATTCTGCGGAGAAAAGCCCTGGCGTGTGGCCTTACGAGCTGCCGTTTTTGCCGCTGCGTAGTCAGCAAAGCACCAATATAGATAGGCAAGAAGAGCATGAGCTTCCCCACTGTCCGGATTAATCTGAACTGCCTTTTGACAGTATTCAAAGGCAACATCGTTGGCACCTTCCGCCGCATACAGCAGGGCTGTCCCTACTTTCCCCCGTTCATCGCCTGGGAACAAAGTTCCGAGTTCCGCAAACAGTGTCGTGGCGTGGGATCTCCGTTTCAGACCAAGCTGGGAAAGAGCTAAAAACCAGACGGCTTCCGCTGATTTCTCGCCATCATAGAAGCGTTCAAAGCTCGCTGCTGCCTCTTCGTAACGATCCATGGCAAGGTATAAATAACCAAAGGCCATCTCACGGTGACTCGGGTGTGCTTCGACCATACGGAATACGCGGGCCGCATTCGATAAGCGAGCTTTGACGGGCAACCACCACCCCACGCGATAAACAGCGACCGGAAGCTCTGTGCCTTCTTCAAATTCGGCTACGAACAAGTCCACAGCGTGTTGACAATGTAAGGCGGCAGTTTCATAATCGCCTTGCAACGCTGCTATTTCTGCTAACTGAACATAAATGGGACCTGCATCTCCGTTATCCCCCATTTCACGGATGCATCGGTCAATGCCGATATGACACATTTCAACGGCCTTTTCTCGCTTCCCAAGTGCTGTATAAGCGCGCGCGCACAGGATGTACCAATCCTGATTCACAAGGTGCGGCGGGACATCAGGACGGGATTGCAGTTCCAATAAATGTCGAAGAGCCTTTTCCGGCCGGCGTACTTCCAAATACAGTTTGCTGAATCTCAAATGCTCATATGCCGTAAGCCGATTCCATGCAACACTGTTGAGACTCCTTTCTAGAGCTGTCACTGCTGCTGTGTAGTCATGGCTTTCCTCGAAAAGGAACGCTAGGATGTGTTGAAAGTGGGCCGAACGTATTCGCTCGGGAAATTGTTGGGCTATTTGCTGCAGAATGGTTTTCGCTTCGTCCAGGTGGCCGTGGTTCACATGCCAGCGGGCCAATCGTTCTTGACCCGCTGGGGTCGCGAGTTGATGATTAAGCCACTCCCATAGCGCCTGGACCATAGTGGGATCGACCGGATCTGCAAAATTCTCGTTGCCGGTGCTGACTAGCGTTCCATCCGGTAGTTGAATGTGAGCCTCTTCCTCTGGCTCCGCACAGGGTTGAAACAGTATCTTTAGGTTTTCCCATGTGGTGACATAAAGCTGCCGCTCTTGCCGGTCTAAGACCAAGGCGTGAAAGCTACGGCAGTAGACTTCACGTTGCTCGTTCGACAGCTCCTGAAATTCCTCCGGTGTTCGCACCTTACGGGTGCCTACTCGCCCGAACAAGGTAAAATAATCCTCCAGCTCTGTGCGCATGACCGGATGATGCACGAACGTAATCCAATCGTTCGGATTCGGTACGGGCAGATCGTCCCCGCCATCAGAGTGGACGACATAGCCCTTGGGCGGGGAGTAATGGAACGCTACGAACCGAAGACCACCACGATACCCAAATGCTGCCTCAAATAGGGGAGGGACTGGAATGCGGATCGGGATCAAACCGCAATGACGGGGAAGATCATTGATGGAGGGCTGTAATCCTTTGTTTTTAAGAAGCGTCGCAAACGTCTCTTTAATGCTTTTCACGAATTTTGTGTGAAGTGCGAGAGTTGCTGTGGGGCTAGAACGTTTTTTTGGTTTCATTGTAAGCACTCCGACACGCAGCTTTTAAACCGTAAACAGGATTGCTATCTAATAATGCCGCCGTTTCCGATACTCCTCCTGCATGCGCTCCTCATCGGTCAGAGGTTTGGGCGGAACGGGTTCTTTGGGTTTATAGAGGGACTGGAACATGCTCTTCGGCCTTGGATTTGCTGGACTCAAGTGAACAGGTTGCTTTTCCGCTAACTGAGTTTGATCGGAAGCGGGGCTTTTATGAGGCATCCCAAAGGCAGCACTCCATGTCGGATCGCTGGATACCATCTGCTCAGTGATATTCGGCTGTTCGATGACATCATAGTTGTTCCAAACCTGGGGAACCCCGATCACTGTTTCTGGGATCGTGCCGAGTGCTTCATAGTTCCGTGCCATCTCCGCTTCTCTACCGTGTAGATCCGTCTTCTCCAGAGTAGAAAGAAAAGTGACGTAATGTTGGCCCGAAATGGAAGTGGGCAGCATACTCGTGACGACCCGATTCTGGCTGAATGCTAGGAACAGTGGAATGACCTGCTCTTCGACCGGCACCAAGCCAAATAGTTTGGTGGCGCCATCAGGCGACTGATAACCCGAAAGCTGGACGGTCTTGTTATAGAAACAAGTTTTTGCATTAAGTATATGGTCTTGGGCTTCTACGATGTAGAGCGGCAAAACTTTCTCCAGCAGGTGCGCGTTCAAATAGTTTTTCAGTGAGTATAAGGCTTGAACGGCTTGGTTTGCATCGACCAGTTTCAGCCTTGCTCGGTAGTATCCAGTAGGTGCAGCGGGGGACAGTTTTTCTGACGCCAGCAACTCGGCGGCCATTGCGCCTGTTGTAGTGACCTGGGTAAAATCATTGCTGAATTGCAGGTTCACGCCATTCATTGATAATTTCCGCACGTCCATCGGGTCAGGTGCGATGTGCGCGTGAAACACGGCACTCAGCCCCATCGCGGCGCTTAAAGCGAAGTCTTGCAGAGAGCTTCCTGTCGAGGGGAGTTGCAGCTTGTCCTTCATGTACGTTGTGATATCCGGCACGACATGAACTTTGCGGTTAGCGACTTCAATATCCATCGCCAGCGTGTATAAGTGTATGCGCTCGAAAAGGTGTGAGTCAAACTCTTTTTTGCCGTTTTGTTTCCGCAAACGGTTTAATTCTTGAAGCTGCGCTGCGGTGATGACTTCATCCGGTTTTGCTGCCGAAAACTTAATCACCGTGAGGTATTCAAACCCAGGAGGGGTCTTCAGGATGGGAGTGAAAAGGCGGTCTAAGGGAACGTGGGTCTGGGGATCGTATACAGGCAGTTCCCAACCCGGATAGTTTTTAGCACTGCCCACAAAGGTGTGCCCGACAAACGGATACTTTTTCTGGAGGTCCTGGACGGAATCAAACGTGAGAATGCCATCCGCTTTGAGCTTGACCGGGTTTACACCTGGGCGCGAGGAAAAAAAAGAGTAAATCCAATAGCTGACAATAATCAGGCTGGTAGCGGCTAATATTTTGACGATTTTCACAAAGTCCTACCCTTTTAAAACGCAACCTTCACGTGAGTTCTGAAGTATTCCTCCAATCGCCATTGCTGGCTGGAAGGCACCAAGAACACAATTTGATTTCCAGCACCTGTCTCAGAAACGAGCGGTTTTAGATTTGTTTGGGCGCTGCTGCTGAGATCAAGAATGAGTACGGCGAAACTCTGTTGTTGAATCGGCTTGAGGTGTGCGCTTTCAATCGCAGTCGTAGGAATTTTGAGCTTTGCATTTTCCGCCCCACCTTGATAGCCGATCAAATCATTGAAAAAGTACAAATTGCACGGGGTTCCCTTCATAAACATCGTGCTGAACCCCTTGTACTTCGCCAAGTGGCGGGCGTTTGACACCTCAAAAAGACTTTGCTCCTCATTTTTTTGAGGCGTAGCAGGTACGGGCTGAACCAGTTGGGGCGTCACAGAACTGCTGCTTCCAGTTTCCTGCTGCTTGAAGGACACTGGCTGATCCTGCTGATTAGCATTCTGATTCGCTTCTTCCAGTCGTGCCTTAAAATCGGTTGCTTTTTTCATGGCTGACCGTAGATCTTCTTTCGGGGTCAGTTCGAAGCTGAGTGGAAACGTTTTGGTAGAGCTGGCTCTAGGGTCATTGAACAGGAAAGCGTATGTCTTCGCAAACTCGGAGTCTTTCTTGATGTCAAACGTCAGAAAGTGCTCCCGAAACCCTGCTACTTGAACACCGGCAATGCTGCTGGCAGGAAGCGTGAACAGCAACTCCCGTTTGCTCCCGGTATCACTCTGGAATTCCGCTTGACTAGCGGAAAGAGTCAGCGTTCCAAATATCAACGAGTCCTGTCCCGGCACTTCAACGGCAACGCGGAGCGGATCGCTCAGGAGGGCCGTTGCAAAAACAAATGCTAACGTAATCAGTTGGTTCATAACCTTTCTCCACTTCCCTCGATTACAGCCCTGGAAACGGGTCAATGGAAGGACCCTGCACATGATGTTCGTGAGAACTGTCAGGGTTCATCATTGTGTTTACGAGCTGGTTATCGTACTGAATGACCTCTTGTTGGAGATCCACAGCGGACTTCATTTTTTCTTGTTCCTGCGCCTCCTGGCGGTTCTCTTCCTCGGCGGCTGCATTCGGAAGCCACTTACAAGGGCCAAACACTTTGTAGATGCACGGATCTCGATGGGCTTGGCAATAATTGCAGATGGGATGCGCATCCCGACCATTCATGAGCGCACCTCCGCACTCATCAATTCCTGATAGCTGCGTAGGTGATCTTTCTCGCCGCTAAACCAACTCGCGCGCTCATGGTGACAAATCTCCCCTGAACCGTCCACGAACATCGGCTTCATATAAACCACCCTCGGCGGCAGCTTCTTATCGCCCGTGAACTGATTGACGATGGCCACAAAGGGAGGAAGATTGCGGAACTCAACCAGTTTAAAGATGTACTCATCATGTTCTGCATACGCGACGGTTTTCGTAACCGCCATTTCCTCATGCAGGAGACCTCCGGCTAGGTAGTTCAGGTCTGTTCTGCGCCCCGCTTCTGCCTCTGTAATCGTCTTCTTAAATTGCGTTGCCTTTCCGCAAAAGTCGGCACACATCTTCTGCGAATCAGAACCCTCCTGGCTCATCAGGAGCTTCGTGCGGAGATTGTTAAAAAACACGTTGCAAGATTTCTCATCACGAAAAGCATCCTGAAAGGAGTCGATACTTTGGCTCATGTAGATGTTGATGGCCTTGTTTTTTCGACTTTCTGCAAGATACATCGGATCGCCTAAATCTCCTCTAGCGGACACGTAATTTTGGGCTTCATCAATGAGCAGGAACACGGGCTGTTTTACATCCTCTTCGGATCGTCCCTGCGTGCGCGTGTTGACACAACGTTGAAAGTCGAGTTTCAGCATGGTAGCAATCACTTTGCCTGAGTGGGGGTAAGCACGCAACGGCATGTCGAGAAGAACGACCTTGCTGGCGTCAAGCATCTCCGGCGTGAATCCGTCAAACCGGGGGCCTTCGTCTGGATGAGGGCAAAACGTCCGAAACAAACTATACTCACTCGAAAACATGGAAACAACCCCGTCAAACTGCGCGGGAATCGAGCCGCGAAGATTCGGAGCCATCTCCTTCAAGGTCTTCCGCCAAAAGGCGAGCTGATGCTGAATGGTGTGATATCTCTCTTCTGTCGTTCCCTTCTGTATCTCCTGTTCGAGTTCTGCCAAAATTCGATTGCGGGCTTGCTCATCGGAGTTCAAGCGGTACAGCACTTCAAAGGTGATGCTTCCAGGATCAAAAAGCCGGCACAGGTCAATGACAGCGTTGGCGTACTCGCGGCCTTTGACCTCCCAGAAAGCATCGTTGGCAGAGACCGTGTTTGCATTGGCGAGATTCCGCATGACCATAAACATCCAACCTGCCAAATCCGCCGAAGTCATGTCAGGTTTGTGAACGGCATTGTACTTCCAGGGACCGTTCGGACGAATGACAATCAAATCCTTTTCACGCCCCAGCTTTTGCATGAGTCTTTCGATGAACTTTGTGTAGTTCCCGCCCGCGTCTAATACGAGACCTCCCAGCCCGTGTGCCAGCATGGTATGGAGCCACGGCAAGCCTACGCACGTCGTTTTGCCGCTGCCTAAATCACCCACAGAAAGAATTCCGGCATACAGCCCTTTCCCTTCTAAATAGCTCCATCTCGGGTCACTGACTCGTTCTCCGTGCTGTCGATGCTCCTCGCCCAACAGTAAGGCGAGTTCGCGCTGTGCAGCCATATCAGGTAACTGCACGGGCCTGGCGGCTCTCTCTTCTTCTTTCTTGCGCGCTCCTAAGACCTCAATCCATTGCCGATTTTTCCGTAGGAGCAGACCGCCGCAAGCCCCGGAGATGATGAACACGGCTGCGTCAGGCAGCAGCGTGGTAAAAGAATCGGACAGAATGGAGCGAAGACCCGGCACAAGGAGGGCGAAGTTGGCGAAAACCCCAAATCCGGCCAGGCTTCCAAAAGCAGCCCACCGCATATCCACTTTCCTTTTCTCGACCGATAGGGGCAGTGTTGCATTTTGCGACTTAACGGGATAGCCAATGTACCGCGCATCGGCTTCTGCTTCTAGTAGTTGGCGAATTTGCCCCGGTCTCCGGCGCTTGAGCAAAGCCCAGCTATTGAGAGCCAGCGCATACACACTCAGCAAAGCGCAGGCGCTCTCAATAGATGAAAACGCCAGCAAACCCGTTATCTCTTCCCCTGCACTTTTGAGATGACCATACAGCACAAAAGTGAAAGCAGCCCATAGACAGAAGCCCAGCAAAGGTCTCCGGAGACGTTCATCAATGTTCTTGAAGGCGTCAAGGTACATCTCCAAAACGACCAGTATCAAAATAATGAAGAGAAGGTATAGCAACCACATACTTCCTGCTTGCTCCTAGCGTTCTAATCCAACCCATTGACCTCTTTGTTCGGTGTGATCCTGCGCCGGTATAGGCGAACTTTGCAACTCACGATCACGCAATCCGCTGGTCTTAGAAACGTCGTGCTGGACGGCCATAGCAAAGTTCCGGGAGTTGTCAGTGTAGATTTGCAAATCTTCCTTTGACCGCGAGGCAATCACATAGAGAGTTCTTTCGTTGATGAGGTTTTCACCACGACCCGCTTCCATGTTGGCGATAACCCGCTCCCGGCCTAAGCTCTGACTGCTGTAGCTCGTCGTCGCATAGCCATAATCGACATGAGCTTTGGCCTCGGGCGGCAAGTTGATTTGGCGGCCCGACTCCATCTTGAGACGAAGAGTTCCATCTTGCTCCATCCGCATCACGGACCCCAGCTCTCGATTTGCCACCCGTTGCTCGTTGAGGGGGGCTGTCATCATAATGCGATCCCCGCTCGCAAAGGCTCGGGCCTCTTCCCGATAAACGCTGACTCCATATAATCGCTCTGGATTGTACTCGGCCCTTTCGCCGTTCTCCCGGCGCACCAGTAAGGTGTTTCGCTCATGGTCTACATGCTCCACTCGCACGTATTCTCCGGCCTTAAACCCCTCGTTTTTGCTACCGTTCCGATAGCGAACAACATCTCCTAGTTCGTAGTTGGAGGCCCACTTCCGGTCGGCCCCGGTCAGGTCATTGCGGGAAACGAGCGTGGAACGTACTCCCTCCTCCGAGCTGACCTTTCCCAGACTTTGCAACTGACGGTGAATGTGTTGGTTCAACTCTGCCCGAGACTGATTATCCGGAGAAATCACAAGCGTTTTGTCCGGGTCTTTGACGTATTCAGAGACAATGGACTGAAGCCTGCTGCCACGGTCGGCTACTTCGTGGATGCGGCTTTGCGCCGATAATTGTTTGACAGCCTGCGCAGACTCTCCCTGGTAAAGCTTTTCCACGACACTTCGCAGTTCGGGATCTTGCTGCCGCAAAACTTCTTCAACCCGCGCCGTGCGCATACCGGCTTTTTGAAGCTGCTCAAACGATTTGCCCGCCTCCACTGCTTGATGCTGCCTGGTATCTCCGATAAACAAAACACGCTCATTTGGCTGCAATGTCTT
>CAXTWT010000167.1:0-10373 GCA_964247955.1 uncultured Bryobacteraceae bacterium
TAAGCCTGCGCCAGCGCTTTGTGCGAAGCTGTTACAGCATCAAAACCTTGCGAAATGAATAAGTTTTGAAACCCGGCAATCATCGCCTCAAAGTTTGAGTTGGCGTGAGTAGCGTGCGCTACTAAAGCATTTTGATGGGTCTGATTTTGCCGTGACTGAAAAATGCTGAGGAACGACGTACCGATGCTGCCGCCGATGTTGCGGCTGAAATTCGACAGGCTGGATACTTGATTGCTCTTTTCACGCGGCACGCCGATGTAGTTTAATGTGCTGATCGGAATGAAGATGAACGGCATGGGCAATACCTGGATAATGCGGTACATGACCATGGTGCGGAAATCAACGCCGGGATAAACCGTAGTCATCATGACCAGCGTCGCCGCCAGTCCGGCAAAGCCGGAAGCGACCAGGACTCGCGGATCAACCTTTGTCTGCGTAATTACGCCGGCGACAGGCATCATGACCATCAGCGCGATGCCGCCGGGAGACAGCGCGATTCCCGCGCGCTCCGCCGTGTAGCCGAGGCTGATCTGTAAAAACTGCGGAATAATAACCGTGGTGCCGAAAAGAACAATGCCCAGCACGAACGAGAAAAAGACAGCGGTGCCGAAATTTCGGTTTTTCAGTAGCCGCACGTCCACAACGGGGTCGTCGTGGTACCACTCCCACAGAAAGAAAGCGATCAGCACCGGAATACCGATGCAGAACATCGTAGTGATGAAAGAAGACGCGAACCAGTCGTCTTCCTGGCCTTTGTCGAGTACTACCTGAAAACAGCCAACTCCGATCACGATCAAAGCCAGACCGATGTAGTCGACGCGAATACCGGCGCTTTTTCTTTCTTTCAGCCAAGGCGGATCTTCCACAAACCGCTGCGTCATTAACAGGGAAATCAACCCGACTGGCAGATTGATGAAAAAGATCCAATGCCAACTGTAGTTGTCCGTAATCCAACCGCCGAGAGTGGGGCCGATGGCAGGAGCGGCTACCACGGCCATGCCATATAAGGCAAAAGCCATGCCGCGCTTGTTCGCCGGAAACGTGTCGGCGAGAATGGCCTGCTCCGAAGGCTGCAAGCCGCCGCCGCCCGCGCCTTGCAGGATACGGGCAATAATCAGCATCGGCAGGCTGGTAGCTAATCCGCAGAGAATGGAACACGTTGTGAAAACAACCACGCACAACATGTAAAACCGCTTACGGCCAATGATCGTGCCGAGCCAGCCGGATATCGGAAGCACAATGGCGCTCGACACCAGATAGCTGGTCAGCACCCAGGTTGCTTCGTTAAAGGAAGCGCCGAGGGAGCCGGCTATGTGCTGCAGCGCAACATTGGCGATGGAGGAGTCGAGCACTTCCATAAACGTCGCCAGCGTAACGGTGAAAGCAACCAGCCATGGATTATGAGACGGCTTCCAAGCGTCGCGGGAAACAGGTGCGTCCGCCATGGCATTATCCTCCGACGCGAACTTCCGGCTCCACCGACATGCCGGGACGAAGACGGTCCAGTCCGTTTTGATCCGGCTTGAATCGGATACGGACAGGGATGCGCTGGACTACTTTCACGTAGTTGCCGGTAGCGTTTTCCGGCGGCAACACGCTGGCAACGGAGCCGGTGGAGCCGCCGATGCTTTCCACATAGCCGTCGAAATCCTGTTTTAAGGCGTCAACATGGATTCGCACTCCTTGCTGGGGGTGAAGACCCCGCAACTGGGTTTCTTTAAAGTTGGCTGTCACCCAGACATCACCGATCTGCGCGATTTGCATTAACTGTTGTCCGGCGGCGACATGAGAGCCGACTTCCGCCGAACGCTTTAGGACGATGCCGCCCACCGGCGCGGCGATTTTTGTGTAGCTCAGTTTAAGCTGCGCGGTTTCCACTTGCGCCTCGACATTCTGCGCGCTGGCCTGATTGGAAGCAATGTTGGCCCGCCGAATTGCAATCTGCTGCGGAGCGGTACGGCGGTATTGGGTTAATCGGCTTTGCGCTTGCAATAGCTGAGCGCGCCGTTGGTCCACCGTATGCACCGCAGAGGCGAGGCTGGCCTGATTCGACGCAAGAGCAGCGGCTTGCGCTTTCGCGGCGGCAACCGCTTGGTCGTATTCCTGCTGCGAGATTTCCTCCTTGGCGATCAGGAGCTTGTAGCGGGCGAGATCGGCTTGCGCCTTGTCATTATTGGCTTCGGCTTCCACGACTTTGGCCGCTGTCGAATCGCGGTCCCGCTCGGCTGCGGCGAGAGCCGCCTCAGTGTTCGCGACATCAGCCTCGCCGCCTGAAATGTTCGTGACGTTTTCGACTTCAGTAATGGGAATGTTGGGGCGTTCCGCAATCACCATGCTGCGGGCTTGATTCAATTGCGCCAGTACGGCGTCGAGAGATGCTTTGTAATCTCGCTCATCAAGATCTACCAGCGGTTGACCGGCCTTGACGGTCTGATTGTCATCGACATACACCTTTGTGATTGTGCCGTCAATGCGCGAAGTGATGTTGTTCAGGTGAGCATCTACCTGCGCGTCATCGGTTGACTCGAACTGCCGCGTATGCAGCCAGTAAACGGTCCCTGAAATCACGGCAATCAGCAGGACCGAGAAAAAGATCAGAAATGCAAGACGACGCCCGCGAGTATTGGATTTCTTTACCGTTGCTTCGTCGCTCATGGACGATCTCCTCGTAACAAATTTGGTAAGCCGGTTTCCGCTTCGCCCGTAGCCCGCGCTAGTGACAGCTTGGCAAGGTTGAAAGAGAACAGGCTGGAAATGTAGTCGTTTTCGGCGCCCGCTACCTGTTCCTGCGCCTGCACAACTTCCACCGTGGTGGCTACGCCCGCGCTGAAACGGTCGCGGGCTTCCGTGAGGGTCTCCTGTGCGTAATCGCGATTGGTGGAGGCAAGGCGCACTTGACCCATGGCTGTTTGCAGTTCGATCAGGGCGTTACGCACATCCTGCTCAACGCGTCGTTTGTTGTCGCTCAGTTCCGCGCGGCGCTGGTTTAATACGGCTTCGGCTTCTTGAATATCACCTTTGATGCGACCACCTTCCCACAACGGCACGGATACGCCGCCGGTAATGGCAAAGACGCCGTGCGTGTGAGCCGGATTAGGGCCGATCACGCCGTAATCACCGTTCAGCGTAATGGATGGATAACGCTCCGCATGCGCCGCCGACACCGCCAGTTCAGCGGCGCGGATTTGGGCTTCAGCGGCGCGCAGGTCGGCTCGGCGCAGGCACGCTTTTTGAATCGTCTCGTTCGCCTCAGGCATAACGATCGCATCGGCAGAGAAAGCCTCTTGCAACTGCAGGTCGCGGTCGAGCGGCAAGCCGATCAGTCGCGCTAGGGAGATCTTTTGCTTCCGAAAATCGGATTCGAGCGAGCTTAAGCGCTGCTGCTCGGTTTGTAACTCCACAAGGCTGCGGACAACATCAATGCGCGCGTTGACGCCCGCTGTTTTCCGCACAACGGCTTGGTTGTATATGGCCTGGGCGTTGTCTACCTGGGCGGCTTGTGAAAGGAGACGGGCGGAAGCGGCCAGCGTCTGAAGATACGTCCCGGCAACCGCAAAGATCACCAGTTCGCGCGTGTCCTGGGCCGACAGCGCCGCAGCCTTTTCTCCTTGCTGCAAGGCTTTATAATTCCGAAGACTCACGAGGTCAAGAATCGACTGGCTGAGCGTGCCTTGCAGTTGCGAGTAAGCGTATGGTCCAACAACGGTAGGGATGGAAAACGGGAAGCCGGGCGGCGCCTGAAAACTTAATCCGTAGGCTGCCAGATTCACCTGCGTGACGGTTTCGCTCGCATTCAGGCCGATGTTGGGCAGAAGCGCGCTGCGGCCCTGCAAACGGTAGGCTGATGCCTGCGTCTGAGAGCTGCCGGCGGCAATAGGGCCAAGATTGGTAGCTAAGCCCCGCTTCACGGCTTCGCTCAAGGTCAGATTGATGGTTCCTCCGGGTAGCGCATCGGTGCCGGCAACGCTGCCTGACAGATTGCCGGAAACTTGCAGGGAACTCGTCACCGTGCTGACATCATTGCCGGGAGCGGCTGTTTGTTGCGTCAACACTGAGCCTGCCTGTCCTGTTTGTCCCGACAAAGGCAGGGAGAGCGCGCGGTTTGGCCCACTGGCAGGAACGCCGGGAGTGACTTGCGGCCAAGCGGCGCAGGCAAGCGCGGCCAAGCACAGAGCCGAGCGAAAAAATGGAGATAGCTGCATGTGACGTTTATTCCGACTTAGCGCCGGTCAGCTTCCGCCGGAGATTACATACATATATGTATCATATTGCATACGCGCGTGTATATAATGCTAATGGAATGCCGGAAGCCGCTCAGAGAAGTGTCAGAAAGGAGCGAAACGCTCAAAGTTACCCTTCGGAACCCGCTGCTTTCGCAAACGGTGGAGGCAATAAGCATCAGAAGAAGACTGAGGAGACTCGAAGGAAACTGCTGAGATCGGCGCGTAAAGTATTTGCAAGAGATGGGTTCGAGGCGGCGCGGTTGGAAGATATCGCGAAAGATACGGGTCACACGCGGGGCGCTTTTTACGCGCATTTCGGCAGCAAGGAAGATTTGTTTTTTGCACTTCTGGAACAGCAGGCTTATGAGCATCAAACCGAGATTCAGCGCCTGCTTTCTCCCATCAACGATGGAAAGGAAAAGCTGCGCGCGATTCGCGAGTACTATGTCACGAAGGCAGGGGATCGGCGCTGGTCCATGCTGATGCTGGAGTTCAAGCTGTTTGCCGCAAGACATCCGAAAATCCGGGCCAAGCTGGCGGGAACTCACCGTGCAATCCGGCAAGCGTTCCGACAGGAGATTGAAAGCTTGCTGCCTAGCAGCATGAGCGCTGCCTTGGAACAGGAGTCAGCGATTCGCATTGTGCTGGAAGCGCTTCTGCACGGTTTAACTCTGGAACTCGCCTATGACCCTTCTGTTTTGAAGCCGGAACAAGTTCAAAGCGTGCTGCGGAGCGTCTTCAATCTTTTGACTTGCACAGAAGAGAGTATATAGAGAGAAAAACCTTACCGGCTTATCTGGCCTTCCGGCGAGACGCAGTAGTAGCTTGAAGCTCTCGCTTGAACGACTCAATTAGTTCCGCATTTGCCCGTAAGGTCGGTGACCAGCTGGTTCTCGACAGCCGCACCAGTCTTTTTACTAGTTGTAATTCGATCTGTGTCCGGTCTGCCTGATACTGGTCAATTTGGATCGGTGTTAAATCCTGTGTTGCCAAAGTTTTCCTTGCCTCGCAATTGGTACTAAGAGTACGAAAGCTAAAAGGATTTGGATGATAGATGAATCAAAATTGTGAGGCAATGATTGCCTAACTACAAGCAACAAAGGGTGCGAATATAAATTTACTTATGAGGATTTTCCTCTTTGTTCTGGCTTGCTCAATTTTGAAGTGCGCTAATCCAGCCCTCGAGATTAAGGTCGACCAGGTCGGCTACCTGCCCGACGGAGCAAAGATCGCGACCATTGCCGCAACCGGCAAGAACAGTCATTCTGCGGCCGGCTTTACCGTCCGTCGCGTGAAGGATAACTCGCCTGCCTATGCAGGCTCGCTCGGACCCACTGTTTTCGATGCCGATACGGGAGATCGCGTGCAACTCGCCGATTTTTCAAAACTCAAGGAAAACGGCACATTCTATCTGGAGGCGCCGCCGGTAGGCAGAAGCTGGAATTTCAGAGTTGCGCCCGATGTTTTTTCCAGGGTGTACTATTTGGCTGCGCGTTCCTACTATGGCCAGCGCTGCGGCACGGCCGTAGACCTTGGGCCGGAGTTTGCCGGTTATCGTCACGGAATCTGCCACACCGAAGGAGCTTATGACCCTTCGGCTGGAAAACAGGGCCAGCACGTTTCCACGCACGGCTGGCATGATGCCGGGGATTACGGGCGCTATATTGTTAATTCCGGCATCTCGACGGGGACGTTACTTTGGCCGTGGGAGTTATTCGGCAATCGAATCAAGCGCATCAGCCTGCGGCTGCCGGAATCCGGCAACGGAACACCCGACCTTTTGAACGAAGCGCATTGGAACATAGATTGGATGCTGACCATGCAGGATGCCGACGGCGGTGTTTGGCATAAACAGACCAGCAGCCATTTTTGCGGGTTCATCATGCCGGAAGCCGATAAGCTGACGAGCCTGGTCATCGGAGGGCGGCAGGCGCCGTTCAAAACTTCTTGCGCCACTGCGGATTTTGCTGCCGTCACCGCGATTGCCGCCCGCCTGTTCCTGCCCTTTGATGCGGATTATGCGCGGCGTTGTCTCCTTGCTTCGAAAAGCGCCTGGAACTGGCTCCGGCAAAATCCTGACGTGATTTTTCGCAATCCGCCGGGCGTCAGCACCAGCGACTACGGGGACCCGCATTGCGATGATGAGCGGTTGTGGGCTGCTGCGGAACTGCTGCGCACGACGGGCGAAGCGGAATACGAGAATTATTTCATAGGAAATTACCAGCAGTATTTACGGACAATCCTTCCAAACAGCCCGCCATCATGAAATACCGTGGCTCCGCTGGCGCTGTGGGGCTATGTGCTCGGAAACGGAAAGGACGCCAAGGCACGGCAGGACATAGGGACGGCATCGCTGGCCGCAGCGGACGAGATGGCGAGCAGGCTCAGCCGTACCGCACGACGATGACTACGAAGGATTACATCTGGGGATCAAACGGCGTCGCCGCGAATTACTCCCTGCAACCGCTGATTGCGAACCGATTGAAGGCCGACCCGCGTTATATGGATGCGGCCGTCGAAAACCTGCACTACTTACTGGGGCGGAATACGTTTTCGTTATGTTGGGTGACGCAGGTCGGCTCCCAGTCCGTGCAGCATATTCATCACCGCCTCAGTGCTGCGGACGGCATAGCGGCTCCTTGGCCGGGTTTGCTCGCCGGGGGACCCAACAAAGGACGTCAGGATAACGACATGAAAAAACTTCTACCGGCGGATGTGCTTCCCGGCAAAGCGTATATTGACCGGGAAGGCGCATACGCCTGCAATGAGGTTGCGATCAACTGGAATGCGCCGCTGGTGTTTTCGCTAGCGGCGGTTTTGCCTGAATGAGAACGTCCGGTAGCTTCTCGATGGTCTCGATGACAAACTGATAGAGAGAAATGCCAAAGCAGCCCTTCCTCCTTGAACTGAATGGATCATATAGCAAAGAGCCGATACACTCCCTCAGCGGACCTCTTCTTTTTCTCCGCTCTTTACTCAGCAATCCTTTGAAAGTGGGCGCAATCGCGCCGAGTTCGCCGAAGCTTTCTCAATTAATGGCGTCCCGCGTTGATCCCACAACTGCGCCGGTTCTGGAGATTGGAGCGGGCACAGGTGTGATTACGCGCGCGCTGCTGAACAAAGGCATTCAGCCGGAGCGGCTCTTTGTGATTGAGCAGGACCCTTCGCTTGCCGCGTTTCTGCAGCACGAATTTCCCCATGTCCGCGTACGCAGAGGAGAAGCCCTCCATGCCGGCTGCATTCTGGCCGAGGAGGCAATCGGAAGAGTACAAACGATTGTTTCGAGCGTGCCTTTGAGAAACTTGCCGCCTGCGGATCAGATTGAAACGGTTCGCGCCATGATGAATGCGCTGGCGCACGAGGGCCAGTTGATCCAGTTCACTTACGCGGCCGGCTGCCCGATTCCCAGTCAAAAGTTGGGACTCAGGGCAGAACGCCTGGGCCGCGTGTGGATGAACTTCCCGCCGGCGGCTGTATGGCGATTCACCCAGGGCTTGGCGTCGGTGTAAAGGCAGATTGGTGCTAAAAGCCTCCGTTAACGTGTTCTCCCTTCTACAACTGTGATAAAGCTTGGGGGGCCAGATAACAGGATATGCCGAAACTGCTGCCGGCGCACCTCATGCTTTTCTCTACCGTGACGGCCAGATGATAAACTTGGGCACTTTCCCAGGAGGCTTTCACAACGTCGGCTTTGGGATTATAGTCAGGGGCAGGTTGTCGGCTCTTCCAAATGCAGCCTCTGGCGGTTTTCGCGCCTTTCTCTACAGCGATGGGCAGATGTACGACTGAAACGATCTGGTTGACTCGGCAAACTATCCATACCTGGACGAGGGCATAGGTATTAATGATAATGGACAGATCGTTGCCTATAGGGGGCACGTGGTCGTAGTTTTCTGTTGACCCCTGTGCCGGAACCGAGCACTTTTGGGCCTACGGGTTTGTTTCCCGTTGCCTAGGCGCCGCTTCTTCTGCGATCAGGCGAGTTGTGGTCGCCAGACTGTTTCCGAGCCTCTGCCGGAGACCGTGGTTCCTTATGCCCGGCGCACGCGGCAGAGCGCCCTGCCGCACCCGTCGCCCCACGTGTGCTCGGAGCAGATGACTGGGCCTGGCAACGGGGGCAGCGGTACGGCGCGATTTTAGTGGACCTGGAACACATTGCGTGGTGGATCGATTGCCGGTTCGCACAGCCGAAGCTCAACTCCGGCGCGAGATCAAAGAGCAAGGCTTCCGAGCTTGTCAAAGCACGATCCGGCACTGGAGGGCGCGTCGACGCGGCCCGGCCGGGCGGCCGGGCAAACGATTCGCTTCGGCCACAGGCGCCCAGTCCTCGTCAGACCACCCGGCGGCGGTTTACCCGGACAGCCCCCGGAGTTGCGAGCAGCCGTCCGGCTGTGAATTGCGGTTGCGCCGCCTCCCGGACTTGGCCCGTGTTGTTGCTCCAGCGTCACCGGTTCGGGAGTTCTGTCGTCCTCGTTCGCCGAAGGAACGGGCGTCCCGGCGGGCCGGGGCCGGACAAACCGGGTGGCGCTTGTTTGCTGTGAACGCGACCAGTCAGCCGTCGCGGCCGCTTTCCGTCTGCCCGGGAGCAACCGTCCGGTCGAAACACAAGCACACCGGCTCAACCGGCTGAAGCGGCCGGGCCGGGTCGAGCCAAGTTCGATTGGGTGCAACCGCGCGTGCGGCCAGCCGCTTGAGATCAGTTGGCAAACTGCTGCTGCGCTGAGTGACCCCGTATCGCACGGAAAGTGAGGGAAAGTCGTTTATAGTTGACGTTCATCACCCGCCCGTTCCTGTATCCGCTTATTGATAAAAGTTGCGATCCCATGCGTGACGCTTCAACGTGTCCAGAGTTTGCTTATCGAGCATGCCTGCTGAAGCTGCGCGGCAGTTGTCTTCTACCGTAGCAACGCGACGCATGCCGGGGATGACCGTGGTTACCGTTTTGTTGGATAGGCAGAAGCGGATAGCAATGCCTGCCAAACTACCGGGGATTCCGAGGTTATCCAAGTCTTTCTGGATCGCTTCCACATGTTCTCGGACTTCCCGTTTGCGGTCTCCCCGGAAGTACTGGTCGCGAAACTCCCCCGGTTCAAACTTGGTGTTCTCATTAATGGAGCCGGTCAAACCGCCTTCATCGAGCGGCACGCGAGCCAGCACGCCTACCTCTTGCTCTTCACAAAGCGGAAACAGATTGCGTTCGGGCGTCTGATCGAAGATGTTATAGATCACCTGAACAGCGTTAATCAGCCCTGTTCGAATCGCTTCCAACGCCGAATCCGGGTCGTGTTCCGAGACCGAGATCCCGAAGTAACGGACTTTTCCGCTCTTACGAAGATCCTCAATGGCTCGCTGCCACTCCTCCGTACGGGTCCATGCATCCGTCCAGACGTGGAACTGCTGTAGATAAAGCTGCTCGACCTGAAGATTTCGCAGGCTCTGCTCCGTGCATTCTACGATGTATTTGTAAGGAAAAACTTCCGAGATGGGCGTCGAGGGGGAAGCCGGCCAAATTCTGTTCTGGGGCGGAATTTTTGTCGCTACATAGAGTTTATGAAAGCTCTGCTTGACCGCTTGTCCTACCAGCTTTTCGCTGTGCCCGTCGCCGTAAGCCAGCGCCGTGTCTATAAAATTCACGCCCAGGTCGAACGCGCAGCCCAAGGCTCGCAGCGATTCATCATCACGCCCGCCCTGCCACTGTTTTCCTCCAATGCCCCAAGCGCCAAACCCAATCTCGCTCACTTGCGCTTCTGTTGTGCCTAATTTGCGATAGTGCATGCTTTGTGAATGTATCGGCAGGTTGCCGCATAATGGACGCCGACCGACGCCGGGACGTGTTGAGAAAAACGCTTCCAAATAGAAAGACCGCCGGTGCCACGGAGCAGCGGCGGCCCAAGTTTAGCTGGTTTTATACTTATGGACGATTCACATTCTCAGCTTGCAAGCCCTTAGGGCCGCGCTTCACCTCGAATTCTACCTCTGCACCCTCTTCCAGCGTCCGATAACCGTTCATTTGGATCGCTGAAAAGTGTACAAACACATCATCACCGTTTGAGCGCTGAATAAATCCATAACCCTTGGCGGCGTTAAACCACTTCACTGTACCTTTTTCTCTCACTACTAATCTCCTGTATTACTTGATGCGAGGTGAAT
>CAXTWT010000168.1:0-10358 GCA_964247955.1 uncultured Bryobacteraceae bacterium
GCCGAATGCTCAGGACAAAGAAATATAGCGAAACTTATTTTACGGAGTACTTAGCTCGCTTTCTATAATGATTTGCCTCATCCGTATTCTTCTTATTATCTCTTGGACAATTTGGGTCATGTAAACCACAACCCACCAGAGTTTTGTAAATTAGGATATGGCTTACCGCATCGTAGGCGCTCCCGTACTTCGGAAAGAAGTGCGCGGCAAGGTAACGGGCAGCGCGACTTACGTCGATGACTTGTGCTTGCCCGGCATGCTGTACGGGACCACAATCCGAAGCTCCATTCCGCGAGGCCGTATTCGCAAAATTCGATTTGAGCCGGGGGTGCCGTGGGATGAGTTCACCATCGTTACGGCTAACGACATACCAGGTAAGAATATTGTTGCCCTGATCTATGAGGATCAGCCCTATCTGGCAAGCGAGTATGCCAATCATCCATACGAACCGATTCTGCTGATTGCGCATGAGGATGAAGATCTGGTGCGGAAAGCCCGCATGTTGGTGCGGATCGAGTACGAGCCGATGCCGGCGGTTCTGACGATGGATGATTCGTTAGAGGGCGAAACAATTATCTGGGGCGAGGACAATGTTTTTAAGCGCTACCTGATGAATAAGGGTGATGTTGATGCCGTTTGGCAGCAGGCTGACTTCATCATCGAAGGTGAGTATTCTACCGGCGCGCAGGAGCAGCTTTATATTGAACCGAATGGAATGCTGGCTGTCGCCAATGCAGCGGAGGGCGTCACCGTATGGGGTTCCATGCAGTGTCCGTACTACGTACACAAGGCATTAGTTCAGCTTTTCGCCCTTTCTTCCGAAAAGGTCCGGATAGTTCAGCAGGAAACCGGCGGCGCTTTCGGCGGTAAAGAGGAGTACCCGTCGATCATTGCCGGACATGCCGCCTTGCTTGCCTGGAAGTCGGGCCGTCCGGTGAAGCTGATCTATGACCGTGAAGAAGACATGGCGGCGACCACCAAGCGGCATCCCTCCCGAACGCGGCATCGGACGGCTGTTACGAGAGATGGCCGTCTCCTGGGGATGGATATTGAGTTCGTGATCGACGGCGGGGCTTACGTTACATTGTCTTCGGTGGTGCTGTCGCGAGGCACTATTCATGCTGCCGGTCCTTACCGGTGCGACAACGTGCGGATTCGCAGTACGGCGGTAGCGACGAATGCTCCCCCGCACGGCGCATTTCGCGGGTTTGGCGCGCCGCAAAGCTTGTTCGCGCTGGAACGGCATATGGACAAGGTTGCCCGCATGGTCGGACTTGCACCGGATGAGTTTCGCAGACGCAATTTCCTGCAAACGGGAGACACAACGGCAACCGGGCAGATCATCACACAGGAACTGAACTTGGAGGCTTTGCAGAACAAGGCGCTGGCAGCCGCTGATTATCACGGCAAGATGACGCGTTTTGAGAAGGAAAATAAAAACTCAACGCGCAAACAAGGGGTTGGTTTTGCCACGTTCTTCCACGGCGCCGGTTTTACTGGTTCGGGTGAGCGATATCTGCAATCTGTCGTCGAACTCGAACTGAACCGGGAAGGTCGTATCTGCATTTTGGCATCGATGACGGAGATGGGACAGGGGACCAACACGGTTCTTACCCAGATCGTGTCGGAAACCTTGGGAGCCGATTACAATTTAGTAGACATACGGCGGCCCGATACAGCCGAGGTGCCGAATAGCGGTCCTACTGTAGCGTCGCGCACCTGCATGGTGGTGGGCAAGCTGCTGGAAAAAGCGGCGGTTGAGTTAAAGAAGAAGCTGGCCGACAGCGGGTACTTGCCCGAAGCCTACACGCCGGAGGAATTCGCAGCGGCTGCGCTCCGCTATACGGCAGAGTTCGGGCCTAGTAAGACCCGCGTTCAATACCAGGAGCCGCCCGGAATCTTTTGGGATGACGAACAGTATCGCGGTGATGCCTATGGCGCTTACTCGTGGGCTACCTATGTGGCGACCATAACTGTAGACACGCTGACGGGCGAGGTAAGCGTGGAAGATTTCGTGGCAACCCAGGAGGTGGGGCGGGTTCTCCATCCCGTGCTGGCGGCTGGACAGATTGAGGGGGGCGTCGCTCAGGGTATCGGGCTGGCGCTTTACGAAAAAGTTGTCTGGCGTAACGGAGGAATGGCGAACAACCAACTAACCAACTACATCATCCCAACCTCCATGGACGTGCCGCCGATTCGTGTTTTGTTTGATGAGATTCCTTATGTTCATGGGGCGATGGGCGCGAAGGGTATTGGTGAACTGCCGATGGATGGTCCCGCTCCGGCGATTCTTAACGCGGTCGAGAATGCGATTGGAATTGCTTTTACGCAAGCGCCCTTGCTGCCCGAAGATATTCTCGGGAAACTGTCCGAAACCGAGGATTCATCTGATGCAATGAGACGTGAGGAAGCAGTGCTGGTTCCATGATGCGTACGCTTTCGTTTACGGTGAATGGCGAGTCTCGGACGGTTACCACACATCCACTCAAACGCTTGTTGGATGTGTTGCGGGACGACCTTCGGCTAACCGGCACGAAAGAAGGATGCGGTGAAGGGGAATGCGGAGCCTGTTCCGTTCTGGTCAATGATGAATTAGTGAATAGCTGTCTCGTTCCCATCATGCAGGTAGCCGGAGCGAGAATCTGCACAGTTGAGGAACTAAGCAAGAACGGCGATTTGCATTCGCTGCAGCAGGCGTTTGCAGAAACCGGCGGGGCGCAGTGCGGTATCTGCACGCCGGGAATGCTGATGGCCTCCGTTCATCTGCTTTCGAAGAACCCGCATCCCACCATAGCGGAAATCCGCGAAGGGCTTTCCGGGAATCTGTGCCGCTGCACGGGGTATAGCAAGATCTTCGATGCCGTTTACAAAGCGAGCCGCAGCGAATCTTGAAATCGTATATTCCAGACTATGATCTTGTCACGACAGGAAGCCTCGAAGCGGCCCTAAGCTTTCTCGCCGACGGAGAGGGCTGGCGTCCTATCGCCGGGGGTACGGACTTGATGGTGTTGCTGAATGCAGGAAAGCTCACGACAAACCGTCTGGTGAGCGTTCGCGACATTCCCGAGCTTCGGAAAATTGAGGTATCCGAAGCAGGTGTGACCCTGGGCGCGGCTGTGACGTTCACTGCGATCCGACGTCATCCTGTGCTGCAAGCCGAGTTCCCGCTGCTCTGCCAAGCCGCCGGCTGGACGGGCGGAATCGCTAATCAGAATCGCGGCACAATTGGCGGCAACATTGTTAACGCTTCTCCGGCGGCAGATTCGCCGCTCGCGCTGCTCGCCTATGATGCCGCTTTGTCTCTCCTCTCAGTACGGGGCGAGAGAAGGCTGCCGTATTGCGAATTTCACACCGGCTACAAGCAGATGCGTCTTCATCCCGATGAGCTGCTTTATCAAGTTCACCTCCCCAGGTGCTTCGCTGACTGGAAACAGTACAGCCGCAAAGTAGGAGCGAGGAAAGCACAGGCGATCTCCAAGGTTGGTTTCAGCGCGCTTGGTTCGGTCGACGGAGATGTTATACGGGATGTGCGCATTGGCGTCGCCAGTGTTGCTCCGGTACCGCTGCGTTGCGTCCTTACTGAACAGTCTCTGGTGGGACGCCCACTATCCGCAACGACCATCGCTCAGGCAAAGGCTGCCTTGCGCTCTGAGATTGCTCCCATTGACGATATTCGTTCGACAGCGGTTTATCGCGCCCAGGTTGCCGAAAACCTGCTGGGTGAATTTCTGCTCGGATTGAGATGACCTTACTCGATATGAATATCTCCGAGGAAAGGGAGGCACGCAAGGCTTTGCTCGCGTGCTGCGGCTCTGCCCGATGGACGGAACAAATGACGGCCCGACGACCATTCGATAGTGTTCCAATGGTCCACGAGGCAGCGCACGACATCTGGTGGTCGCTTGAAAAACCCGATTGGGTGGAGGCGTTTGCTTGTCATCCCAAAATTGGCGAGCTGAGGCCAGTGTCGGCCTGGTCCTCGCAAGAGCAGAAAGGAATGAGCGCTGCCAGTGGCGATACTGCTGCTGTGATTGCGGCTATGAATGGTGAATATCAAAAGCGTTTCGGGTACATTTTTATCGTGTGCGCTACCGGAAAGTCTGCCGCTGAAATGCGGAACCTGTTAGAACAGAGACTGCAGAACGACCCGCAACAGGAGCTGCGCATCGCGGCTGCCGAACAGTTAAAGATCACGCACTTGCGATTGGACAAACTCTTACAGGCATGAGCGGAATTTCGACACACATTTTAGACACGGCCATAGGATGTCCGGCGGCGGGAGTGGCCGTTCAATTGTTCTTCGAGGGCCGGGAGTTAGCAGCATCTGTGACAAACGAAAACGGCCGGATTCAAGCGTTTCTGCCGCCGGATGCGCCCCTGTCTGCGGGTATCTACAAAATCGTTTTTGCGGTGGGTTCGCGCTGGCCTGACAGTTTCTACCCGGAAGTCAGCGTCGCGTTTTCGGTGAAGGATTTGCAAGCGCATTATCATGTGCCCTTGCTGATTAGCCCTTTCGGCTTCACGACCTACCGGGGGAGCTAGTATGGCAACACTCTCTTTCAATACGTACGGTAAAACGGGCGTTCGCCTCACCTCCGTCGCTCGAAACGGCAAAAAACATGAAGTGCGCGAACTGAACGTGAATATCTTCTTTGAAGGCGAGTTCAGCGCAACATACACAAGCGGGGACAATGGCGGTATCCTGCCGACTGACACGATGAAGAATACGGTGTACGTGCTGGCAAAGCAGCTCCGCTGGAACGATATCGAGACCTTCGCACGCGGGTTGGCGGGTCATTTCCTCGTCCGGACGCCGCAACTGAGGCAGGTCAGGATCGAAATTGCTGAAACTCCGTGGGAGCATATCGGCAATCATCCGACAGCTTTTCTACAAAGCGGTGCGGAACGACGCATGACGAAATTGATTGCGAGCCGGTCGGAGCGACTCTTCACATCCGGCCTGAAGAACTTACAGATTTTAAAGACGGCTCACTCGGCGTTTGCTGGCTTTACCAAGGACGAATTCACCACCTTAGCCGATGCCAACGACCGCCTGTTCGGGACGATTTTAGATGCTGAGTGGACCTACGACCGCGCCGATATCGACTTCGATGCTACATACAGAGGCATTCGAGAAACGCTGCTAAATACCTTTGCGGAACACCATAGTCTTTCCGTGCAGCACACGCTTTTTGCCATGGCCGAGTCGGTTGTGAACGCGTATGATGCCGTGGGCGAGGTCCATCTTACCATGCCGAACAAGCATTGTCTTCTCGTAGATCTGGCGAAGTTTGGATTAGAGAATCCAAATCAGATTTTCGTGCCTATTGATGAACCTTCGGGCTACATTGAAGCACGCGTAACCCGTAGTTGACGGCAATAGCACTTAGTTTCCCTTGTATTCAGAAGTTCAGCTTGAGTGAAACCTGCAATTGGCGCATAGCTATGGAAGTGGAGGTTACTTCACCAAACGTCCCTTGCGGCTTAACGTTCTGGCCCCAATTGTTGCCGGGATTGCCCCAGTTCGGATGATTCAGGAAGTTAAAGGCATCAACCCTTACTTGCAGGTTGGAGCGCTCCACAATCCTGAACTGCTTAATCAATGAAAAGTCCCAGTCGTTGCGCTTTGGATAGGGAATGACATTGCGACCGGCACTCCCGAAGGTGCCAAACGGCTCCAAGGAGAAAGCCGCTACGTTGAACCAGTCATTGGGTGTAGGATTCGAAAGATTAACAGATTGACCGGTAGCATTGAGGCGGTCACGACCGTTTCCATTCCCCGTGTTGGATTGATCGGGTCCCGGCGTCGGGTAGCCGGGCAAGCCGCTCTGAATTGTGTAGATTGATCCTAGTTGCCAGCCGCCCAGGACTTCATTCACGATACCTTTGCGGTTGAGAAACGTCCTGCCCGAGCCGAAGGGCAAGTCGTACAGAACCGAACTGACCCAGCGATGGCGGACATCAAAGGCGGACCGCGCGTAGTCGCACAGCAAACAACGGCTATTCTGAGGAAAAATTGTGTCTCCTTGGCCGCGAATTGCACTGGCGTCGTCCATGCTCTTGGCATAGGTATACGAACTGATGACCGTTAGACCACCGGATAAACGCTTCGTGATCTTTACGGAGCCGCTGTTGTAGTTTGAAATGTCGCCGCCTTGTACGGTTTGGATAATTCCGATTTCCGGGAACGGCGACCGCGATGGTACCGAAGTAAGTCCCGGTGTCTTTTCGTTGGCGTCATACAAGGACCAAAGGTGGCGTCCTTGCGAGCCCAGATAACCGAACTCAAGCAGGGTAGACGCAGGCAACTGACGCTGAACGTTGACAAGATACGAGTAAACGACGGGAGTCCGAATGTCCTGAAGTATGCCGTACAAGGTCGGATTAGGAATCCGGATCTGTGCGCCCGGCGTCACAAAATTGGTCCAAGTCATGCTGGGTATTCTTGAATCAACGTTGTTGTTCACGTTGTTTTGACGGCCGCCCAGAGTACGCGCCAAATCAAACTTCGAGTTATTGGAGTCTTGCGAGTAGAAGATCCCGGCTCCTACACGAACCACCCAGACAGGGGATGGATTCCATGCGATACCGAGGCGCGGGGCGAAATTAAGGTAGTCCGTCTGATACATATTCGTGCCAAGACGGCCGTCCCGGGCCACTTGGACATTGGGGAAATAAAAAGGAAGCCCCTGGTAGTAGTCGCCGTTTCCGATCCGGACATCTGTAGGATGAAGCGCCAAATTGTTCTGTATAGCGGGAGAAGCGTCGCTCGAAAAGAACGGAAGCTGAACGTTTGCTTCTCCGCCGGTCTTGCTCTTGTCGGCCAGCGGCGGAGTCAGTTCATAACGCAGCCCCAGTGTGGCGGTCAGCTTGGAGCTGATGCGCCATGTATCGTCAATATAGTAAGCCTGACTGGTGCCGCGCATCTGTATAAAGGCAAGTCCGTAAGCAGCATCCACCTCCGTGGGAGATCCCAGCATAAATCCGGCAAACCCGAATCCCGAGCCGGCAACAGCAGGGTTTGCCGTGGAGGAGGAGCCCCAATTGAAAGCGCCGCGCGGAAACTCATTTCCTAACTGATTGAAGCGATCACGTCGCACTTCGAGTCCGAAACGGAAAGAGTGATTGCCGCGAATGTAGGAAACGTTATCGATGATCTGGCCGATTCCATCCTGCAGAATGTAGGGGCCATTTGTATCGTCACCGAAGTTGCTGATCGCGCCGATGTTGCGCATCTGAGGAATACCCCAGACATCGCAATTACTCGTGTTGAGGCCGGGCAGTCCCAACTGAGCGACCACATTCACTTTGCAAGCTTCCAACGGAGTGAGAGCGTTATAAAACTTGTTCACGCCAAAACGGAATTCATTGACGGTAGTCGGCGAAAAGATCCGGGTATTGGAAATCAGGGCCTGATAGGCGTGTGTTCCTGTCGCCGCGCCGGCGCCGGCGAGCGTGGGAACGCTGGAGCTTTCATCTGTCCAGCTATACCGTCCGAACCAGCTCGATTTTGAGCTTTCTGCCCAATCAATGCGGGTTGTAAATTCGTTTTTGTCTGTCGGCGTGCCGACTACGTTGAGAAAGTTGTTCACATAGCCGCTTGTCGGCTGATTGGGAAGCGGCTCATATTGCAGCATCTGAAGCGATGTGGGCGATAACATGCTAGTGGGAATCACGTTGCCCGGAATGGGCTGAACGCCTGCTACGGAAACAGCTCCGCCGGGACTGGCAACCAGGGTGCGCCCATTCGGATAATAAAGTTGAATGCCTTGCGGCAGCAAGGCGGAGAAATCGCCATTTCGCATCGCCAGGGTTGCAACATTGTAAGGCGTATTGGTCTGCTGCCGCTGGTTGAAGCCCTCGTAATTCGCCATAAAAAAGAGCTTGTCTTTGGCATTAAAAACCTTCGGAATCGATAATGGGCCGCCTAATTCAAAGCCGTATTGATTCCATTTGAACGGGGAAGCTGTTACTGGCTTTGCTGTAAAGGCATACGGCAAAGCATCCATCTTGTAATTGCGAAGAAACTCGTAAAGCGAGCCGTGATATTCGTTCGTTCCTGGCCTGCTGTTCACATTGACCTGCGACGCCTCGCGTCCGAACTCCGCCGGATACACGCCGGTTTGCACTCGAAACTCCTGGATCGCATCGACCGAGGGCTGAAAGATATAGAGATTGAAATTGACATCAGTATTTTCAATCCCATCCAGAGTGTAGTGGTTGAAAGAAGCACGCTGGCCGCCGACAGCAATTGAATTGTCTGCGGCGCGGGTTCCACCCTGACGCCCGGATGCCTGCTGAGCGGAAGAAAAGCCGCTTGTGACGTTGTTGCTGAGTGTAACCAGTTGCAGGTAATCCCGGCCGTTCAAAGGCGTGTCAACAATGCGCTGCTGGTCGATAGTGGTCCCTACGGTAGCGTTATCGGTGTTTAACTGCTCTGCTGAGGCGCTTACCACGATGTGCTCGCTGATTTGTCCGGGCTGAAGGCTGAAGTCGGCGCGCAGAGTCTGCGTTACCTGGAGCACCAGGTTTGTCTGCGCTTCGGATTTAAATCCCTGTAAGGAGGCTTGAACGTTGTATGTGCCGGGAATCAGGGCAGGAAATGAATAAGCGCCGTCGTTATTCGTCTGCGAAGTTCGGGTGACATTCGTCTCCGTATTAGTCACCGTGACGGACGCGTTAGGCACAACCGCACCCGAAGTGTCCTTCACCTGGCCCTCGATTGTTCCAAACGTTTGCGCGCTTAGACCAAAACTACAACAAAGCACCGCAGTAAAAAGAGCGGCTCTGGAAAGACCGCTGCGAAAGAAGTGGCAATAGGCAGACGCTATCTGCCTATTGCCACAAGGCATAAGTATATATTGCATAGTAGATTTACCCTTATCAACAGATAGTGGCGATCATATCACTTCTCAATCTGAAGAGTCTTGTTTGCTGTAAGGGAGGGAGAAAGGATGTCCTGATTGGGCCAAGCGGAAGCGTGTGCTTGGCAGATGCGGCAGTGGCGATTCCGATCCTTCGTAGAGTAGAACAGATGAACGAAGCGCCTTAAGATGGAGCGAAGTTCGACCTTATCGGTGATGGTCAATGCCGGTTATGCAGTGAGACACTCGCCAAAGTCTGCAACTGCCTTCCAAAAAAATGATCCCGCTGGCCTAACCGTCAAGCTCTATTTCTTGGTGTTGCATGCCGGCGTAGGGATACACCACCACCTTGTTGGAATCGCCGGGATGCAGCTCCCGCAGTTTTGCGATTACGTCTTCCCACTTGTCGTAGAAGAACGTTCCCGTTTTGTAATTGTTCATCATATTTCGCGTTAGGTACTGCGAATAGATGATCATATTTGTCTTCTTCCCGTTCGCGCTTCCGGCGCGCCTGCGTCCTGTTAGACGCCGATCTGTCAAGTCAAATTGGCTTGCCCCCTCCAGGCCCGCCAATCGGTTGTTTAGATAATGGACTGGATCAATTCCCAGCGGGTGTTGCACAATGACGACGCCGGTACCGCCGTCCCGCACGGAATAGTTAACCCACGACGCGCCGTGGTACGCCTGCGAATTTTGAGGATACGCGTTCGCCACCACAATATCGGCGTCCTTGAGCGTGGGCGTGCAATACGTCTTTGCTGCTACCCGGACCCCGGCATGATGCGCGTCAACGATGTCGCCCGCCCAAATGTGGGTCGGCCGTAAACGATCGTTATACATGATCTGCAGCGTGTAGTCGACGTTAGCCATTCTGGCCGCTTCGATCATGTCCAGCCGCATATCATTCTTGAAAATCTTGACCGGACCGGTCGTACGGACTTTCGTCAAAATCTGAGTGTGGTTGTACTCCACCGTGGACAGGTGCGCCACCCCCGGCAGAACGGCCTTCGCGCCCCCGCCGTATCCGGCATCGTAGTGTACCTTGATTCCGCTGATGCAAATTTTCAGATCGGCCGCTAAGAATGTCTGGTTGATAAGAACTTTGTTGTTTCGAGTCGTTGTACCGATTTCTTTTACATTGTCAACAACGTCATGATTCAACCATGCGTAATTCTTAGCTACTTTCACGCCAAGCTTACGACCCACCTCGGCCTGGGTCATGGGACGATGCGTTCCGAATGAACCGATAAAGAGGATATTCTCATCCTTGATTCCGGCCTTGGCCAGTTCAGCTACCAGCCACGGCGTTACGGTGAAAGTCGGCGTCGTTCGTGTGAGATCGTCAAAGGTGATCGCCACCGTCTTTTTGCCTTCAGCCAACTCACGCAAGGACTTTGTGCCGATCGGCGTGCTGCATTGCGCCGCAATCTGATCAGGAGTTAACGGAGCAAGGCTGTGGCCCGCCATGTCCTGCACATGCACATCCCACGCTTC
>CAXTWT010000169.1:0-10334 GCA_964247955.1 uncultured Bryobacteraceae bacterium
CGTATGCCGAGGGAGCGTTATGACAGAAAAGATTGAATTGCGATCATCAGTCCTGGTACGTACATTCCTTGTTATGGCGTGCCGAAGTTGCGATTTTCAAGGCGAGAACTGAACAAGCGGTCTGTTCGTCACTTTCTTGAACCTGTTCCGTTTCGACAGCGCTACGTCCGGCACAGAAGAAATAGAGATCTTCTACGCTTCTCCGTCGGAAGGCGCTTTTTTAAGCTCCACAGCTAGAATTCCGGCAAGGATCAGTATGCCGCCTGCCAGTGCTGTGAGGGTTGTTCGTTCGCCGCCGACCCATACGGCTGTTGCTAAGGCGAATACAGGCTCCAGGGCGAAAATCAAAGCAGCGCGGGTCGGGGTGGTGTACTGCTGGGCCCAGGTTTGCCCGACAAAGGTGAGCGCCGTGGCGAAGAAGCCGGTCAGGATGATCGCCCATATTAGGCCGCTGCTCCAATGGGCGCTCGGCGGGTCCAAAGGTAAAAAAACGAAAGATAGCAAGGCAACGCAGGCGATTTGGCCGATAGCGACAGCCTCGAAGCGCTCGCGCCGGGAGAAATAGCCGAGCACCAGCAAATGAAACGCATACGCAACGGCGCAGCCGATTGTCAGCACATCCCCGCGATTCAGGCGGCTGTTGCGGTCGAGCGAGGGGAACGTGAGAAGGACGATGCCGATACCGGCAACAGCAATGCCGGTCAATTCCAACTTTTGCGGCCAACGCCGGTATAGGATTGCGCTGATGATGGGAACCAGCACGATGTAAAAGCCGGTGAGAAAGCCGGAATTACCGGCGCTGGTGTATTTCAGGCCGAAGGTTTGCAGCAGGTAGCCGAGCCAGAGAAAGATCCCGGTAACAGCCCCGCCCCGCAGACCGCGCCGGATGCGGGAAGGCTCCTGGCGAAAGGCGCGTAGCAGGATCGGCAGCAGGCACACGCTTGCCAGGGTGAAACGGAGCGCCAGGAAGTACAGCGTGGAAATTTCCGTCAGCGTTTGTTTGACGACAACAAAAGTTGTTCCCCAGAGGAGCGCCACAAAAGCCAGGGCGAGATCGGCCTTCCAGCGAGCAGGAACGGTTTTGGCCTGTTCGGTCGTTTCAATCACGCCATTGCTTCCACCATGACCGCCAGGATCAGCAAAATGCGTCGGAGACCCAGTTCCCGGCCATCGGGCTGATACCACTCGTCTCGCGTATGTGCGCCGCCTCCGCCGCCTCCCGCGCCGATGGAGACCGCCGGAAGACCGAGGGAAAGCGGAACATTGGCGTCCGTGGAGGCGCAGTCAATTCGGGAACGGATGTTCAGATAAGCATCCACCGCCTGAACCGTTTGGAGCAGGGGCGCGTTCGACGGAAGCCTGCCGCCGGGACGCGAGCCAAGCTCCTTAATTTTAGCCGTGAGACGGCCGGTGCGGGCGTTGCGGTTTTCCCGCTCCAGGCTGCGCTCGACCAATGAGCTGAGAAGCGCCGACAGTTCATCGAGAACCGCCGGATCTTCCGAGCGCAGATCGAGTTTGGCGCGGGCTGTGGCAGGAATCGAATTGATGCTGGCGCCGCCTTCGACAATGCCGAAATTATACGAGTAACGCGCTTTGCGCTCGCTGGCGCGAGCTTCGGGAGATTGAGTGAAAGACGCAATGGCGTCGCTCAAGGCGTGAATCGGGTTCGGCGTGCCGGAATCGTTCCAGCTATGTCCGCCGGGACCCGTAAAGAAAACTTCAAAGCGTCGGCTCCCCAAGGCTTGGGCCGTGATGTGATCGGTTGAAGGACCGTCCAGGACCAGAAATGCTTTAATCTCCGAAAGCTGCGGAGTTTGGCGGCATAAATAACGCATGCCGCTCAAATTGCCCTCGCCTTCTTCACCCACATTGGCAACCAGCAGGGTGGATTCGGCCAGAGGCTGGAGTTCGGGCAATTCGCGCAGAACGCGGCCGAGCGCGAGCAGCGCGGCAAGGCCCGATCCATTATCGGAAACGCCCGGCCCCAGCAGCCGCCCGTCACCGGCAAAGTAGACATCTTCGGGCCGGTTCGGGGCGAACACGGTATCGAGGTGAGCGGACACAACAAACGACCTTTGGCGGTCTTCTTCATCAGTTTGGGCCAGTACGTTGCCGGCGCGATCCAGGCGGGCGAACCAGCCTAGCGATTCCAACTGAGCGCGGAGCCATTCGGCGCGTGCTGACTCGAAAAAAGTTGGAGCAGGGATGCGGCACAGGGTTAGGTGCTGCTCATTAATCCAGGGACGTTCGCGGGCAAACCAGCGTCCGACCTGAAGAAGTTCGGGCCGTTGGGCAATCGGCATCACCAGTCGGTTTTCCGGCGAGTTCCGGGCCGAGGGCGGCAAGTTTTTGATGGGTGTTGCCAAAAGCGTTCCGTACTATCAGTTTACTTGGAAGACGAGGATTTAGTATGAAGTAACCGCGACAGAACCCCTCTGCCGCCCATCTAATAACTACCTTACGATGAACACGGCAACGCAAATGCTCCTTCCCGTTCAGCAATCGCTGCCTCTGACGCCCAGCTTCAGTCCTGCCCCAAACTGGCTGCTCGACATTCAGACCATCTACCTGGAGCCCGCTGTTTTGAATCATCGGCGCGGGCAGGAGATTCTGGCCCGTTTCCCTGAGGCAGAGCGCATTGAAGTCGCGTCGCACTGGAACATACCAGGGCTGTTCGGCTTCGAGGGCAACGTGGCTGACTGGAACAAGATCAAGCGAAACGTCCTAGTGCTCGGCGTTAAGAAGTCGCTGCGGGCTGAGCCGAACTCGCGCTCTTCGGACTTCATCGCGCCCTCTCACTCGAACGGGTGCGCGATGTCGTGCTCGTATTGTTATGTGCCCCGGCAGAAGGGCTACGCCAATCCGATTAGCGTATTCGTCAACATCGAACAAATCTCGACATACCTTTCACGTCATGCGGCTAAGCTGGGCTGGAAGCAGCAGCCGAGCCAGGTCGATCCTCAGTACTGGGTGTACGATCTCGGCTGCAATAGCGACTGTTCTGTAGATGCGCTGATTTCTGACAACACGCGCGATCTGGTAGCACTGTTTCGCACGCTGCCGAACGCCAAAGCGAGTTTTGCAACCAAGTACGTGAACCGCGACTTGCTCAACTACGACCCGCAGCGCAAGACCCGCATCCGCCTTAGCCTGATGCCGCAGCGCATGGCGAAAGTAGTGGACGTGAGGACGTCGTCTATGGCCGAGCGCATCGGCAGCATCAACGATTTTTACGCTGCCGGGTATGAGGTTCACCTGAACTTCTCGCCGGTGATTTACTACGAAGATTGGCAGGCTGACTACCGCGAATTGTTCGACGAACTGGCGCAAGTTTTGCGGCCTGAGGTGAAAGCGCAACTCGGGGCGGAGATCATCTTCCTGACGCATAACGAGAAGCTGCATCAAATCAATTTGGGCTGGCACCCGAAAGGCGAGGAACTGCTCTGGAAGCCGGAGTTGCAGGAAGTGAAGTATAGCCAAATGGGCGGACGCAATCTTCGCTACAAGCGGGGATTTAAGGCCGACTTGGTTGATGAGTTCACCGGCTTGCTGAAGGAGCGCTTGCCGGAGTGCCCGGTCCGCTACGCTTTTTAAGACGGCGGAGAAATGCTTCCTTATTCGTATCCAGGAAGGCAATCAAACGTTCCTGTTATCCCGCTAAATCGTCGTAATTTAATTAACAAATTGTTGGGATGAGAGCGCACCTATTGGAACGCACGGACATCTAAAAGATGCGAGGTCTACTGACCCTGACGGTTCACAGATATACTTGTATCGTTCCTAACAATATGAAAACGTATGCTAAATTTGCGGTCTTAATGACCCTGATTGTTGGAGCTTTGGTGTGGCTGGCAATGGGGGGTATTTCCGAGACGAAAACCTACTATAAGACGGTTGCCGAGCTGCAGCAGATGGGCGGGTCCGCCCAGGGGCATCGGTTGCGCGTGGGCGGCGATGTGCAGCCGGGATCGATTGCTAAAAACGGGGCGCAGGTTCGGTTTACCCTGCATCAGGATGCCAAGGTGCTGAACGTGGTGTATACAGGAAGCGATCCGCTGCCGGATACGTTCAAAGACAACGCGCAAGCGCTGGCGGATGGCCGGATGGGGCCGGACGGCGTCTTTCAGGCGAGCAAGATTCAGGCAAAATGCGCTTCGAAGTACGAAGCAAAGCCGATGCAGCGCCCGTTATCGCACGATCCCACAAAGGTGACGAGCTTAGAGCCGCTGCGGAGCCGTTCGTAAGGAGGAACAAGGCATGGAAAATCTTGGCGCGCTTTCGATTTTGCTGGCGTTCTGTATCACTGTTTTTGCGGCGGCGGCGGCGATTACTGGTAAGTATGGGCGGCGTCCGTTCCTGGTAGTTAGCGCGGAGCGTGCGGTGTATGCCGTTTGGGGCTTGCTGACGACGGCGGCGGCAATTCTGGTTGCCTTGCTCATTAGCGGCGATTACCGGCTAGCTTACGTGCAGGCGCATACGGATAAAGCCATGCCGACCATTTACAAGTTCACAGCTTGGTGGGGCGGGCAGGAAGGATCGTTGCTGCTGTGGAGTTGGGTGCTGGCGACGTACTCGGCAGTTGTGGTTTACACGAACCGCCGCAAGTTCCGCGAAATGATGCCCATTGTGGTCAGTATTTTAATGGCGACGCTCGCCTTCTTCGTTGCCATGATTACCTTTGTGGCGAGCCCTTTTAAAGTGCTGATGGTAGGGAAGGGAATTCTGGAGGCTCCCGACGGTAACGGCCTGAGTCCGTTATTGCAGTGGTGGACGATGGCGATCCATCCGCCAATGTTGTACCTGGGCTATGTGGGATTCACGGTGCCGTTCGCCTTTGCGATGGCTTCGTTATTGACAAAACAGCCCGGTGAAGGCTGGATTCACACGACCCGCCGCTGGGCTATCGTGACTTGGCTTTTTCAAAGCACGGGCGTGTTGCTGGGCATGTACTGGGCGTACACGGTACTGGGCTGGGGCGGCTATTGGAGTTGGGACCCGGTGGAAAACGCGTCGCTGATGCCCTGGATTACCGCAACTGCCTTTCTGCATTCTGTGATGATGCAGGAAAAGAAGGGCATGATGAAGGTGTGGAACATGGTGCTGGTTTCGGCCACGTTCCTCCTGAGCATTCTCGGAACGACCCTGACGCGTACCGGACTGGTATCGTCAGTTCACGCCTTTGCGCAATCGCCAGTGAAGCCTTACTTTACGACATTCCTAATTACGGCTACGCTGTTAACGGCGTTCGCCATTATAAAGAACCTGCCGTATCTAAGAAGCGAAGTAAAGCTGGAAAGCGTGGTTTCGCGGGAATCCAGCTTCTTGTTCAATAATTTGATCCTGCTGGCAAGCTGCTTTGCCGTTCTGTGGGGAACTCTTTTTCCGGTCATCATGGAAGCGGTAACGGGCGAGAAGGAAACGATTGACGCTCCTTACTACAACCGCGTCAATGTTCCGATTGCGTTATTTCTACTCTTCCTGACGGGCGTGGGTCCGTTGATTGCCTGGCGCAAAAGTTCGTTCGCCAGTTTGAAGCGGGCATTCCTGTTGCCGTCCATTATCGGTGCAATAACAGCGGGCGTTCTCCTGGCCTGCGGTGTTTATCAACTGGCGGCTTTGCTTTCTTTTGCTTTATGCGCTTTTGTGCTGGCTACCATTGCCATCGAGTTCTGGAAAGGTGCGAATGCCATTCGATTGAAGGAGCATTTAGGGCTTCCTCGTGCTGCTTTCGAGTTAACCTGGCGCAATACGCGGCGTTACGGCGGTTATCTGGTTCACATGGGCATTGTGCTGATGTTTATCGGATTCACCGGGCATGTGTTCGACCAGCACGAAACGCACAACCTAGGGCTGGGCGAAAACTTGAAGTTCGGCCATTATGATTTGAAACTGCTGACTGTGACTAATGGCGAGACGCCGGATTACGAAGTCAGTCATGCGTCTCTTGAGGTTTCAAAAAACGGTAGGGTTATCGACCAACTGGAGCCGGAGGTCCGGTTTTATAAAAACAGCCAGCAGCAGAACTCAATGATAGGAATCCGACGGCGGCTCAACGAAGATTTGTATGTGAACTTCTCGGGTGTTCTGCCGGATAACAGCAAAGCTACTTTTCAACTTTATATCAATCCGCTGGTTGCCTGGGTTTGGATTGGTTATTTTGCTCTACTGTTTGGTAGCTTAATTTGTTTGATTCCTGGAAAAGTGCGGTTGCAATATCCGCGCACGGAGGTGATCGGCATTGCTTCTTCCACGCCTGTTACTGTGCAATCGTAATCTGTTCCGCAGAACAAACAAAAAACTGCTGCTGGCGTTTTTTCTGTGTTTCTCTGCCCTAATCGCGCAGGACCCGACCTCTTATCTAACGCCGGACGTGGCCCGAGTAGGCGACCGGCTGGCGTGTCGGTGCGGCGGCTGCCGGAATACGGTGGGTAACTGCCCGATGCTTCACTGCCACTCCGCCGACCCGAAGCGCCAGCGCATCCACGAGATGAAAGCGACAGGCATGAGTGATAACGCCGTAGTAAATACGTTTGTGCGCGAAGAAGGCATAGTGGCGCTTTCGTCTCCGCCTGCGGGCAGCATTGGCGGCCTGATTACCTGGGTAATGCCGGGGATCGCGCTGTTGATTGGGTTTTTCGTTTACGTGCGGTATGTGCGTGGAAATCAGCAGGCGCCTGCTCCGCTGTCTCCTGCGGATCTGGCGACGATGGAGCGGTTTCGCACGCAGATTGACCGAGACCTGGAAGAGGAGCGCATAGAGCCGAGTCGCAACGGCAACAACAAACGGTCATGATTGTCCTTGCCGCAGCGGTGCTGTTCCTCGCTGCCCTGTTCTTTGTTTTATTTGTGCGTCCGCAGGATGTGCCGGAGCCGGAGCCGGTTTCGCCGATTCAGCATTTGGAAGACCGTAAGCACGCCATCTATGACAACTTACGGGACTTGCAGTTTGAGTACCGACTTGGAAAGCTTTCCGATGAGGATTATCAGGGGACAAAACAAGCTTTGCAGCGGGAACTGGCTATTGTGCTGTCGGAAACAGAAGAAACAATCAAACGATTAGGTTTAACTCCGGTGCGCGTGCCGTCGAAGGCGCGAAAGGTGCAGGCTCCGGCACAAACTACCTGTCCGCATTGCGGCGCGCGTTTTCCGCAGGCGTTGAAGTACTGCGGCGAGTGCGGGAAGGCTATCGCATGAAAAATTTCCGATTGGGCGTTTTATTTCTGGCGGCGGTGCTGCCTTTGTTAGCCTCTATTGACGGTACGGTAACCAATCGCACGACCGGGAAGCCGCAAGCGGGCGTTAATGTTACGTTGGTAAAACCTGGTCAGGGCGGCATGAAGACCCTGGGAACAACCACAAGCGATGAGGCCGGGCATTTCGTTTTTCCGCAGGACCAGCCGGGAGGCGGACCGCAGCTTTTGCAGGCCAACTATGCGGGAATCAACTATAACAAGTTGATGACTCCCAATATTCCCACTTCCGGCGTCGAATTGGACGTTTTTGAAACCACAAAATCGCCGGAGGTGACTCGGGTGGCGCAAAATATGCTTGTGATGGAGCCGTCGCGCAGTGACTTTACTGTGGAGCAGACTGTTATTGTGCAAAACGATTCGAATACTACGTTCCACGATGCGCAAGGGGGCGATCTGCTGTTCCACTTGCCTCCGGCGGCGAATGGGCAAGTTCGAGTGAGTGCGCAAGGTCCGCAGGGTATGCCGCTGCCGCGTCCGGCGGAAAAGACCAAGGCGAATGACATTTTCAAGGTTGATTTTCCGATCAAGCCGGGTGAAACGCAGTTTCAGATCAGCTATGTGCTGCCCGTCGGGTCTCCGTTTGCCTTTCATGGACGCGTGGTGAACGTGAAAGGAATGCCTGCCGGTCCGCTGCGGCTCGTGGTTCCAAGCGGCGTCACTTTGTCGGGAAACGATATTCAGCTAGTCGGGACGGAGCCGAAAACACAGGCGACGATCTATACGGTAACGGCGCGTGACCTTTTTACGGTGGATGTGGCGGGCATTGGTTCGCTTCACCCACCGGAAACGACGGCTGATGATTCAGACAGTCCGCCGGTAACAACAGGAGAGCCGCCGATTTACGCGCATCTACCATGGCTGATGGCGCTGGCTTTCGGCGTCTTGGGAGTGGGGCTGCTGATTCTATTCCGCACCTCGCCGGTCGCCTCGCCGTACCGCAGATGAGCGCAGCAGCCATTGAGCTTCAACACGTCTGGAAGTACTACGGCGATTATCCGGCGCTGCGTGATTACACGCTGGAAGTAGGCGAAGGCGCGTGCTGCGCTTTGTTGGGCCGGAACGGGGCGGGGAAGACGACGCTGCTGCGGATTCTTGCCGGGTTGTCGCCGTTTCAACGGGGTCAGGTGCGGGTGTTTGGGAACGCGCCGCGCAGCGTGGAAGCAAGGCGGCAGTTAGGATTTTTGGGGCACGGCATCGGAGTTTATGAAGACTTGACCGCACGGGAAAACCTTCGCTTCTTTGCCGGAGTCGGGGATGTAAAGCGGGACTTGGTGGAAGGATGGCTGGAACGGGTCGGGTTGGCGCGGGTAGCGAACATTCCGGTGCGGCAGTTTTCCCGTGGCATGCGTCAGCGGTTGGCGTTGGCCCGCACGTTCTTGCATGGACCGCGGCTTCTGGTGTTAGATGAGCCGTTTACGTCTTTGGATGACCGGGCGATTCAGATGCTGAGCGAATTGTTGGGGGAAGCCCGCAAGCGGGGAGCGACTATCATTCTTTCCACGCACCAGTTGCGGGAAGCCTTGGCGATTGCTTCTCATGTAGCTTTAATGGAGAACGGCAAAGGGCGTTATGCCGGAGAGCGCACGCTGGAAATGCTGGACGATCCTGGATTGTTGTACCGGCTGCACACCCAAGCGGGCGGCGCGTGAGGCTATTCAGGCAGGCGCTGTCGGTCGCGCGAAAGGATCTCTCCATTGAGATCCGCACAAAGGAATCGTTGAACGCGGCGGGAGCATTCTCCGTCGCCATTCTGCTGCTGTTTTCGTTTGCTTTTGATCCCTCGCCGGAGATGCTGCATGATATCTCGGGCGGTTTGCTGTGGCTGGTTTTTATCTTTGCCGGAGCGCTGGTGTTTAATCGCGGCTTTGCGCGGGAGCTGCCGAACGAGTGCTTGGACGCTTTGCTGGCCGGGCCGCTTTCCCCGGCGGCTTTGGCATTAGGCAAGGCACTGGCAAACTTTGCAATGCTGCTGGTCATCGAATTGGTGTCGCTGGTTGTGTTCGGGATTTTTTATAACGTGCGATGGGGGTTGCGGTTGGGGGAGCTTTCCGGCGTATTTGCCCTAGGCACCTGGGGAATTGCCGTCGTGGGCTCGATCTTTGGAGCGCTAACCGTCAATTTGCGGCTGCGCGAGTTGATGCTGCCGGTGATTGTTTATCCGCTGCTGATTCCGCTGCTGATTGCGGCAATAGAGTTGACGAAGACCTGCCTAAATAATGAGCCGTTGACAGCGGATCAGTGGCTTTGGATAAAGGTCATGTTCGTGTTCGATTTGGTTTTTACTGCTTTATCACTCATACTCGCGGAAACAATTTTGGTGAACTAGAAAGAGAGACAAATTTATGCGTGAACGAATTGTCATCGGATTGGCGGCGCTGGCGGCAGTGCTGCTCGGTTACAACCTCCATCAGATATTTCTCGGTCTGCCGGATGAGGCGGCGCAAGGCGCGATCTACCGTATTATCTTTTTCCATTTGCCGGCTGCGATTACGGGAATGATCGGATACTTTATTGCACTCGGTTTCAGCGTATACTATTTGGCGTCGAAAGACCTGCGCTTTGATTCGTTAGCGGCATCGGTGATTGAAGTTGCGCTAGTGTTCTCGGTGGTCAATATTGTGACCGGCAGCATTTGGGGGCGAATCATTTGGGGTATCTGGTGGACCTGGGATTACCGGCTTACGTCCGCCTTGGTTTGTATCCTGATCTTCAGCGGTTATTTGATGTTGAGGCGCGCCATTGATGAACCAACACAGCGGGCACGATTATCATCGGCCTTGTGTATCTTTGGATGTGTTGATGTGGTGATTGTCTGGAAATCCATTGAATGGTTCCGAAACCAGCATCCCGGTCCAGTTTTAAGTATTCGGACCGGAGGCGGCCATATGGACCCGGCCATGGAGAAAATTATCTACTTAAACTTTTTTGCCCTTCTGATGGTTGCAACGGCTTTAGTGCTGATCCGCACACGCCAGGAATCGACGGCTCGGGAAATTGATTCGCTACGCCGGTTTGCGAACGCCGCGTAATTGAGAAGGAGAACTTATGGACGCACGAAACTTTACTTACATGTTTTACGGC
>CAXTWT010000170.1:0-10257 GCA_964247955.1 uncultured Bryobacteraceae bacterium
TCTTTGATCGCCTGGGCGCAAGATTTTAAGAACGGCCTTGTCAATCACTGGAGCTTCGGCGTGCAGCAACAGGTGGGCCGGTTTACGGCGGAAGCGAATTATGTGGGCACGAAAGGCACGGACTTGCCGACCACGTTTAATATCAACGGCGCTTATCCGGGTGCGGGATCAGTAGCAAGCCGACGGCCTTATCAGGGGTTTGCGGACGTTACCAATACGCAGCCGCTCGACAGCACTTCCTATCAGGCTCTGGAACTGCGCTTGCAGCGGCAATGGAGCAGCGGGCTGACGCTGTTGTTCTCGTACACATACAGCAAGTCGATTGATATTGGCGGGGAGCAGTTGATTGGAGACGCCTCCATTCGCGACCCGCGCAATGTGGATCTGGAGAAAGCGTTATCGACTGCCGATCTGCGGCATTACTTCACGGGCAGCTACAGCTATGCTTTGCCCTTTGGACATGGCCGCAGGTTTGACTTGCGGAACAGCTTGGTGAACGGGGTTCTTGGAAACTGGCAATTTAACGGCATTACGACGATTCGGTCCGGGCTGCCGTTTACGCCGGAGTTGGGGATTAGTTCAGCCAACACGGGCGACCCGCGACCGAACCGGATTGGGAATGGGAATCTGCCTTCGGACCAACGAACGCTAACGAACTGGTTTGATAAAACAGCATTTGCGGTGCCGACTGCCTATACATTTGGCAATGCAGGCCGTGATATTTTGTTTGGTCCCGGGGCGGTCAATTTTGATTTGAGTTTGTTCAAGGATTTTGCCATTACGCCTCTGGGGGAACAAGGCAGGTTGCAGTTGCGGTTTGAAAGCTTCAATACTTTCAACCATCCGCAATTCAACAATCCGAATAATCGCGTGGATCTTTTGCAGGGTGGAACGATTACATCCCTGTCGAACAACATGCGGGACCTGCAGGCTGGCGTTAAGTTAATTTTCTAAGAGATTCAATGGCGGAAATAACACGGCGGGATTGGTTGGAAGCCGCTTCAGCGGCAGCAGGGGCGGCTTCTTTGGGGCAAAGTCAGCCTGCGGTGAAGAAGCCGAATATTGTGCTGATTATTTCGGATCAGTTTCGGGCAGACAATTTGGGTTGCATGGGAATGAATCCGATGAATCTGACGCCGAATCTGGATGCGATGGCGCGACGCGGAACGCTGTTCTGCTCGGCTTGCGTGAACCAGCCGGTTTGCGCCCCGGCGCGGGCTACGATGCTCACGGGCCAGTACCCGGAAAAGCACGGCGTATGGAAGAACGGGTTTGCTCTCGATCCGAAAGCGACTACGATTGCAAGCACCTTACGAAGCGCCGGATACACGGCGAACTATATCGGCAAGTGGCATCTGGCGCCGGGTGGCGGGCCAAATACGGACGGGCCGGTGCCGCCCGAATATCGCGGCGGGTTTCGTGACTTCTGGGAAGGAAGCAATGCGCTGGAGCATACCTCGCATGGGTACGAAGGCGAGATGTTTGACGGCGACGGAAAGCCGATTCGGTTTTCGAACCAATACCGAGTCGATTTCATGACGGATCGGGCCCTTCGCTTTTTGAAGGAGAAGCGGACGGACGCGCCGTTTTTCCTCACGATTTCGTACCTGGAAACGCACCACCAAAACGACTTGGACACATACCAACCGCCTAAGAAGTACGCGGACCAGTACCGGAATCCATTTGTGCCGCAGGATTTGCGGCCGCTGCCGGGATCTTGGCCTTCCCAGTTAGCGGACTATTACGGATGCGTCAAGGGCATTGACGATGCGGTCGGCACGTTGCTGGCGACGTTGAAGGAGCAGGGCATTCTTGATAACACGATTGTGGTGTTTATCAGCGATCATGGATGCCACTTTAAGACGCGAAATACAGAGTACAAGCGTAGCCCGCATGAGAGTTCGATCCATGTCCCGCTGATTATAGCCGGACCGGGATTCAATCGTTCGCTGGAAGTACAGGAACTGGTGAGCCAGATTGATCTTGCTCCGACGCTGCTCGAAAGCGCAGGTGTTCCCGTTCCCGCGAGCATGCAAGGACGCAGCGTTCTTCCGTTGCTGGACCGACGGATTACCGGATGGCGCAATGAAGTTTATATTGGGATGCGCGAGTTTATGACCGGCCGCATTCTACGCACGCCGCAGTGGACGTATGCCGTGGCTGCTCCGAAAAGTCCGGGATGGAAACCGGTGGCGCGTAGTGATCGGTATGTGGAGTACATGCTGTACGATTTGTACGCGGACCCGTTTCAGCATACAAATTTGGCTGGACATGCGGAAACCCGCGAAGTGGAAAGAGCATTACGGGAGCGGCTATTACAACGAATTACCGAAGCAGGCGATCCGCAGCCGCAAATTGAGCCTGCCTGGTTTCCGTATGTTTGATGAGTAATTCAGCGCGTGCTGGCACAGTGGAATGAGAAGCTGTTTACTACTTGCTGAAATACCCGTTGGAAGCGCCCGGCATCTTTCGCCAGACATACCAGTTCCAGTCGGTATAGCTGATCGCCCTGGCTTACGAAGATCACCTCTTCCATCCAGGAAACGCGCTCCAGGGGATCAACATACTTGTCTTTGGTAAAGAGAGCGGGACTATCGGCCAAGGTCATCTGACGCGTCTCCATGACTTCCATCCCCTGGGCGCGCTGGAACTTCACGATGCCTTTCAGGTGAAACTGCACGCTGTCCGCCAAATCAAGCGCGACATCGCGCTTTAGCGGACTCGGCAACTCCTGCACGCTGACGTCAATTTCCCCGGACGGGCTTGCGGAAAACTTGGTTAAGCCCGTTTTGACGAACAGCCCCGCGCCGTCGTACGCATCGCCTTTGATCCAACGCGCCGGATAGCTGACGCAGTAACCCCAACGCTTGTTTTGGTACTGTTTCCAAGCGCGATCCTGTTTTGGAATTTTCTCAACGCCTCCCGACGACAGCGTCCAGGGCGAAAAGACGCCAATGCAAAGTACTACCTTGGATACACCATGCCAGTTCCACATTGAGTTTATTTCCGGTATTCTATAAAACTTCCGCACCGGCCCGAAAGCTAGTTTAGTTTTGTAATAAGCAATATGCCCGTCAAGATTTCTCTAGTACTACTTATTTTTTCCATCGCTTCAAGCCTCAGGGTCTCCCCGCATCCGGCAGGACAACAGCATCAGCACAGGGAGACGTCGGAAACGGAACAGCTAGGAACGGTATCATTTCCCGTTTCGTGCAGCGAAAATGCTCAGGCCGGTTTTCAGCGCGGCGTGGCGCTGCTGCATTCATTCGGATACAACGCAGCCGCCAAACAATTCCAGGAGATCGCAAGGCAAGAGCCTGCCTGCGCGATGGCGTACTGGGGCGAAGCCATGAGCCTGTACCGGCAGTTGTGGGATCGCCCTTCGGAAGCGGATCTGCAAAAAGGCCGCGAACTGATTCGAAAAGCGCAGGCGGCAGGGGCCAAAATCGAACGGGAGCGGGGCTATATTGAGGCGGCGGCTGCTTTTTATCAAAATGGCGATGCTTCTTACGAGATCCGTTCCTTGGCTTATTCGGAGAAACTCAATCAACTTCGAAGCCGTTATCCCGATGACCGTGAAGCCGCCGTCTTTTATGCACTTTCCCTGCTTGCTTCGCCTCATGCGAACGATCATGAATTGGCAAAGCGCAAGGAAGCGGTTGCCATCTTGCTTCCGTTGTTCGGCGAGGAGCCGAACCATCCGGGCATTGCTCATTATCTGATTCATGCCTGCGACAACCCGCAGATGGCGCGGCAGGGTCTGCCCGCAGCCCAGCGATATGCTCAGATTGCACCAGCTTCGGCTCATGCGCTGCATATGCCGTCTCACATCTTTGCCCGGCTTGGATTGTGGCCGGAGGATGTGCAATCAAACGTAGCTTCGAAAACGACGGCTGAAAAGCAATCCGCCACAGCGGACCGGCTTCATGCGATGGATTTCCTCCTGTACGCATATCTCCAAATGGGACAAGACCGGAACGCGAACGCGACGGAGAACGAAGCATTGCAGGTCGGGAAAGGGGATTTCAGCAAAGACATGGAAGATTATTTCTACTATGTGCAGGCTCACTTCCCCGCCCTGTTCGCCTTGGAAACGCACAATTGGAAAGCAGCGGAAGCGCTTGCTCCCGTGCCGGCCGGACCGGAGTTTCAAGCCCTCACTTACTGGGCGCAAGCGGTGGGCGCAGGGCATTTGCGCGACGTCCCAGCCGCCCGAAGCGCCGTTGAAAAGTACGACAAAGCGTTAGAAGCGGTGAAAAAGGGACCCTACGCGTATGTTGCCGAGCAGATGGCGACAAACCGCGACGAAGCGCATGGCTGGCGTTTGCCGAAGGAAACGGCGCGGAAGCAACTCGATTACTGGAACCGGTTGCGGATAAACAGGACAAAGTGGGAAAAGGCGAGGTGGAGATACCAGCCCGCGAGATGCTCGCGGACATGCTGCTGGAATTGCACCAACCGCAAGAAGCATTGGCGCAATACCGTTTGTCCCTGAAAACTGACCCGAACCGGTTCAATGGTTTGTACGGGGCGGGCCGTGCAGCCGAACTCGCCCAACAGCCGGAAGCAGCCCGGAGCTACTATCAGCAACTATTGGCGAACTGCGGAAACAGCAGCGAAGAAGAGCGTTCTGAACTGGTTCACGTGAAAGAGTATCTTCATCTCCCCAAACAAAGTTAAAAAATAAGTATTATTTCTTATTCACAATCGGGATAAACTGCGCCGTTTGCCGCAAGGAGGGCATCAACTCAGTGATATGCGCCGTCTCCTGATTATTCTCGCCGCTGTTGTTGTTTTGGCCGTTGCGGCGTTCGGCATACTCCTGTCGAACGTGGATCACTACCGCCCCCGTGTACAGGCTGAATTGCAAAAGAAACTGAACCGACCGGTTACTTTGGGGCCGCTCGGTTTGAAGCTGCTTCCCTTTTCGGTGAGCATCGATGGGTTAACTATCGGAGAAGACCCGGCTTTTGCTTCTTCCCACCCGTTTGCAACCGCTAAGGACGTGTACGTCAGCGTGGGACTATTCTCCCTGATCGGCGGCAATCCTGAGGTGAAATCGCTGAAGCTGAGCCGCCCGCAAATTGAGTTGATCCGCAATGCGCAGGGAGTTTGGAATTTCTCGACGCTGGGCGAACAAAACAAATCCGGCGGGTCTTCGTCCTTGGCGCTGGATCAGTTGGAAATTGCTGACGGGCAAGTGGCGTTAACAGATGCCACGACTCGGGAGCCTAGGTCAGTATATGACCACATTGATGTCGGCTTGACCGATTTCGCGCCCAACAAGCGCTTTGGATTAAAGCTGGCGGCGCATTTGCCGGGAGCGGGAAAAGAGCTGCTCGGGTTTGACGGCAAGGTCGGGCCTTTGGGGGCTGGGAACACGGCGGCTGTTCCGGTGGATGGCCGGGTTTCCTTGCAGGAAGTGTCGCTGGCGGCAGCGAACCGTTTTGCCAGCGGATCGATTCCACAAGGTACGGACGGCATCCTTTCGGGAGAGACGGACATTAATTCCGAAGGCGCGAACGTCGCCGGAAAAGGAAACCTGAGGCTAGAGAATGCGGTAATCCGGGGGGCAAAGCTCGCCTACCCGATTGAAGCGCAGTATGACCTTTCCGCAGACCGTAAGCAGGATCTGATTAACATCCGCTCCGGCACAGTGAAACTGGGGACCACTTCGTTTGCGCTGTCCGGCCAAGCCAACGCGGGCGTGAAACCGGCGCAAGTCAATATGCGCGTGAAAACGAACGGGTCCTCACTGAAAGAACTGGCGCAGTTGGCGGGATCGTTCGGAGTGGCCTTTGATCCGGCTTATCAGGTTACCGGAACGGTGAATGCGGATATTACGGCAAAGGGTCCTACGACCGGGCCTCAATTGAATGGTTCCTTAAATATCAGGAACCTGGAGGCGAGCGGCGGCGAAATCAAGCTGCCGGTTTTTGTGTCCGCCATTGATCTGGCGCTGTCGCCGGATACGATACGATCCAACCCGTTTCAAGCCAAGAGCGGCTCCACGGTGCTGAACGCTGCCTTCGCGCTTTCACAGTACACAACGCCGAATCGGGTGGTGGATGCGACGCTGAAGACGAGCAATGCCGATATTGCAGAACTGCTGAACATCGCGAAAGCATATGGAGCGGACCTTTCCAAAGGAATGTCAGGCAGCGGCAAGCTGTCACTCGATGCGCATGTGCAAGGCCCGACAGCGCAGCCTTCCCGATTGGCGTTTTCGGGTACCGGCAGCATAGCGGGCGCTACGATCACGACACCGGCTTTGACCAAACCGGTATCAGTGACTTCGGCAAATCTTCGTTTTTCTCAAAACAGCGTTGCGATTGAAAACTTGACGGCAGCAGCGGGCAGCACGAGCCTGCACGGAAACTTGTCCGCCAGTAATTTTGCGGCCCCTCAGGTGCAGTTTGCTTTAGCGGCCAATACGCTGGATACCACTGAATTGCAGCAATTAGCGGCCCCGCAGCAGGGGAAGGCTCCGCAAACTCGTCGGGCCAATGAGCCGAGCCTTTTAGAGAAAACAACAGGTTCGGGAACGCTGACGGCAAACACGGTAAAAGCGGAAGAGATAACGCTTACCAACGTGCGCGCGAATTGCAAGCTGAACCGGGGCGTGGTGCAATTGTCGCCGGTGACCGCGAACGTATTTGGCGGTTCAGAAAGCGGAACGGTTTCCGTAGACACGCGGCCCGTGCATCCGCTTTGCTCCGTAAATGCAAAGCTGAACGGCGTGGATACGAACGCTCTGCTGTCGGCAGTGAGTTCCGTCAAGAATACCCTATACGGCAGTCTGGCGACGAATGCAAATCTGAATTTTACGCTCGAATCGAGCGCGGAGTTGGCGCGTTCACTGAACGGGACTTTGGGTTTCAACGTGGCGAACGGCCAACTCAAAAATGTAAATATCCTGGGTGAGCTTTCGCGCATCGGCAAGTTCCTGGGGAGCAGCGCCCCTTCGCAGGGAGGAAACAGCACGGCTTTAAAACAGCTTTCCGGAACAATGGATATTCGGAACGGCTTAGCGTCGACAAACAATCTCAAAGCTGTATTGGATGCCGGTTCGCTGGCGGGAACCGGCACGCTGAATCTGGTGGATCAAGCCATTGATATGCACGCGACGGCTGTGCTGGGAAGCGGCGCCAGTCACGCGGCGGGCGGCTCCAACGTTGGCGGATATTTGAGCACTGCGCTGGCAAACAACAAGGGCGAGCTGGTATTGCCGGTGTTAGTGACAGGAACCATGGCGCATCCATCATTTACAGCCGACACACAAGCTTTGGCGAAGATGAAATTGAATAATCTGTTGCCGACAGTAACTGACCCATCGAAGCTGGTAGGCGCCGTCACGGGCAAAGGCGGCGTGGGCGGCATCGTGGGCGGATTGCTCGGAGGAGGCGCACAACAGCCGGCTCAGAACGGCGCACAGCAGAAGCAGCAACAGCAGCCGAATAATCCGGTGGATTCCATTCTGCAACAGTTCGGAAGAAAGAAGAAACAGTAGCAGTAGGATTCAGGAAAGCAGTAAAGGAGCGTTCTACCTTTCACTCTTGCCGAAGCGCCTGCATCGGATCAATCCGCACCGCCCGGTACGAGGGCAGCCATCCGGCCAGCACCGATATGGCCGTGATCAGAAGCACGACTGCGGCCAAGGTGGAATAGTCGTGGGGAGTAACTTCGTACAGAAGACCCGCAAGACAACGCGTCACGAGCAAACCAGTTGTAATCCCAAGTGTCGTACCCGCCAAGCTAAGCAATAGACTGTGACGGAGGACCAGCCACACAATCTGCTGGCGTTGTGCGCCGAGGGCCGCCCGGATGCCCAGCTCGCGGGTCCGCTGCGTGGTGGAATAGGAGATCACTCCATAGATACCCAGAGCCGCGAGAAGGAGGGCCAGGGTACCGAGCGCAGTAAGAAGAAAGGTCGTAAAGCGGCGCTCGGCAATCGAATTGCGGTACAGATCTTCCATTGAAGTCACCAGAAACACTGGTTGGTTTTTGTCCAGGTTTGTGACAGCATGGTGGATCATCTGGGCAGCGGCTGAATTCGATACATCTTCTCGCAAATGTACTACCAGCATCTGCGGCGGCGCCACGCCCTCGTCCATAGATATGTAGAGGGCTGGACGCGCAGGCTGGTCAATGTTGTTATCCCGTGTATCGGAGACGATGCCCACCACGGAACGCTCTTGTGGCTGAACCGTTCCGTTCTCCAAGCCAATGCGCCTTGCTAAGGCGTCCTGGTGAGGCCAGAACATGTCTGCAGCCGTTTGGTTGATAAGAACCATGGGGCGATGACTATCATGTTCGTTCAGGTAGCGACCGCGCCGGAGACGGATGCCCACGGTCGGCAGATACTCGGAACTCACAGAAAAAATCTCCGCCCTCGGCCGATTCGCGCCACGCTCAGCAGAGAGTCGGCCATCAATGCGGACGGGCAATTCTGCCGTGTTGCCGGAAAGCGGCGTTGCGTCCACCATGCCTGCGGAAAGGATGCCGACGTTTTTCTTCAGCTCCTCCAGCAGCTTATGCGCAAAAACCGTGCGCGAGGTCAGATCGGGATACTTGCGGTCTATTAACAGAATCAAGGCCATTGCGACATGATCGCGGGAAAAGCCGGGATCGACGCTGGTCAGGCGTGAAAAGCTTTTGAGCAAGAGACCGGCTCCGAGCGCGAGAACAACGGTCAGCGAGACTTCCGCCACAATCAACAGATCACGCAGTCTCACCCGGCCTGGGTGCGCGGTTGTTCGCGTTCCCGCGCTCGAAAGCGCCGCTTGCACATCGGTCCGAGCCGCTAGAGAGGCGGGCAGAAAGCCTACCGCAAATCCAGCCAGGAGCGAGGCTAAACCGGCAAAGGCCCAAGCAGGTGCATCGAGGCGCGCTTCCGCCACACGGGGAATATTTTGTGGGGCGAGTTGCAGTAGGATCGGCAGCAATACTTTCGCAAGAAACAAAGCTCCCAAACCACCCAAGACGGACAGCACAATGCTCTCGGCCAGCCATTGTTGCAGCAAACGGAAACGGCTCGCTCCGAGTGCTAGGCGAAGGCCGGACTCCCGCATACGGCTGAAGACCCGCGACAGAAGCAGGTGCGCCAGATTAGCGCAAATAATGGCCAGAATGGCGCCGATGGCAGCTAACAACAAGGTCAACGCCGCCTTGGATCGGCCCAAGATTTCTTCTTTCAAGGGCACGAGACGGATCGTACGGCCCGTGTTGGTGTCGGGATACTCGCGCTCCAGTTGGGCGGCGACGGAGGCAAGATCCGCTTGCGCCTGTGACAGCGAAATGCCGGAATGCAAGAAGCCCACCGGGTTGAGGCTGGTGCCGTCCGTGCGCGAAGGCTGTTTAGCGACTGGAATCCAATAGGCCATCTGGCGCGTGGGCGGATTCACAGAAGTCGGGATGGTTAGAGGAAAGTTAAATCCAGGCGGCATAATGCCGACCACACTATACTCATCGCCTTCCTCCCGGCCGATCAACCGGATGGTTTTGCCCAGAAGACCGGGGTCTGCGCCAAAGCGAGTACGCCAGAGATTGTCGCTCAAAATAATCTCCTGGCCTCGGCCCGGCTGATCCTCCTGGGGCCGGAAGTTGCGCCCGAGCGCCGGTTTGACGCCGAGTGTAGGGAACAGATCATAGGTGACTCGCACCCCGTAGAGAGCCGCCGGAGGATCACCGGGCAGATTGAGCAGCGCGAATCCGTAGCCGCCCATCGTTTCAAACGTGCGGTTGCGTGTTTTCCAGTCCAACAAGTCAGCGTAAGGAGCCCAGGGTGAAGGCTGGCCTGTTTTGCGGGACACGGCTTGGATCTGAACCAGGCGGTCGGCATGCGGGTAGGGAAGTGGGGCAAAAACCACAGTGCGAGCCAAGCTGTAGATGGCCGTCGAAGCTCCAATACCGAGCGCCAGCGCCAGGATGGCAATCAGAGAGAAGGCAGCGTTCTTCCGAAGACTGCGGAGCGCGTAGCGCAGATCACGAGCCAAGTTCTCCAACCAACGGGTGCCCCGTGCGTCCCGGCATTCCTCCTGATAGCGGGCGGCGGGGCCGATTAGCCGTTGGGCGGCTAACTGCGCTTCTTCAGGGGACATGCCGGAGCGCAGATTGTGTTGAAACTCCTGCTCCCAGTGGTCACGAAACTCGCTGTCCAGATCCACTTCACTTTGCCGATATCGGAACACAGAGCGAAGTGTATTTTGCAAACGTGCAAGCCAGGGCATCGTGTCTCCTATACGGCCTCAGCGACTA
>CAXTWT010000171.1:0-1688 GCA_964247955.1 uncultured Bryobacteraceae bacterium
GTATCGGCACCGCCGGAGGCACGCCGATCAGCACGTCGTCTAGAGTCGGCTCCTGATTCGCGCCTCCGCTCTTGCGCCATAAGTAATCGGCATAGTTGCCGGGGAAAACACGCACTTCGCCTTCGCCGATTTCAAACACCCGCGTTGCCAGGTTCTCGATGAAATAACGGTCATGAGACACGAAAACCAGGGTGCCCGTGAAGTTCTCCAAAGCTTCCAATAGTACGTCCTTGGCGCGAATATCCAAGTGATTGGTCGGTTCATCGAGCAACAGAAAGTTCGAGGGATGCAGCAGCATGCGCGCTAGGGCATAGCGGTTGCGCTCGCCGCCGGATAGGACACCAATCCGCTTGAATACATCGTCCTCGCTGAACAGAAAGCATCCCAGCAGATTGCGCAGCTCGGTTTGCGTGGTGCGCGGCGCGGCCTCGCTGAGATCATCCAGCATCCGCGCATTCACATCGAGTTCTTTATATTGATCCTGGGCAAAGTAATCCGGCTCGGCGTTATGCCCCAACAGGTACTCGCCGCTCGTGAGCGTTTCGGTTCCCGCCAGCAGTTTAATTAGCGTTGATTTGCCCGCTCCGTTGACGCCCACCAGCGCCACGCGGTCGCCGCGCTCAATCGTAAAATTCACGCCGCTGAAGACTTGTTTGGTTCCGTAGCTCTTGGACACATTTTTAAACTGCGCCACAACGCGCCCGCTCGGTTTCGGCTGCGGAAATGTGAAGTGAATGGTTTTTTCTTCAGGCGGCAGTTCGATGCGCTCGATCTTTTCGAGTTCCTTGATGCGGCTCTGCACCTGTTTTGCCTTTGTGGCCTGATAACGGAAGCGGCTGATAAAGGCTTCCAGTTGCTGAATTTTGTCCTGCTGGTTTTTGTAGGCCGATTCTAACTGCGTTAAACGCTCGGCCTTCTGTGTTCGGTACTTTTCATAATTTCCCGAATAAAAGTAAACTTTTTTGTTCCAAACCTCCACAATTTTCTTGACGGTAACATCCAGAAAATAGCGGTCATGCGAGATCAGGATGTAAGCGCCTTCGTAGTTGCCGAGATATTCTTCCAGCCAGTCGCGGGCTTCAATATCGAGATGGTTGGTCGGCTCATCCAGCAGCAACAAGTTCGGTTTTTCGAGCAGCAACTTGGCGAGAGCAAGGCGCATCTGCCAGCCGCCCGAAAACTCTTCCGTCTGGCGTGTCCAGTCTTCTTTGCGAAAACCCAGGCCGACCAGCACCGCGCCTACCTGTGCTTCAATCGCGTAACCATCCCGCGCCCGGAACTCGCTGTCTGCCTGCTCGAAACGGTGGGCCACATTCGCATACTCGTCGCTTAGAGGGTCGAGTTCGCTCATGCGGGCGGTTAAGCTTTCCAGTTCGCTTTCCAGCTCTTTTACGTCCGCGAACACGCTCAAGCATTCGGCAAACACAGTGCGGCCGCTTACCTGCAATCCGTCCTGCGGCAGATAACCGATGCGGATGCCCTTAGCGGTGGAAAGCGAGCCGTAATCGAGCGACTCGGTTCCGGCGATTACCTTCAGCAGCGTGGATTTGCCGGTACCATTGCCGCCGACAAGGCCGGCGCGTTCCTTCGGGGTGATTAACCAGTCGAGCCCATCGAAAAGCAGCTTATGTCCGAACCGCTTTCCGGCTCCGGTGAGTTGCAGCATCTACCAACTATTTTCGCTAAGC
>CAXTWT010000171.1:1788-6078 GCA_964247955.1 uncultured Bryobacteraceae bacterium
CTGATATAAGGAAGCGCCGCTTCATCCAGCCGCATGAGCGCCGCCGACAGCTTGGCTAACTGCATAAGGCTGATCGCGCCTTCCTGCATGCGCGCGCCGCCCGAAGCGGAAACGATCACCAGCGGAGTTTTCTCTTGCAGGCAGCGCTCAATGGCGCGAGTGATCTTTTCTCCAACGACTGCGCCCATGCTGCCGCCGATAAACTTCAGCTCCAGCGCGCAAATCTGCACCTGCCTGCCATGAAGCAGTCCGCTTCCGCAGATGACCGCATCCGGCAGTTGCGTGGCAGCTTGCATCTCCGCCAGGCGCTGCGAATACGGCTTTGAATCCACGAAGTTCAGCGGGTTCGACGAGTGCAGACCGGCGTCATGGGCCGTATATTGGCCGTCATCGAAAAGCTGCGCTAGCCGTTCCGCCGCTGAGATGCGGAAATGATGCCCGCACTTGGGGCAAATCTGCTGACCCTCCTCAACGGTTTTACGCCAGATAATCTGTCCGCACGAGTCGCACTTCTGCCATAAGCCTTCCGTGCGAACAATTTTTTCATCCTCATTGGGAGGCTCTCCGTCGATAGGCGGCTTCTGTCGATTGAACCAGGCCATTAATCAGAACCAAAGTAACACGCTAGGCTGCTTGAGCGACCTGGCGGTACTCCTGTTCTGATTGGGCGGGCAGCAGAACCCACAGTGTATAAATACCGAGCGCCGTGCCGAAAGGCACGTCCAGTAAACTGACCGCGCCGAAAACAATAGCCGCCATCCGTGCCCAGGACTGACGCGTCAATAATCCCCATCCAGTCAAAAACCCTAGAACGGCAATAGCCAGAAAGACAAAGCCGATGGCCTGCACCAAGTGAGGAACGAACGCCGGCACCTCGGGCGGCAGCAGCGCCATCTCAGGCCGGAAGATCGATATCAGAATCAGCCCAGGCACCAGGCGAAATGCGGAGGCGACCAGCCACAAAATTCCCAACAACCGGAGGTGTCCCGCAATCCGGCTTTGTGCCGGCACGGAAGGCGTGCCTCTCAGCGGTTTCCCGCACCGGGGGCAGAAACTCTGACTTTCTCCAATCTCAGCGCCGCATCCGTCACAGAACATGCTTGCCTCCTCGTTCGTTATATCTTAGTACGACAAGGGGAAGCCTGTTGTTCCAAGATGCAGCCCGCCTATCGCCGGATCTCAACTGACAGCACCGTCGCGTGGTCGCCAACGCCGAACTACACCGCCCAACAGGAGACCCGCCCCGAGCAGTCCCCAGCTCGTCGGCTCCGGCACGGGCGCAACTTGCGAGGGACCGACTGGGGCGGCAATGTCCGTCACAAACAGCGTGCCGTTCCCGATCGGGCCGACGGGGGTTCCGGCCCCGGTATTCAAATCCACCGTGTAGAACTGCGAACTGTCGGGCCCCGGCGTGCCGGCATTGAAGGTGAAGGAGGCATACGCCGTCCCGGTCACGCCGGAAATGCTGAGGCCGGTGAAGGCAGGCCCGGGTCCAAACGCGCCCACCTGTCCCACGAGGGTGAACTGGGACTGATTTTCGGGATCGTCAATCTCGAGAAAGCCTCCTCCGGAAAGGGCGTAGAGCGTGGTCGTGCCCGCCCCGGCGTAGACATTGGTGTAGGCCAACCCGCGTAGCGGCAAAGATTGCTCGTACCCGATTAACGCGCCCGTGTCCACGTTTACCCGATAACTGCGGGTGTCCGCTTCTCTAGCTGTGCCGATGACGCGCAACAAACCTGTTACGGGGTTGAACGCCATCGTGGTTAAACTAAGCCCCGGAGCGGTGGACAGCAGCGTCGCTTGGGCCGTGGCGGGGTTAATGCGGTAGATGCTGGCGCCTATTTCCGTATAGAGTTGCCCGTCCAACGGGCGGAAGGCTATAGTAGTCAGCAGTGGATTCATTCGACTCAGCCCGGTGATGGGCCGGGGCGCGGTAATCACATTCGGGGTGGCGCTGTCGAAGCTGAACAGGTCCGTGGTGTCCGTGTTGCTGTCCTGGCTGATGGCGTAAATGGTTTCCGCCGGGAGCGTAGAAGCTCCCCAGAGCGCAAGAAGCGTACACAGGGCAGGAATGAGTTTCGGCATGGTTGGCTCCTCCTCAAGAACTGGCAAACCTCGTGGCCTGCCAGTAAGAGCCAATCATTAGAGCCTTAGCAAGTTTGAATCATAACAGTGTACGACGAGGTAAAGCCACCTTGAGTGCCTGGTGTGATTCGTGTTGTCTGCGCTATTATGCCGCGCATTTCTTACGGCGAGTTCCGAAGAATACCAGCGCTCCGCCGCATAAACAGAGCAGAACGGTGGCCGGTTCGGGAGTGGACGGTCCGCCTGCTCCATCCTGGGGAAGCGTGCTGGTTCCAAACAGAAAATCGTTGATGTATGCCTGAGAGCCGGGAATCGTGGAGATCTTGATCCAGGAAACCGGCTGCGACAAAGCAGCGCCGAAAAAGGTGGAAGTGACCGAGAATGTTTCACCGTCAGAAAGAGTGAGGGTCGTTGGTTTGCTGGCCGTTGCGCTGACGTCCAAGAAGAAAGCGTTTTCGCCGCCCGTCGGTAAGCTGATGTTGATGCCGGCTCCAGCATTCGAAGCGCCCAGCAAAGCTTTGCCGTAGCCGTCACCTGTCAAACTGTAGCTGCCGTTATTAGGACCGGTGAACACAAAGGGCAGGATCGATCCATTCGGTGACAAGGTGATTCCTGCGGCGGTGTTGTACGAAGTATTATTAATGGGATAAAAGTTCAGTTCCGTAGGGCTGCCGGTGATGTCCGACGTTTTCCAGGTGTTGAAATCTGTTGTCGTAATCGTAGTCGCGCTGGCATGGGCAGCCGCAAGTAACAGAATGCTTCCGAGAATGCCGGATAAAGATCGCAGATGAAAAGGCATAAATGGTTCCGATACGCTCTGTGTCGCACGATTCAAACTGTCGCTAGAGGATAGTTTCGATCCGAAAGATCCGACGCGAAAATCCCGAAATGGAATCGTTCAGTGCGTGATGCTCGCTTGAATCTGTTTCCGATATTCTTCGACTTTTCGGTAAATTTCAGGAGGGTTCAACGTCAGCGTTTGACGTGAGCGTACAATCTGCCTACCGTTAATGAATACGTCCTCCACGTCACCCGCTTTTGTAGCGTAAACCAGTTGCGAATACAAGTTGTAAATCGGAACGGCATTCGGTCGGGCCAGCGAGATCGTGATCAAATCCGCTCGTTTCCCTTCTTGCAGCGAGCCAATCTCGTTTTCCATTCCGAGCACCCGCGCTCCGCCGGTTGTCGCCATCTCAAAGGTTTGCTCGGCGGGCAACACAGTCGGATCTTTCGTCGTTACCTTTTGCAGCTTGGCGGCAAGGTCCATCTCCAGGATTAAGTCGGCAGTATCGTTGCTTCCCGCAAACCCATCGGTTCCCAGTCCCACAGCGATTCCGTTCTTGAGCATATCGGTCACGCGCGCGATGCCGCTGGCGAGTTTCGTATTGCTCGAAGGGCAGTGCGCCACGCCGACATTGTGTTGTTTCAAGAGGCGAAGGTCGTTGTCATCCTGCCAAACACAGTGGGCAGCCACAACACGCCCGTCAAGCACGCCCAGCTTTGCCAGCAACTGCGTCGGAGTCAGATTGCGCTTCGTCAATAAATCATCCCGTTCCTTTTGGGTCTCCGCCACGTGGATCAGGAGCGGAACATGGTACTGGACGGCGAGCTTGTGCGAGGCGATTAATGCTTCGTTCGGGGTAGTGTAGACGGCGTGAGGAGCCACGGCGGGAGTAATCAAATCGTCGTGTGCGTAACTTTGGATAAACCGTTCCGTTGCTGCAATGCTTTCCTGCCATGTTTTGTAGTCCGGGGCAGGGAAGCCGATGACCGTTTGGCCCAGAACGCCACGCACGCCCGCCCCCTTCGCTGTTTCGGCTTCGATGTCCTCGAAGTAGTACATGTCTGTATACGTAGTGATGCCGCCCAAAACCATTTCCAGGCAGGCCAAACGCGTTCCCCAACGAACGAACTCCGCATTCACGTTCTTCGACTCAGCGGGAAAGATGAAGTTGTCGAGCCAGTCCTGGAGACGTTTATCATCCGCAATGGCACGGAACAAGGACATGGGCGCATGGGTGTGCGTATCAATAAGGCCGGGCGCTATCAGCGCATCCGGTTTGTCCAGCGTATGGGTCGGCTGAAACCGCTTGGCCAGTTCGGCTTGCGTGCCGACGCCGACAAGGCGCGCGCCGCGAATCGCTATGGCCCCTTGCGGAATGATCCGGTGCTGCGCGTCCATCGTGACCACGTACTTGGCGCGGA
>CAXTWT010000171.1:6178-10223 GCA_964247955.1 uncultured Bryobacteraceae bacterium
TGATTTTTCGACGATCACAGTACTGAAACGACGCTTAATCCCTGTCCTGAAGAAGAGATACGCTTCCCCAAGCTCCTCAAAAGTTACGGTAGTACGGGATATTTGCACTTCGTCCTGGAAGCCGTATTCTGCAAATATGAAAGATTGTTCGAGGCAAGAAATTCAGAGAAACTGACTCGATTAATTCGGAACTCGGAGGATTAAATGAACTTACGCAAATTATCTCTTATCGGCGTGGCCTTGTTTATGGCCCTTCCCGCCTTTGCCAACACTTACTATGGCGGCTTCGAGGATCTCGTTCAGGGCGACTACGATTACAACGACATCGTGTTCACATTGAGCGGCAACGGACTGAACCTCAACACGACCGATGGAAAGTTTTATAACAAGCCGACGCTCGGCACAAGCGGAACTCCTTTCTGGAATCACGCCTCATGGGACGGCCCCAACATGAATGTCGGCTACTGCGTGTATGGCGGCGGCAACTGCGGCGCGGGCTTGAGCGCGAATGCCCAGTATTTAGCGAGCGGCGCCAACAACGCGAACTCCGCCAATAATGTCTTCTTCTCAGTCGATGGCGGCGGTAGCGTGAGTACGAAAGTTGATCTGAAAATCACTGCTGCCAACGATCAGCTTTATTACTACTACCTTGCTAATCCTTCCGTGCTGATGTCGCTTGAGTCTAACGGCAGCAATACCTATTCTTTTAACGCCAGCGGCGACTTCGGCATTGCTGCAAAGAATCTGACTAGCGGAAACACGTTCTACTCGCAAAGCGCCCTTGATAGCTTGACTGACGCCCAATCACACCTCGCATTCTTTGGCGACACTGCTGCTGCTCCTGAGCCGGGCGCAATGGGCCTGATGGCTGGCGGACTGATGGCGGTCGGCCTTTTCTTCCGCCGCCGGACAGCGAAAGCGTAATCTCCGGCGCTCACAACCTTTGTCCTGTGTAGTTTGTTCCCTGTGTTCTTTCTCTTTCGGCCCTGAGCGGTTGGTCTTCGGACTACCCGCTCAGGGCCCTTTTTTACAGCTTAGGAAGAAGCCGAACGTACGTCTTTGAGCGATATGCACCACGGGCTGTAACCGCGCTGACGCGAGTAAGAATCTTCTTCGACCTGAAACAAAATATCAAGCTTGTTTCCCGGCTGAAGAAAGGTAAGGCGTTCGCCAAAATTCCACGCCTTGGCGCAAAGGAGACAGCCTTCCTGACGAAGCGGCACGCTGAAATGTTTGCCGTCGGTTAAGGCTCTGGGCGGACCGGCCACTTCGACGTTCATGGAGTAGAAAAGAGGTACGGGATTTCCGAAACCGAATGGTCCGAGCGACAGGATCTGTCCCACGGACAGATCCGTTAACTCCGGGAACGACACGGTTGCATCAACCAGGTACTGCGGACGCAGATCGTCCGCGCTAAGGCAGCCTGCCGCAAAGCTGCTGAAGCGGCGGCGAAATTCCGGAAGCCGGGACAGAGGCAGAGTGAGACCCGCTGCCTGCTTATGCCCCCCGAACTTCCCGAAAAGCTCCGGCATGCTTTCGAGCGCCTGCAGCAGATGAAAGGCGGGAATACTGCGTCCTGATCCGGTTAAGTGAAGCTCGTCGGTGCCGGAGCCGGCGGAGGAGCTGAGAACAAACACAGGGCGGCAGAACCGCTCCACCAACCGGCTTGCCACAATGCCGAGAACGCCGGGATGCCAATCTTCTCCGAAAAATACCAGAGCGGAGAGAGTTAGGTCCGTGCTTTCCTCCTCGCATTGCTTCAGGATGCCTTCAATAATTTCGGTTTCCACTTGCTGGCGTTCGCGATTCAGACCATCAAGCTGTCCAGCCAACTCTTCGGCACGAACTTTATTATCCGTGAGAAAAAGCTCGATCACATCGCGGGCGTTTGCCATGCGGCCGGCAGCGTTAATACGCGGCGCAACCCGGAAGGCAACCTGATAAGCGGACAGAGATTCACCGTCTTTAAACCCTGCCACTCTCAGCAGTGACCGCAGGCCGGGGCTGCGCACATCGCGCAATCCGGACAATCCGCGCATCACAATGATGCGGTTTTCTCCGGTAAGCGGAACGATATCGGCAACCGTGGCGATTGCAACCGGCTTCAGAAAAGAGTCGAGCAGGGCCGACTGCCGGGAAGCGGGCCAATCGCTGCGGCTCAGAACCGCTTGCACCAGCTTGAACGTAACGCCTGCTCCGCACAGGTGCTTGAAAGGATAAGAGCAGTCGGGCCGATTCGGATTAATGGCGGCCAGCGCGGGCGGCAGTTCGGCTTCGGGCAGATGATGGTCGGTGACAATTACGTCGATTCCGGCCGACTTTGCATGCCGGACGACTTCGTGAGCGCGGATGCCGGTGTCCACACTAATAATGAGGCGAACACCGTTTGCCGCTGCACGGTCGACCACCTCCGTCCGCATGCCGTAACCTTCTTTGAGGCGATCCGGAACATGAAATTCGGCAATGCCGCCGAGCAGTTCGACGGCTTTCTTCAGAATCACAACCGATGCCGTTCCATCGGCGTCGTAGTCGCCGTAAATCAGAATCGGCTCGCGCCGCTGAATCGCGTCACTCAGGCGGGCAACAGCAATGTCCATGCCGCGCAACTCGAAAGGATCGTGAAGACCGTCGAGTTTCGGCGATAAAAACTCCTTTGCCGCCGCCGGATCGGAGTAGCCGCGCTTGGCCAAAACCGTTGCGACAACGCGCGACAATCCGAGGCTGCTTCCCAGCCGTGCAACCTCCGTTTCCGGTGCTGCCGAAAAAATCCAACGCGCCGCCGGGCGTACCCAGCGAGACGCAAGAACAGCACGATTAGGCACTGTTTGGGCAGGCATTAGTTTTTAGAAAAGTATCCTCCGAGGGTGTCATCGCCCCCTTCTTCCTCTACCTCGATAGAGGCGTCGAGTTCAGCCAAAATGTCGTTCATCGCTTCGTACCAGTCGGTGTACAGCTCGTATAAGTACACTTGGCCGTCCAGGGTAAACGAGAGTTCCAACGAACAGGTAAACCCTTCGTAAGCCTGCAACTGACGCAGACGGACCTCAAAGTTGCGCTTTTCCTCGCGCGTGAGACTGCTATCCTCCAGTTGATCGAGCGCTTCGTCGATCTGGTCAAGAGAAAACGCCCGGTGGGAAAAGACAATAATCTTCGCCCCGGCTTTACGCCCCGCGCTGACAAACTCGCGGAAATCCGGATGATTCTCGACGTCCCAGGAGACTTGGTTGAGAGCATCGAGCATGCGGTGATAACCGTGAAAAACCGGTGTGTTTGAATCGTCGAGAAACGTCTCGACCTCCTTGCGCAGGGTTTCTAAATCCAGAGCCATTCGCTTTACCGTATCAAATCCTGAATATTTACTGTGGAAAGGGTAACGCAGACTTCTCAAAACACGCCGTTTAATCGAGTTTTCCTGTTTGTAAGAAGAGAGCGAATTGCGGAACTTCCTTTTCTCTACTTTATTGTTTTTTGTGAGCTCCTGCCTATGGGCGCAGAGCGGGTTTGTGACATCCGGCAGTCAGCGAATTCCGGGCGCAACCGTCACAGCCACGCAGAACGACACGGTGTTTTCCACGGTGACGGATGCGGACGGCCATTACTCGCTTCCGCCGTTAAGCGCTGGCAACTGGTCGGTGGAGATCGGGATGTTCGGGTTCGACACGCTGAAGAAAGATGTCGACTATACGAACACCAAGGGACCGGTGAACTTTGAGCTGCAACTGACGGAACCACGTTTTATGCAGAGAATGCGCCAGTTCGGGGCGCAAAATACAGGAAATTCGCCGGGTCCCGGCGCTAAGGGGCGGGCAAACAACGGGCAATCTACTGATGCCGAACTGCAAAATGAATTGAATGCGGAGGCACCGACGACCGCACAGGCTCCTGGCGGCAGCGAGAACAGCAACGAATCGTTTCTGGTGTCCGGCAGCTTGAGTCCCGGCATGACCCAAGGCAATCAAGCGGATTCGGGACCGGATATGAGAATGGCAGGGCAGCCGGGAGCGAATCCGTTTGGAGATCAAAACGGTGCGGGGCAGGGCGGCGG